>JAFQEZ010000068.1 GCA_017398805.1 Bacteroidaceae bacterium | reverse complement strand
CTTGCAAGCGGGTAACTGAGGGAGTCCCGCAGCACCCAAAAATCAAGCAGAAAGTTCAAGCGGCAAGACCTCTTTGACTGAAAGATGTCGCTTGCGACTCTTGAACAAAAAAGAGGTCGACTGGAATTTCCGTGTGCCGGGACCTTTTGCATACTTTTCAGTCATGAAAAGTATGTGATAGAACGACTATAAGAAGAATAAACGACAACAGATTAAGGGTAAAACAATCAAAGGAATAGCAGTTTTATTGTACCAGAATTATTTCGCTCACACGAAATTTCTACTGAGCCGTAGTTTGTGCTACTGCCGATTGTTCATATGCTTGCTTCGCTTATTATGCGTGTACGGTTCTTGCCGCTGCGTGCCGGCTGAATGCGCTGTGGCAGCGGATAGTTGTAGCAAACCCATACAAGAATGGCTGTTGCCATTACACGGTCGTCGTGGTTGCCTTCGATGGCTCCCATCTCCTTGCCGTTCTCCTTGAATTCGTAAAGGTCGAGTTCGTATGTGGTCTGCAGGCATCTTTCAATGTAAAGCCCGTCGCGCAACGCCTTAATCAGAAAGTTTATCACCATAGGCTTGGTGGAGCTGTTTGTGTGGAATCCCCAACGGCGCGGACGCCCCTGCTTTATCTCAATCTGTGATGTCCGGCAATAGAGGTTGCTGTAATGCCCTGCAATCTCATTGAGTATATATTCGAAGTTATTGCCTTCTGTTCCTTCGGTCTCAAGTGTATTTGCCTCTATCACCAGCAATGCATTATTATAGGCGCGTGCAATCTCAACGGCCTTCCATGCCAGCCTGTCATGTTCAATGTGTCCGTGCCAGCAGGCTGCAATTTCAGGTACTCCGCCTTCGATCATGGCAATGCGGTCGGCAACCACTATGCATGAGTAGTCGGCCTTGTTGCCTGTGCCGCCTACATCTACCGTGACTACATAGCGGTCCTTGATGCTGTTCTCTTTTTCCGGCATCAGCCATATGCTCAGGCAGTTGCCCTCCTTCTCTCCCGGTGATGCCTTTACAAACTCCACCTTTTCCTTTCCCTCTCTGTTGCTTGTCACGATGTCGCCGATGAATGGTGCAGGGCAGCAATCCTTTCGTATGTTCTCTACATAACTTATCTTGAACACCCTGCAGCCGGTACTCTGGAATGCCTCTTCGGGTGTCGAAGGGAACTCGCTGAAAAGACGCCATTCATCGGGTATTTCGCGCCGTTTGTCGCGATACCATGCTATGGCTTCGAGTGTGGCGCCTAAAGAAAAAAGATGCTGCTCATATTCGTTCATGCCCTCGATGAAAGAACCGTAACTCTCCTGCTCGATGGGTTTGCTATAGAGGTCTATGGCAAACCAAGGAATGAATACCGGTGTGAAATTGTTCCGTTCTTCCACAGCATCGATCCATGTACGGTGAAAGAAGTTACCGACACCCTTTGCCGTGGACTCGATGACTTTCATCGTATAAGGACCGCTGGCTATTGAACCGAAGATGGATTGGACAAGGTCTTCGGGCTTGCGTCCTTGTGTCGCTTTCCATAGCCCCACTTCGGTCAGGTGCGCCATGCTTATGTCCTCGCTTCTCAGTGAGTCGGGCTTCTGTGCCGAACCGAGCGAGTAGCGGCTGTTGCTCCAGCTTATGACTCGCGTCTTTTGTGCTCCCTGATAGGGTGATGTGATGATGCGTTTCCCTCCTGTGGCCCAGGTAGGGTAGCGGCTGATGACTTTAGAGAGCATGCCTGCCACTATGGACGACTGTTTCTCGATGTCGCCGCAGATAACGCTGTTCCAGTTACGCTTGTGCACGAGTTGTATCCATAGCATGTAGAGCTGTGTAAGTGTGCTGCCTCCCCATTGGCGTGCCTTGAGCAGGATTATGTCAATAGGTTTCTCCTGCAGGCGCAATCTCTCCATGGCCTTAAGGTATATGCGTTGCGGACGGTTCAGGGTGAATGCGGTGTCGCGCCCCTTGCCTTTGTCGGCAATGGTTGTCATGGTGCGTGCCCAATACTCGAAGTCGTGCTTTATGCGTGTGAGGCAGAACTCCAGCCAAAGACGTATCACACTGCGGTCGGTAGCCTCCTTGCCTGTAGTTTCTCTTATGTATCCGTTTGCGCCCACTTCGGCGAGCCGTTTGATGTTCTCGCTAGAAGCCATGCTCACGGGCAGATAGAGAGTCTCGATAGGAAAACCTTCGACGGTTACGGCAACGCGCTCCACCGATGTCGACCCTTCGCCGCTTATCGGATTGTAAACGGCTGAGATCTCTCCCAGCCGTCGCAGATTCTCTTTAATGATCTGTTCCTTCCTCATAATTATATTCCTGCAAGGTCTGTTGGACGTCTGCGCACCTTTGTTGTGTTGTAGAACTTTGCGAACAGGTGCTGTACGTTGCTGTAGAGACTGTTGCGTAGCGATATGTTTGTTTGTGCCATTTGTGGCTGGCGGTGTAGGAGCCACTGCATGGTTATCTCGTTGACAAGATAGTCGTTGATTGCCTGTTTGAGCATTGGTATAAGGTGCTCGCGACCGTTGTTTGTTGTTTCAAAAATAAAGGAGAGGTAATCCTTATCTACATTGCATGTTACATAAGGGAAACGAAGAGCAACAGCAGTAACCAGCCCGTTAGCTGCCTCTGCGGCAAACATAAGGAGCAGTTCTTCATCATCCTTGCTGCTTTGTATGATGTCGGCATCGATATCCTTGCGTTTTGCCGATTCTCCCATGTAATAGTTCCTTAAATCAATCTGCTGTTGCAGTTCGTTCCACCCGATAAGTATAGTGTTTTTCATAGTTAGTAGCTGTTTAGAAACTTCTCGGTTTCTTACATTTCAATTATATTGTCGTCTGTGCCGCTCTCTTTTACCGGACGTGTGCGTGCCGATAGCAGCTCGCGCATATGTAGCTGCTCCCCTTGTGCCTTTGGGATATGTATGTTAGCCTCGTCCGGCTTTACTGTCAATGCCCAGTATTGCAGGCAACGTGATACAGCAAGTGCCGATATGCACTCTTTAAGCGCAGGCAGCATTTTCTCGGGGTAGTTGTGTGGTGGTGTGAAAGTAAGATATACCAAAGGCTCTTCTTCACCGGCGTTCCCGATGAACTTCACAGAGCAGGGCGCAAGGTAGCGGCTTATTGTTACGGCAGCTTCGTTTATGCTGTCACGTATATACCCTTTAAGTATCCTGCGGTCATCCTCAGTCACTTGCAGAATATCGGTGAACTGCTCGGGTAATCCGGCTTTTGCACGTGCAAGAGCTGCATATCCGCTCTCGGCAAAGATACGCCCGATGATATCATTCCATTCGATTGTGATTGTAACCTCTTTCATCCTCTTTTTTTGGCAAAGATATAAGCCCGGTGTTGGGTAGAGGTTGCTGTGTTGACATAAGTTTGATGATGAATGTACAACATCGACAGTTCGAACTGCGAACGGTTACGTGAAGCACAGACAATGTTTGTGCTGTGTGGGTCGCGCTTATCGAGTTCAGTCAATGTTTAGTGCATTCTCCCCTCCGTTGTTCATTTTGTCCATCGAGATCTTTCCTCCTTTCAGTCGTCAAGATGACAAAGAGGTATGCGTGGTTGTATAAGAACAGCACCCACTGTAAAAGTTAGTGCTGTAGATTAAAGGACCCACCGGCAGCCTGCTTTTTTTATTGTGCTTTGTGGGGCACTGTTTCTGCCGGTGGAGAGGAGTGGTTGTTATTCCATATCCTTTTTTGCAATTGAACGTGATTTACTGATTCTATATATTCTCCTTGCTCATCAAAAAAATAAACATCTCCCAAGATTGTATAATCTTTTTCAGGATTGGAAAGGTATGTAAACATCTGCGCGGACTTTTCCCAAAGGTCGTGTCATATAATCGTTTTGTTAAACTGGAAAGAGATGTTGCTGTCCCTCTTGTCTTGTTGATCAAGAAAGTTTTGCTGGGAAAATGTACCGGCATCAGTTTTGTTGAGAGTACTCCTCTGCGTGTATGCCGCAATCAGAGGATACATATCCACAAGACTTTCAAAGGTATAGCACAGAGGGGGAAATGCTCGATGGGATGGTTTTTCGGTTTCAAGCCTCCATTTAACCTCTCATATTTCTTGAAAAAACTCATGCAATTGCCTTGCATTCGTTTGTTTTGCTGTTCTTGCGCAGTGTTGTGTAGATGATGCCGCGGAAGGTCTCGCCATCGATGTAGAACGATGGGGCAGGCTCTTCGATGATATCTTCAAGTATAATGTACTTGTAACGTGCATTGGCATCCTTGACTTTTGCCTTGTAACGGCGGTAGATTTCCTTGTACATCTCTTGCTTGTTCTTGTTTACTATCGGGAGTTTCTTGCCTCGCATAAGCAGTGACACGAAACGCCTTGCGTTTTCAAAAGTGACATAGAAGCGCGGAGCGCTGCTCTTTGATGCCAGTTCAATTACTTCGCCTTGTGTAATGTAAGGCCTTGTTTTGCGCGATTCTTTCATTGTGTTGAAGAAGGTGTCGAGAATGTCCTGTCTACGCGCTTCGCGGACAGAACTGTTGAGTGTGTTTTTCATGCTGCTTTTTTTGCTACAAAAGTATAGACAAAAATGGCTTTATGTTTGCTGTTTTGACACAAGTTATCAACAGGTAGCCAAAAAAAGCTATATATCTATAATGGATTGCTGTGGTCGAGTGTGCCAAGAATAATTGATTCCTGATTTATAGAACTTCCCTAAAGGTTTTACCAAATTGTCAATTCAGCAACCTTGAGAGGCTTTTGGTGTTGTTCCTTTGCCGTTGAAAAAACAAAAAAACTATGGAACAGAATTTTAATGACATGAATGCCAGTGCAGTTCCCGATGGTGGAATGCAGGCAAATGAGAATCCCGGTGCTGCGGCAAATATCATCTCAGATGGTGGCTATGGCAGGCTCGACTCGGGTCTCAAAAGAATTTTCGGTGATGAGTTTTCTATCGACGACCCTACATCGCAGGACCTGTTGCTGCAGTATGTACATATGAACAGCGAGCAGAACGAACGTTTGAAAGAGGTTCTTGAACGTGACCCGCGTATGGCCCAGATGCTGCTCGACATGATTCAGGGCAAACGTAACGCTCATAGTGCAGTTGCGCGATATTTCGGACGATCGCTTATGGACGTGGATGAGGATTCTCCTGAGTTTGAGGAGATGATGCTTGCCGACGAGGAGCGCAAGGAGGAGGTCATGCGCATGGCGAACGACCGCAAGGAGTATGAGGCGAATCTGCAGGAGAGCCGTCCTGTCATCGAGGAGTTTTGCCGTGAACATGGATATGACCCTGCCGAGTTTATGGACAATGTATGGGAGCAGGTCGTTTTCCCGATAATGGCAGGGCGCTACACTCATGAGGTCTGTACGGCACTCGACCATGCGCTTACATATGATAAGGATGTCGAGGATGCTTTTGCTGCCGGTGATATAAAAGGGCGAAATACAAGTATCCAGCGCATGAAACAGGATTTCGGTGACGGACTGCCAAAGGGTATGGCAAGTGCAGCACCGGTAGCAGAACCTAAACCCAAACGCAACTCTCTCATTGAGAAGGCTCTGAACGCATGATGTTTCTTATTATTAACCAATAACTAAATTACTATGAAAAAAATTATTTCTTTCATGAGGGAGAACCCTCTGTTTGTGATTCTCTCCGTAGTGGCAGCGGTGCTCTGTTTCCTGTGCGATTCGCCTGAGGGGCTTATGCTTGCGGCGGTGAATGTGGTTCCGGGCGGCTTGCCTAAAACCTCTAATGGCATTGCCGGGCTGGCAACACAGGCTTTGGGCGAGGCAACAACGGTCTCCAATGCGCGAGAGTCGGGCAGTGACATCATCGATGCCGATGTGGATGACCAGATAATTGGCATTGCGAGCGACGAGAGTGTCATTGATACAATAAAGCGCAAGATACGCCGCCAGGTGAGGGTGAACTCTTTCGAGGTCGACCATTACCTCATCGATGACAAGCGCTCTAAGGCGTATACCAACGAGACATATACAGGCATCAAGGCTACACGTGCCGAGATCCCTTTCTCGACGACAGGCGAGAGAAAGATTTTCCAGGAGTATTACACTGCTATCTGTAAGGGTGTGAACGGTTATGATGCCACCGGACAGATTGAGTTGCCGGGAGTCGACCTCATGCTCTTCTTCGTGGGAAAAAACAGTACAACCGAGGCGCCTATTGCCATGGCAGTGAACGGTCCAAAGGTGAATGCAAGCGATGACTATTGTGTTGTGCCCACAATTCCTTCCGGTACAGAGATTATCCTGTTGTCTTCGGCTGCGTACGAGACACAGAAGTTCATCGCCCCTTCGACAATCGTTCCTGTACCCGAACGCATGTATCTGCAGAAACAGCTATGCAACAGTATCGTGAGCGATTACTTCGCTGCGCAGAAGAAACGTATCCAGTTCAGCGAGTCGCAGATTGCCGAGGCTGTGCTTCGCCAGTTCCGTCTTGAGAGCTGCCGCACTGCATGGGTGGGGCAGCCGGGTAAGTTCAAGGTGCAGGCTATGGACAATGCCATGGGCTATCAGTGGGACTACTTCTCAAAGGGTATCCGTTGGCAGTTCAAACGTCAGTATGACCTCTCGTCAAAGATTACATTTGCCGATCTTATCAACCTTTCTATGGTTAAGTTCACCGGTTTCAATTGTACAAAGAGGGCTATCTGGCTGTTGGGCAAGCAGTTGCTTAACGATATCCAGAAGATTGACCTCACGCTGCACAAGAACATCAGTGTGACAGGCGATAAGGTGTTCGGCATCGAGTGTACAAAGATTCACACTGTATTCGGCGATATTGACCTTATCCACGATCCTACTCTTGATGCTCTCGGCTATGCGCATTGCGGTGGCTTGATTGATGAGAACGGTCTTGTACGCTACTACATGAAGAACGAGGATGCAAAGACCGAGAATGTCGACGGTGAGGAGGCAAAGCGTGAGGTGGTGATGACAATCGACTGTCTATGTCTTAAAGGTTACTCGCACATTTGGGTGAACGGTTCGGCAGCCGAGAGTGATATTCCGGGTGCATCGCACGTGACAAGTGCAGCGGCGCTGCCATCTTCACCGAATCTGAATGATGTGGTAGTGCTCACTGCCGATGTCAACCACACCGTTAACGGTGAACAGAAACTTTGGTTCGCAGCCGGCAGCGTGGTTACCTTCAACGGCACGACATGGGTTGAATATACAGGTGAGATTCTTGTCTGAAAATTGTAGCGAGGGGTGAGCACCCTCTCTCCGGGGTTCCCTGACGGCCATGATTTCTGCTCGCAGGCCAAGGGTAACCCCTTTTCTAAAAAACTGCAAAAACAATGACTATGAAAAAACTGATTACTTACGAGATACATGGACAGATTGAGCGCAACAGCTATTTCAGGATTGGCAAGGCGCTTATTAGAATTGAATTTACAGGAGGTGCAATAAACTCCACCGGAGTATATCCGGCACAGTACACAACCGACAACCCTCTGTTCCAGAGGGCTATCGAGAACAGTGATGCGTTCCGTAGCGGAGAAATAAAACGTGGAAGGGTAGAGGTGTTGGAGAGTGATGCCGAGGAGTGTATGCAGGATGCCGGCAGTGCCCCTTCCGCTTCCGTCAAGGTGACTGAGGTGACGAACATGCAGCAGGCAAGGGCATTCCTTATGGCTGCTCCGTATAACTGCACCATTTCGGATCTGCAGAACAAGAGTGCCGTCAGGGCTGCAGCGCAGGAGAAAGGTGTCTCATTTCCCAACTGGTCATGATTGCTACGGCTGAGATTGCAAGTAAGGTGCGTCGTCTCCTTAACGAGGCTGAATCGGATGAGCAACTTTCGTTGCTCTCCGAGGATACCCGTTCGATAGATGAGCATATAATCGCTCTTTTGCCGCAGGCGGTTGCAATGACGCAAAGGAACAAAGGTGAGGGTTGCGGATGTGTGAATGCGAGAAGTGCCGGAGTTGAATTGTCTTCTGTAGCCGATAGTGGCAAAGAGTGTGCGGTGGTTTCATTGCCGCATGACTTTGTGTCGCTTGTTTCGTTGCAACTCGAAGGATGGCAAAGGCCTTGTACCCGTCTGTATTCTGCCGGTTCGGCTGTTGCTGCAGCACAGAACAATCCTCTGACCCGTGCAGGTGTCTGCCGTCCTGTGGCAGTGGAGAGCGTAGGAAATGACGGTGCAAGGGTTGCATTGCTCTATCCGTCGCAAGGTGATGCTCCTCGTTTTATGCACTTTGTATATGAAGCGGAATTCAATGCCGATGAGGGGCTTGACGGATGCAGTAACCAATTGGCGGATGCGGTGGCTTATAACTGCGCGGCGTTGCTCTACAGTGTGTTCGAGCGCCCCGATGCGGCAAACATGTTCCTGTCGCTTGCGATGGCATTGTGTAACGGCAACAACATTGAAAGGAGGTGAGTTATGGCTTTGAGGATTTTGTCTTTTCATAAAAACGGTGATGTATGGGAAAGTGATCCGTTGGAGTGTCGTGGCGGTGATGTAAGGGTGCGTGTACACAAGAAAGGGCCTTACCCTGTGGACGTGCTTGTGAGTATCGACGGAGAGGAGGAGTATATAAAGTACGATGACTTCGGGTTCGATGAACTGAGGTGCGAGGTGACTTTGGAGGGGGCCATGCGTGGACAATATGTGAAATTCTCCACACGAAGCGAGCCTCTTCTGTTCAAATGTCTTGAACTGTAGTGTCATGGATAGTGTCAGGTTTCTGTTTGCGACAGCACTGGCGAATGTTGCCGGGCTGTTGATGCCGATAAAGAATGATATATACGGGTTGGTACTGCTGTTCACATTGAATTTTGTCATTGGTATGCTTGCCGATGTATGTAATCACCGTGAATGGAGTTTCAAGAAGGCTTTCCGTTTCTTCAGGGATGCGGCAATATACTTCGGCATGATTCTCTCGATATATCTTCTGGGTTGCTTCAAAGGTGAGGAACGTGCAGCCGTACATTGTGTCTCGTTCATGATATATCTGGCAATATATTTCTATGGCACGAATATCCTGCGCAATGCGAGACTGATTACTGACGATCGCAGTACGATGTTCAGGATTCTCGATTTTATCTACTATCTGCTGAGCCTGCGTGTGCTTGAACAGAATAAGCTTCTTAAAGATTTTGTTGAACATGAAAACGACAAGAAAAATATGGTGTAGCCTTATCTTGCTTGCGTTGCTTGGCTGCAAGAGCGTGAAGGTGGTGAAAGAGGATAGCGGTTACAGCTCGCATACCAATGTTGTCGAGCGTATAGTGCATGACAGCATATTCGTGCATGACAGCATATACATACGCGATAAGGCCGATACGGTTTTCTTTACAAAATACCGTACCATGTACAAGGAGAGAATGGCGCGTGATACGGTGATGTTACGGGATACTCTTTATGTTGAACGGCAAACAGTCAAGAAGAGCGCTCCGCACAACTATGGCAGGAAATGGCTTCTCTTTCTTATGCTGCCGGCAGCCTGGTTTCTCTACAGGGTGTATGTGAGATTTCTAAAGAGATGAAACAGATTGAAAGTACTTATGCGTAAGATTATTTCATTTAAAGGAATCGCCCGAGGTGGGGACAATATGACCTCTCCCGAAGGTGAATGTCTCGATATCATAAACATGAGGATGAAGGACGGTGTCCTTGTACCGGTGCCGCGCCCCGAGACCGTGGCGAGACTTGAATATCCTTATTCAAAGGTTTTCTGGCACGAAATGGCATCGCACTATATATGTATCACTGATGACAGCGATGCAACTCTGCATATATACGACAAGGAGTGGAATGCCGTAGTGAATGACAATGGGGAGAAGGTGCTTTTCAGGGATCTGAAAGATGTCGATGGCATCGGGTTCCTCGGGTATGTGGTGTGCTGCTTTACCGGGAAGGGGATATTCTATATTCTCTTCAACGATGGCAAGTACCGTTGGCTCGGGGAACGTCCTCCCATGCCTTCGCTTGAGATTACGGCGGAATCAAGGCTGAAACGTCTCATTACCGAGCAGAAATACCATTCAACTTCGACCGCGAAGTTCGAGAGTACATGGCGATGCAATTCAAAAGGTTATTATGATGAGTGCATTTCAGCATTGAACAAGGATGGATGCTATGTAGACAGGGCTCTTTTCCGCTTTGCGCTCCGTCTTTACGACGGGTCTTACATCTCAATCTCTCCGATGATGTATGTCAGTGACGAGGAGAGCATCAATGGGGTGGCACGTGATACTCGCAATTTCTATTCCAAAGCGTATACGAATGAATCCCCCTCGACGTATGATGTTGCAGTACTCGGTTTTAAGCCGGAATTTACCTTTTCCAATGTTGACCTTGGTGCTTGGGAGAATATTGTCATGGGCATCGACCTTTTCACTACCGGATCTATAATGGGAAAGAAGGTCACTGAGGTAAGCGGAATGTATTATGACGGTGATTCAAGTTCAAGGGTGTTCAAGAAGTACGATACATATCAGAACAAGACGCTGGATGAACTTTGGAATGATGTGGTGTCGGCAGGGCACTTCTTCAAGATTGCCGAGTATGACCTCAAAGGTGAACTTGTCGACAGGCTCGAGGATGTCTCGCAATCCAACCTTGTGTTGCAGCAGAGCCTTTCGGGCGTGAGTGCTTCGTTGAAATCGGTGTCGGCAGGGTGCAGCTACATGTTCAATAACAGGTTGCATATAGGTTCGCTCAAGGAGTGGTTCTTCAAGGGATATGACAGTTTCTTCCTTTCGTCGGCATATGGCAATAAAGAGACATTGGAGTGTCTGTTCATAAGGACAAGCATCAGGACTTCTGCCGGAACATCTTCGGTCATCAGACAATATGACAACCTTCCGCTTGTAATGAATGACGGTGTGTACGAACTTCCTCCTTTGCTCTCCTATCCCGATGCGAGGGCTTTTGAGATGACTCTCTATGCTTATGTCGATACGGAACTCTTCTGCAAGACCTTTGAACTTGTTCCGCACAGGAATCTTGATATTGCGATCTACCTGAACAAGTGGTATCTCGGCTTGCGTGTTTCGGTAAAGGCATCGCTGTCAAATGGAGTTACGCCGGCGGAGAACTGTGATAAGGATGTCGCAGGGATGTTCTCCAATGTCGCAGGTGTGCACACGATAACCTTCTCTAAAAGTGCAGGGAGTTGGATGTACAACGGTGCGGCTTTTCCCGGTGAAAAGTACAGCGGTTTGCGACTGGTGAGCAAGACCGCTGACCTGGCTGACGGTGACAGTATAACTTACACCTTGACTGCATGTGACAGAGAAGAGTCGTACAGTGAAATCTGCAATATCCCGATAGATGGGAGTTGGAAACTGCTTGGCGGTGGTGTAGATGAAACGGAAATGAATCCGTACGAAGAGAAGAAGAATGTACTCAAAGTTTCTGCTGTTGACAATCCGTTTTCGTTTCCGCCGGAGTACACATATGCTCCGTCGCAGGGCGAAGTGTTGGCGCTTGCAAGCAATACGGTCGCGCTATCGCAAGGCCAGTTCGGTCAACATCCGCTTTATATCTTCTGCAGTGACGGGATATGGGCCAACTCTGTAGACACTTCGGGTGCAGGGGCTTATCTCGCCTCCTTTCCTCTCTCGCGTGAGGTTTGTGTGAATCCGGCATCGGTGTGCGGCATCGACAATGGGGTGGTCTTCGTGAGCAGGCAGGGAGTTATATTGGCAAGTGGAGGAAAGATGGTGCGTCTGTCGGAGTGTATTGAGAGGAGTGATGATGCGCTGTTCCCGATTTATTCAGACAAAGTGGTTTCAAGGATGGTGTCGATGATGCAGCTTGGCGGAGCGGGTGACAGACATGGGTTCACCGATTTTATGAGGGATTGCAATGTGGTGTATATGCCGGCACAATCCGAGATTCTCTTTTCTAATGCAAGGTTTGATTTCTGTTATCTCTACTCTTTGAGGAATGGGATGTGGAGCAGAATCCTCTTGCGTGTCAAGGATACAGTGCGCAGTTACTCGTTCGTGGAACTTGTTGTAGAATGCGGCGCGGACAGAACGGTGTGCCGCATTGGCGATGCCTGTTCGGGTGACAATTCGGTGATGTTGATCACACGTCCTCAGTTGTGGGGGTCGAAACTGCCTAAACGTATAATGCAGTTGATGCTGCATGCCTATGCCGAACCTTGTGCAGAGAAAGCAAAGAGTATGCCCTCGTTGGCATGCTATCTGTTCGGCAGTAACGACGGGGTGCATTTCAAACTGGTTGCAGGTCGCGAGAGTGAAAGTAAGGTTCAGGACCTTAAATTCCCTTATTTTCCCACACAGGCATATAAGTACTATCTTTTTGCCGTGTGCGGTGGTATGTCGGGAGAGAGCATGATCACGGCACTCGAATTGGAGATTCAGCCTGCATGGGGGAACAGAATGAGGTAGCCTGCAGGCGGTATAAACAAAAGGTCTTGAGTGCTCAAGACCTTTTGTTTGTTTGTTTGTTTATATAGCGCTTTTACCTTGATTAGCACTCTTTTTCCTTGTTATATTCTCTGAGCAACCGTTTGCCGTGTTTCTCTATGTATATGCTGCATCGGACATAAACCATAAGCGCGACCGCGAATGGTATTGCCATCATGTTGTTCCTGTAAATGGTGCATCCAGTAGCTATCATTGCCACGAGTGCAATGAATTGCAATGCAATAAGTGTAGTGGCTTTCATCTTTTATTTGTTTTGTCGAATACCCAATATATGACTCTTCTTTCCTTGTCATTCATTAACTTGGCGCTCTCTATCCTCTTCCCTCTGCAGTAGAGTGTGACTTCGCCAATCTCATTCTCATCCGTAGGGTAGTGGCTGTAGTTTACTTTCATCTTGTATCCGTTTGCCTTGGCTGCCCAATTTCTTCCTTTCAGAAATTCAATTACATTTACGTCTTCCATAAATTCTTCTGCAATCGAAAACTCTTCTGTCAACGAACCGCTACTCTGCCTCTCTTTTTCCAGTTTCCCCGATAGCCAATAATAGATCTCAATAAATTTTTCCGCAAAGGCTTCAATGTTGTTGCGGATTTTCTCTGTAAATGAATTTTTCATGCTTTTTTTCTTTATATCCGGTTGATTCTTGAATTTTGACAAAATAGACTTAGCATATTTTTGCACTTCTCGTTTTTTTATCTTATGTTTGCCGAAAATAGTTTATGCTACAAGCCGAATCTGTTTTTGTAGCTGTATGTGGCTGCAAATTTAGCATTGGATTAGCTTGTCGAGTTGCGGATTTGGCTAAATGTGATGTGGAAATCAGTAAATAACCTAAAATAAAATTTAAATCGTATGAACAAGAACAGTGACATAAAGGAGAGAGTCGCTATTGTGCTAAAGTACAAACAACTGAATGTGAATAGAGCAAGCAAAGTTTTGAGTATGCCACAGCGTACACTGAACAGACAGGTGAACGAGGATGGAAATGTGGGTATCGACCTGGTCAATGCATTGCTCAAGCATTTCCCTGAAATATCACCGGCTTGGTTGGTATTAGGTGAAGGCGAGATGCTGTTGAGTGATAACAAACCGGTAGAGAAGGGTGCTCCATTCTATAACGATTTGCCTGTGACAGCCGGACATCGTGACGCTTTTGACCCGGCAAACGAGAAACCTTCGTCTTACATCTCTCTACCTGTACATGGTGCCGATTTCTATTTCCCTGTTTCGGGTAACTCCATGGAACCGGAAATCAATGACGGCGATATTGTAGGTGTCAAGATGGTTGAACGCTCCGAAGGGATTGAGCATGGTGTAGTATATATGGTGGTAACCAATGACGCGCGAATGATCAAGCGTTGCTATCATGACAACAATGACCCGGACCTCATCTGGTGCGTATCGCCTAACTACCCCTCTTTCTCTATCCATAAGAATGATGTGTGTGCGCTTTTCCGTGTAGTCAACAGAATTGAGAATATTTGAAGATTTTGAAGTTATGAAAACAAATAGGTTCTTTATGCTTTTTGCAGGTGCTTTCATCTCCTTGATGACGTTCTCTGCATTTAATTCAGAGCTTTCCGCACAAAGTAAAAATGAAAATATCCGGTATATCATCAATGCGGTAAAAGAAGAACTGGGCGCTGACGACGGGTGTAATGTGCGTTCTGTCACTGTTGAAGACAACACTGTTGTCGTTGATATCGTCTCAACAGATGTGCCTGCAGAACTTTTTTGCAATATTATGCATGCTGTCAAGAGTTATATGAATGATAATGATGTGCAGCTTCCCTTTGAAGGTGAGGAATTTGTTGATGCGTTCAAAGCTGCCGGCTGCAAGGGCGTTTTGATAAAGGTTTATGATACCGGCAGCAACAAGAGCAACAATGTGAATCTTACTGCCAAGGAGTTTGCTGCCTTCTCGTGCATGGGTGATATAAGCGACAATTCTCAGGTGATGATGGATGTAATGTCATATCTCCCGGTTGAGGATTTTGTAAAGATTATGGATGAAGGAGTTAAAGAGGAGGCCGGGGATGAAGCCGGTGTTGTGCTTGAAAATAAAGTGATATTTTTCATCATGCAGGTATCGGCCAATGAACTTGCTGAGATTTGGCAGGTAGAGGAGCAGTATCCGGGCGCAATGAAAGAGATGATGAAGATGCAGATGGCTGAAAATCCGGATCCTTCCGTTACCATTATATTTGAAATAGCCCGTAAGCATGGATGCAAATTCGGTTTCAAGTTTACAGCCCGTGGACAAAAACCGTTGGTGGTAGTTCTTGACTGAATTGACAGGTTTTAGTATTAGGTGGGTGACCCAAAAGCGAAACGGGTCACCCACTTTTTCATCTTTATAATCCTTTTTGCCTGTTTTGCACTGCCTTTTAACATTCAATAAGTTATGGTTTGCTTGGAAATGTCGCAGATAATACTATCTTTGCAAGGTTACATTGAATCTGTTTATGCAAATCAAAGGACGAATAGCACAAGTCATAGGTGCTGTAATTGATATAGATTTTGAGAGCGACGCTGCAGGGGCCGAGATAGTGCTGCCGGCAATACATGAGGCGCTTACTGTTGCCATGCCCGACGGTCGTGGTTTAGTGCTTGAGGTGCAGCAACATATCGGCGACAATACTGTGCGTGCCATTGCAATGGACAGGACGTCGGGATTGAGCCGCGGAATGGAGGTTGTTGCTACAGGGCGTCCGATAACAATGCCTGCCGGCAGGCAGATAAAAGGACGCATGATGAATGTTGTAGGCAATGCCATTGACGGTCTTGGAGAACTTTCAAGGGATGAGGCGACTCCGATACGCAAAGGCGCGCCAAAGTTCGAGGAACTTTCTACGGAACAGGAGGTGCTGTATACCGGAATAAAGGTGATAGATTTGCTTGAACCGTACAGCAAAGGTGGCAAGATTGGTCTTTTCGGTGGTGCAGGTGTGGGAAAGACTGTGCTAATTATGGAGCTTATCAACAATATCGCCAAGGGTTATGACGGCTACTCTGTATTTGCCGGTGTGGGTGAACGAACACGTGAGGGAAATGACCTGTTGCGTGAGATGATTGAATCGAATGTCATCCGTTACGGTACAAAGTTCAAGGAGGGTATGGAGCGTGGCGAGTGGAATATCGATGATATCGATTTTGAGGAGGTCGCAAACTCTCAGGCTACACTTGTTTATGGTCAGATGAATGAACCTCCCGGTGCACGTGCTTTGGTGGCATTGTCGGGACTCACGGTTGCCGAGTCATTCCGTGATGCAGGAATCAAGGAGGGCAAGAGGAATGATGTGCTCTTCTTTATCGATAATATCTTCCGCTTTACGCAGGCCGGTTCCGAAGTTTCCGCTCTACTTGGCCGTATGCCGGGTTCTGTAGGTTACCAGCCGACTCTTGCGAGCGAAATGGGTGCATTGCAGGAGCGTATTGCATCTACTGTCCACGGGTCGATTACATCGGTGCAGGCTGTATATGTACCTGCAGATGACTTGACCGACCCTGCTCCTGCAACAACGTTTACCCATCTTGATGCTACCACTGTCCTCAGCCGCAAGATTGCCGAACTCGGTATATATCCGGCTGTCGATCCACTGGATTCCACATCGCGTATTCTTGATGTGAATATTGTGGGTAAGGAACACTACGATACGGCACAGCGTGTGAAGCAGATACTTCAGCGCTATAAGGAGTTGCAGGATATAATCTCGATTCTCGGTATGGAAGAACTCTCAGATGAGGACCGTACTACAGTGAACCGAGCACGTAAGGTACAGCGTTTTCTTTCACAACCTTTTGCCGTTGCCGAGCAGTTTACCGGGCTCAAAGGTGTAATGGTTCCCATTGAAGAGACAATAAAAGGCTTCAGGATGATTCTTGACGGCGAGGTGGATTACCTTCCTGAGCAGGCTTTCCTCAATGTTGGAACCATTGATGATGCTATTGCAAAAGGTGAAAAGATGCTCGAACAGATAAAGTAAGGCTATGGGTGAAGCTAGTATGACACTTGAGATAATTACACCGGAAAAGGTGCTCTTTAATGGCGAGGTTGAGTATGCACGTCTTCCTGGCAGCAAGGCGCCTTTCGTGGTACTGAATAATCATGCCCCGATAATATCGGTACTCACCGAAGGTGTTGTCGTGTGGCGTAGCAGTGGTTCTGAGGAGAGTGTTGAAGTGGCCGGTGGCTTTGCCGAAGTTAAAGATAACCATATAACCGTTTGTGTTGAACTGCCATTAAAGAGTGTGAAATGAACAAGACAAGGATATTTGTTTTTTTATCGTTGCTGATGCTGCTTATGGCTGCCGTCGGTGAGTTGCTTATATCAATGCTCTTTCCATCTTTTGATACTCCGGTACGTTATGTGATACCGTTCTATTTCTGGGTATTGTATTCGGTGCTGGTATTGTTGCTGAAATCTCCGCTCAGCACCACATCGTTCTCGAAATATTTCATGGCTTTCAAGAGTGCAAAGATGGTTCTTTCCTTGTTTGTGGTACTGATTCTGGCTTTTGTCATGCGTAGTCATGCGAAAGGGATGGTGATTGCATTCTTTGCATATTATATTCTTCTCCTGATTCCAGAGAGTGCTGCAGTAATATACTTGAAGAAACATTTCAAATAACGCTTATGAAAGTACCTCGTCACATACTTCTGCTTTTTATGATGCTCTTCGCCATTTGTTCAAGTGGTGAAGCCGCTACCAATGAAAGCACAACTAAGGAGGTTGATGTGAGGAAGGTGATATTCGAGCATGTCAAGGATTCATACGAATGGCATATAACCACCATAGGCGAGAAACATATTTCAATAAGTCTGCCGGTGATTCTCTATTCAGGGAATAGCGGTTGGCATTTATTCTCTTCATCGGTATTCCATGATACGGAAGTGTATAATGGATTTACAGTGGCACATGAAGGTGATTACGAAGGAAAGATAGTTGAGGTGGATGAGGCAGGGAATATGTCGCGTCCTGCGCTTGACCTTTCCGTGACAAAGAATGCATTGGCTGTTTTTGTGAGTTCCCTGTTGCTTGTCGTTGTCATGCTCTATGTTGCCCGATGGTATCGCAGGCATGATGCGACAAAGGAGGCACCCCGGGGCTTTGTCGGGATAATGGAGATGCTTGTCACAATGGTTCTTGATGATGTCGTCAAACCTAATGTCGGTCCCAAATACAGGAAATATGCTCCATATCTGTTGACGGTATTTTTCTTTATTTTCCTTACAAACCTGCTTGGACTTCTCCCGATATTCCCCGGCGGAGCGAATGTCACAGGAAACATTGCTGTAACATTGGCTTTGGCGCTCTGTACTTTCATCGCTGTAAATTTCTTCGGCAACAAGGAGTATTACAAGGAGATCTTCTGGCCCGATGTCCCTACATGGCTGAAAGTCCCTGTACCGCTGATGCCGCTTATTGAAATCTTCGGTATGTTTGTGAAGCCATTTGCACTTACAATACGTCTTTTCGCGAATATACTCGCAGGGCACACGGCACTGCTTGCCTTTGTGTGTATAATATTCGTGACGATGTCCGTAAACAGTTATATCGGTAGCGGTATGACTGTGGTGTCGGTGTTTTTTACTATATTCATGAATTGCCTCGAACTGCTTGTGGCATTTATACAGGCATTCGTATTTACAATGCTTTCGTCTGTGTTCATTGGGCTCTCCCAACCCGAACATCATGGCAAGGCGCATTGATTGTTGGATAATATATTAGTAACTTAAATAAATTATTTGATTATGTTTATGACTATTTTACTGGAAGCAATAGCAGGCGCAGGCCTTGCAAAGATTGGTGCTGCATTTGCCGCAAGTATTGCTGTAATTGGTGCTTCACTGGGTATAAGCCGTATCGGATGTACAGCCCTTGAATCCATTGCTCGCCAGCCTGAGGCTGCTGGAGACATACGTTCAAGTATGATTCTTGCGGCAGCCTTGATTGAGGGCGTGGCAATGTTTGCCGTCGTAGTGTGCTTCCTGGTTCTTTTTGTGTAATTCAAACTGTACAGGATGTCTTTCTTATTGCCTGAAACGGGATTGCTCTTCTGGATGCTGTTGGCATTCGGAGTGGTTTTCTTTATCCTTTACAAGTATGCTTTTCCTGCAATACTCTCATCAATTGATGAACGCAAGAAGTTTATCGATGATGCGCTGAAAAATGCGCAGGAAGCCAATGAAAAACTTGCCAGGATAGAGCAGCAAGGCAATGCCTTAATTAAAGCTGCGCAAGAAGAGCAGGCCCGCATCCTCAAAGAGGCTGTGTCTACTCGCGACCGGCTTCTCAAGGAGGCGCATGAGAAAGCTTTGGATGAGAGCGAGAAGATAATGGCGGAAACCAGGAGACTTGTGCAGCAAGAGAAGGAAAATGCCATTAGGGAGATGCGGACACAGGTTGCAGAACTCTCATTGTCGATAGCCGAAAAGGTGCTGCGAAAGGAACTTTCCGGTGATGAAAGACAAGAGGCGTTTACCCGTGAAATGCTTGATGAGGCATTTGAAAAAGAGAATAGTGCTGAATGAACATTGGAGTAATTTCGACACGTTATGCCAAGGCGTTGCTTGATTATTCGGTGACTCTTGGTGATGAGGAAACGACATACCGCAATATGTTGCAGCTGATGAGTGTTCTCCAGAGCGTCAAGGAACTTCAGGTTATGTTGCGAAGTCCTCATCTCTCTCCGAAAGAGCGTGTCCGCATAATATGTTCGGCTGTTGAACCTTCCGAGGCTTTCAAGAAGTTTGCGGCATTGGTTGTCAGGCAAGGGCGTGAGGATATGCTTCTCTTCATTGCTCATGCATATGTGATGCTTTATCGCAAAAAGAAGGGAATCTTTGCGGCAAAGTTCGTTACAGCCTCGCCTGTTAGTGATGATTTCCGTCGCGAAATTACGGGAATGATAGAGAAAAGAATGAAATCCGAGGTGGAACTGGAATGTGTAAGTGACAGTTCTCTAATCGGTGGCTTTATAATCGAGGCTAACTCTAAACGTCTTGATGCAAGTGTCAAAGGGGAGATAGGCAAGATTAGGAAAGCGTTGGTTAAACAAAACAGAAAATTGGTCTGATGAATATAAAACCGAGTGAAGTCTCAAGGGTGTTGCTTGAACAACTTAGCGGTGTGAAAAGCAATATGGAATATGAGGAGGTTGGCACTGTCCTTCAAGTCAGTGACGGTGTCGTGCGTATATACGGCCTCTACAATGCCGAGGCAGATGAACTGCTTGAGTTCGATAATGGAGTCAATGCCATTGTGATGAATCTTGAGGAGGATAATGTAGGCGCCATACTTCTTGGCCCAACAGATATGATTAAGGAAGGAATGACCGTGAAACGTACCGGGCGCATCGCCTCAATCGATGTGGGCGACGGAATGGTAGGGCGTGTAATAACCCCACTTGGCGAGCCTCTTGATGGTATGGGAGATATTGAGGGCGAGAGATTCGAGATGCCGCTCGACCGCAAGGCTCCGGGAGTGATATTCCGCCAGCCTGTGGCTGAACCGTTACAGACCGGTCTAAAGTCAATTGATTCGATGATTCCTATCGGACGTGGGCAGCGTGAACTTATAATAGGTGACCGTCAGACCGGAAAAACTGCAGTGGCAATAGATGCAATAATCAACCAGCGCAGGGCATTCGAGGCCGGTAAACCTGTATATTGCATATACGTTGCGATAGGACAAAAGGGATCGACAGTCGCCTCTTTGGTAAACACGCTCCGCAAGCATGGAGCAATGGACTATACGACAGTTGTAGTTGCCACGGCAGCCGATACTGCTGCATTGCAGTTTTATGCACCAATGGCAGGCGCAGCGATAGGCGAGTATTTCCGCGATACAGGCCGTCATGCGCTTGTGGTGTATGACGACTTGTCGAAACAGGCTGTTGCATACAGGGAGGTGTCGCTGATTCTTCGACGTCCGTCGGGTCGTGAGGCATATCCAGGCGATGTCTTCTATCTCCATTCACGTCTCCTTGAACGCGCTGCAAGGATAATCGACCAGCAGGAGGTAGCGGAGAAGATGAATGATCTGCCGCCAACTCTTGCCGGAAAGGTGAAAGGTGGCGGTTCGCTTACAGCACTTCCTATTATCGAAACACAGGCTGGTGATGTGTCGGCATATATTCCTACAAATGTAATCTCAATTACCGACGGACAGATATATCTTGAGGGTAACCTCTTCAACCAAGGCTTCCGCCCGGCGGTGAATGTCGGTATCTCGGTATCGCGTGTAGGCGGCAAGGCCCAGATAAAGTCAATGAAAAAGGTTGCCGGTACACTCAAGATTGACCAGGCACAATATCGTGAACTTGAGGCTTTTTCCAAATTCGGCAGTGACATGGACCCGGTGACAATGATGGTGATACAACGCGGACGCCGCAACAATGCTCTGCTTGTACAACCACAATATTCACCTATGCCGGTAGGGGAGCAGGTTGCTGTTCTCTATTGCGGAATGCATGATCTTTTGAACAGTGTTCCGGTAGAACGTGTCGCTGAGTTCGAATCTCTCTTCCTTGATGTTATGCGTACACGTCACCCGGCGCTACTTGAAAAACTTGAAGCAGGAAGTGTTGATGATGAGGTGACAGCAGCGATAGAAGAGGTTGCCAAAGAGATTGCCAATACAATCAATCAGCAATAAAACGTTGACATTATGAACCTGAAAGAGGTAAAGCATAGGATACTCTCTGTCAAAGGGACACAGAAAATAACCCAGGCAATGAAGCTTGTAGCCTCGGCAAAACTTCGACGTGCCCAACGTCTTATTGAGGGTATGCGTCCTTATCAGGGTAAACTCCATGGTATAGTATCTTCTTTTATCAGCAAGGATGATTCCGGTTTTGGCGGTTTCGCAGCGGAACGCAAAGTTAAAAAGGCTGTCATAATAGCAGTGTCATCAGATACCTCTCTTTGCGGTGCTTTCAATTCCAATGTAATACGCTTGATGCGTAATACGGTTGAAGAGTATAGGAACATGGGTGTTGAACTTGAAATTTATCCAATCGGGCAAAAGATGTATAATGCGGTAGTGAAGACAGGAATTCCATTCAACAATGGACTTGAAGGTGAGTCAAAACATCCTTCCTACAATAACGTCGCTTCTGTTGCTTATGCGCTCATGGAGGCTTTTAAGTCTGGTTCGGTCGATGAGGTCAGTATTGTGTATACGCGTTTTGCGTCGGCAGCAAAGCATCTGCCTGTAAAAGAACGCTTGTTGCCGTTTGATACCAATAGTATAAATGTTGAAAATAATGTTGCGGCTCATGATTTTATAGTAGAACCAAGCAGTGTGGAACTTCTCGAGGTGCTTTTCCCGAAAGTGATAGCCTTGAATCTATATACAGCATTACTCGATTCCATTGCAGCTGAGCATGCTGCAAGAATGATTGCCATGCAGACCGCAACTGATAATGCGAATGACCTGATTGCGGAATTGACACTTGAGTACAATAAAGGACGTCAACAAGCGATTACCAATGAATTGCTTGATATTGTGTCGGGTAGCAATAATTAATATATACGATAATTATAGAAACCACAGAGGGTAAGCCAATGCTTTGGCTTACCCTTTGTTCTGTGACCATAATTGCAGCGGAGATGTTTCAACTCTTTCCGAACCCATGCAATGTCTGCTGTAAGAGGTTGCTGATTTCTTCTTCGCTCCCTTGCTCACGCTCTTTGTTGAGCTTGACAAGGAAATCGGCTGTTGTCTTCAATGCCTGGTTGATTGTACCCGGATCCTCACAATCGGATGTCAGCCTCTCAAGCCTCTGTATGAGTCTGTGAAAGAGTGCGAGTGTCTCGTTGTGAACATCATCAATGGTCACTCCTGCATCCTTCTTTCTTGCCATATTCTTATGTTTGTCTGCGAAAATAACATGCAGGCGGGTTTCTCAGGTTGCTGTAATGACATAAATGCCTGTTTTAGCCTAAACTGTCATTATAGCAACCTTGTTTTGCCTTGGCTTTATTTCTTTTGCCGAAAAAAAGTTATGGGAACAACAATGTTATTGACCGGACTGAACGGGGCTCTTGGGCTCTATGCAGGCGTAAAAGGTATGTTTGATTCGGCAAGTGCTGCATCAAGGCAGAAAAAACTGCACTCGATGGCCAAGGCCGAGGAGGAAGGATGGTATCGTAGAAACTATTATGGAAGTTTCCTTGACAACAGCGCTTCACGTGCAGCTATCAAGAGACTTGAACAGAGCCTTAGACGGCAGAATCAGCAGAACCGTGCCTACGGGGTGATAAACGGTGCCACACCGGAGTATGCTTTGGCGCGTAACAAGCAGAATCTTCAGGCTGCAGAGAATATGCTTACCAACCTTGCGGCGAAGGAGGATGAAAGGAAAATGAGAATTGATGCCATACATCGTCAGAATAGGAACGCCCTGCTTTCAACCGAAGCACAGATGGCATCCTCCGATGAGAATAGAGGCGCTGCATTGGCAGGCAATGGCCTCAATCTTTTGCAGAAGGCATTGCTTGGTGTGGAGTGGGGTAAGGAATCCAAAAAATAGTATGGCTTATGATGAACTCAATAGATTACCGTAGACTCAAAGAGAAACTGGATGCTGCAATGGATAACGATAAGCGACGTTTTGCCGAGGTGAAACGTAAACGCAATGTTGCCTCATTCATCGATTTCGCCTCGAACCTTCTCTCCTTGGCCGGTTACAGTAAAGGTGCACGTTTCTCTTTGGCAACTGATTTGCAGTCGAGGTACGATAGCGCATATGCGCAAGCAAAAGAGAAGTATCTTAATTCGCACCGGGACTATAATGGAAAAATTGCAGAAATGACTCTTCTGGAGAGAACCGGTATTAAGAAACGCACACCGGCGCTCCACTCTAAAGGTATCGGTTTTATGAAAACGATATCTGGGAAAAACTTCTCAATTTCAAGGACCCTTGCCGAAAGATATAAGGGTAATAATAGCAAAAATAAGGAGAACTGAATACAATAAACAACTAAAGGAATACAACTATGTTAACAGAAAACAACGACTATTTCGATTCAATGGATGCTTTTTCATCCTTTTCGCCCGATGATCCTGAAAAAAAGAAAGGAAACAACGGCTATGAAGCTTATCATGGTGGTGACACTCTGGTAAATGGCGGTAATAACGGAGTATATCGTCAGACAAGAAAGCATCTTGGTGCCGATATTAGCAATGCAAAAATCAATTTGGATGCTTCCGGATTCAAGAGGGACTACAATATGATTGATGGCGATGGTCGTCTAAGGTCTTTCAGAGATTACCACGCTATTTCTAAACGGTGGGTACGTGGCGAAGCCGGTGAAGATGATAATATTGAAGAGAGGAATAAAATGAGAACAACTTACTCGACAACTGATACTGCATTCAATGATATCGCCGGCGAGTATTACAAGAATGTTGTTGTCGGTAACTTTAAAAAGAACCGCGCTGCAACCAAGAAAAAAGCAGAGGAGGTGTACACGAGTTATATGTCTGTCATTGGCGCCGATCCGGAACTGGCGATGCGTAAGATGATCAGTGCCGATAAACCCCAGAAAGATCTTGAAAAGACAATGCAGAGCGTCGATGTCGCTGAGATTAGACGCTTGGCTGAACCGGTAGCACTCTATGCCGGGTATGATCCTGATGAGTATGTGCAAAAATTCATCTTGCCTACCATGTACAATCGTCTTGTAGATGAGATTAATAAAGAAAATATCCCGAAGAGCTCAGTAGAGTACGTTCTACGTTCTTCGCTCGATAATTCACTCATAGGGAAGGTTTCGACATGGGGTCTGAGTAAATCATTGGATGATGACACAAATATAAAACTATCGCAAGAGGGACTTTATGCCTATAAACCCAATTGGGCGGAAAGTCTTGCCGGGAATGTCGGTGGATTGCTTGTAGATGCGCCTGTTTTCGGTTTGTTGGGTTCAACCTCCTCTAAGGTCGTAGGAAAAGCGACCGGTGTGATAGCCGACAATCTGGTGAAGAAAATTCTCATAATGAAAGGTGGCGAGGCGATGACAAAAGAGTCTGCCAAGGCTATCGCAAAACGTGCAATAACCAGTAAACTGGCCAACAGAATGGCTCTGAGTGCGTCAACTCAGGGGCTTACGTTAGGAATGTATGATGCAGCTAATAGTGTTGCCGATGACCTGTTGGCCGGTGGCGGGGTTGATGCCGGTAAGGCTTTGAAATCATTCACAAAAGGAGCTGCTACCGGTGCAGTACTCGGTGTCGTCGGTACTCCTATGAGGGAGTTTGCAAATCTGCAAAAAGGTTTCAATAAATTTGCAGCCTCGGTCGGGGTCCTTGGTACGGAGTCTGCTGTCTTTACCGGTTTTACTCAAGCCGAAAAGTTGGCTAATGACATTGAGATAACTCCCGTTGATTTGGCTGCTGACTATGCCGAGAGTATGGCTACGCTTGGTATAATGAAGGCTACACATTGGCGTCCGAAAGGTTTGAGGTTGAAATTGGACCGTAAGGGGCAACTTCAATCCGCTTTCAGACTCTCAAGTTCCGAAAGGGCTGAACTTGAAGAAATGAATATCCAACCGGACAGATTCATGGAACTTATACAACGCTCGTTGAAGTTGCCTTCTTTTGAAGGTAAAATCGTGGAAGATATGTTGGAGACCTATTCCAAAGTAATGTCAAATGAGAAAGTATCAGCTTCTGCGAAATCCAAACTTATGTTCCTTGTCGAGAACAAGATATCGTCGACTTTGCCATTACCCGTCGATTATTTTGTGGATCGCGGAGAGGATGGAAAATGGAATGTTACCTATTATGATGAGGGAGGGCGCAAGATCTCAACTGAGAAGTTTGATAATGCAGGCAATGCCAAGAGCCGTATGTTGGTACAGAGTGGCAAAATAAGGAGAAACAGAATCCTCTTCTTTGAGTCTGAGCTTACAGCCGGGCTTGAGTCGCAGAATTTTATCCGTCAGGCCGGGCTTTTTGCCAAGAAAAATAAAGTCGATGTCAACCTTCTTGCCGAGGCAATGTACAAGAAGGCCACAGGGGAAGATTTGCTTCCGGAGGAGAGCAGGCTGGTCGACACGGTACTTGAGAAGGCTGCATATGATGATGCAGGTATGGTGCAGTATCTCTATGAACTGCGTCGAAGGATTGAGAAGAAACATGGGCTTGAGAGTGGTACATTGATGCATGACATTGATAAGGAATTCTACAGGATTGATACAAAGCAGAATGATGCTCTCGATGAGTACCAAGAGATTCTAAGAGGAGAGTTTGAAAGGCTTAAGGGTGGTACTGTCAGCAGTCGTTACCGTCGCATGCTGGAAAAAGGACTCAATAGCGAATATTTCGGAATGACCAACGAAGAGGTGAAGCAACAGGAGTATGCCGATTACGAGGCGTGGGTGGCTATACGTGATGCCGACCGCACCGGACTGACAAGAGTGCCTCATCCCGTGGGCGAGAAACTGATTCGTCGCATAACAATTCCCGATGATGACAATTCCGGCTATGTGTGGAGCGCGAACGGTGTCAAGAATACAAAGACCGACATAGAACAATACAAGGAACGCGCCCAGGCGCTCGCCGATAAGTTCGGCGTCAAGCTTAACTTCATAAGCGATGAACATGAGATACCGCTTCCTCCCAGTCCAGAGCATATCATGGATTACAATATGATGGTTAAAGCCGAGGGATGGTCGAATCTTGGACGTGTCTATCTGAACCTGCCTAATGTGAAATCTGTCGAGCATGCCGAGAAGGTCGTACTGCATGAGGTTGTGGCACATCGTGGATTGCTCGGTGTCTTCGGGGATAACCTGTATGAATTCATGGAGGATGTTTATAGAAAGGCATCACCGGATGTCTTGAGGGGAATCGGCCGTATAAAACGTACGTATGGCTCCGCCGACGGTTACACGTTGGTTGAAGAGTACCTTGCACATTTGGCCGAGAAGGTCAATCCTACACCTCAAGAACGTTCAATTAAAGTACGTGTAAAGGACTATATAAGGAGTCTCCTTATTAGGATGAAACTCTATACGGGTAGCAATAGACAGATAAGCGAGAAGGAACTTGCTGCCATAATGCAACGCCACAGTGAGTATATGATGAAGCGTAGGAAACCGGATGAATACCGTAAGGAGGTCTTTGGCAGTTTCAAGTCGGCGCATGCCAATGAGGATACATACTACAACTATGACAACTATATCAAAGGTGTTAGAGAGAGAGCTGAGAGAGGGGAACTCTTTACAGATACACCAAGATTCTTCAGGGATGTCAAGGGATGGCTCAATTATGAACATCTTCCTGAAAAAATGCAGGAAAGGGTACGTAGCTGGCTTGGTAAGAGCGATGAAGAGATAAGAACCATGAAGTTTGGCGGACGTTACCGAATGCCTGACGATGAGACTGGACCGTTGCCACGGCCCGGAGTAACAGCGAGCGGTGAAGCCCGCTACGGTAGAGTAGAGCTAAAAGCCGAAGATATAAAGCTTTGGGATCCGTTCTATCGCGTATTGAAAGTGCACTTTCCATTATATGCCATGGAGTACAAAGATATCTTCAATACTCCTGTAAAAGAGTGGACTACAGACCATAAAAGTAGGTGGAACAGGCTTACACAATTGGCAATGGATACTGATACCGAACTGGTATTGGGTGATGTCATCAATAACCCCGAGATTTTCAAGAAGTACCCTCAATTACGTTCCGTGCCATTGGAAATAAGAGAGGGTATGGACCGGCCCGTTGTGTATGACCGTGAAAGGAATCTGTTTGTTGTGGACAAAAGGGCTTTTATGTTCCGAGGTACCAAGAAATCATTTGCTTCCTCGATTGATGAGGCTGCTGCATATTATGATAGGATGGAAGGTGCAGTGAACCGCGAAGTTTCAGAAATGAATAGGCTCTTGTCCGATAAATATAACAATGCCATTGCTACGGCATGGAAACTCCGTAGAGCACAGATGGCCTTCCCGGGATTTGATTCCGAAGGTAAATTCTCTGCCGATTTCAAACGAAGTTACGGTTTTACTCCCGAAGAGTTCATAAAGCGATTCCCCGAAGTTGATGACTATTTTATATATAGACTCTCCCGTGGATTGAATAAGATGAAGAGTGAAGGCGATCGCGTAGGTGAATCGAACAGTGAAACGATTCTGGGAACTTTCAGAAAGTTTTTTATAGGCCCGATTGAAGTGATAATAAATGCCGGTACAAAAGCGCAGGACCAGAATGGACCGTTACGCCTAAAGGATAAATCGGATCCATTCTATAATAATGTAAAGAGTGGATTAGAGAAAGCTGAAGATGAAGCTTTGACCCGTGACCTTATTGAACTTGAATATGAGAACCGACGTAAAGGCGAGAATGGCAACTCCTTCTGGTGGACTGAACTTTTTGACGGGAATGATGATGAAAGGGCAATCGGGCGCTATCTGCGCAGGCAGAGAGATGATAACAGACGCCGAGGCGGTAAAGATGAGGATCTATTGAACTGATGACGATTAGAATTGTAATGAGATGAATAAATTTCTTGATAAGAGAGTAAAGGCTACAGCAGATGGCAAAAGGAACAAGGAACAGCATGACATGGGTGCTGCACATGAGTTCCTTCGTGAATGTGCTGCATGCTGGAACGCCCTTGATGAGGCACGGCGCAAGATGCGCCGTAGCCTCATGTACAGCTATGGCGACCAATGGGGCGATTATGTCACCGACCCTGATACTCTATCTCCGATTACTGAAGGTGACCTCATAAAGAAGAATGGCAAGGTGCCGCTCAAGAACAATATGATTGCACCTATCCTTAGCAATATCGACGGACAGTTGAGGCAGAACCTGATGCGTCCGGTGTGTGTTGCCCGTGACCAGAGTGAGAATCGTGTAGGAGAGATGATGTCAATAGCAATAGAATATGTACATGATATAAACGAAATGGAGGAGGTAGATGCCGACAGCATGCGTATGTTGCTCAATGGCGGAATGATTGCACAGAGAGTGGAGTACGGTGTAAATCCCACGAATGAGAAGCGTGATGTCTGGGTATATCCCGTCAACCCCTCGCGGCTCTTTTTCAATACCAACATGGAGGATGTACGAATGTGGGACCTCACTTGCATTGGAGAACTTTTCGATTTGCCTCTTGATGCACTTCTTTCGCACTTCGGTACTACACCTGAGAAAAAGAGGCGCATAATGGATATATATGGTACTGTTCAAGGTGCGGTTCATGGCGGTAACCGTGCGATGCAGGGCGACGAGTCGAAGAACCTCTCTTTCTATTCGTCTTCGCGCAGCGACCTTTGCCGTGTTGTTCTCGGTTGGAAACTTGAGTCGCGCGATGCCTATCGCTGGAGTGACAGCGCACGCGGCTCTTGGGGGTATATGCCTTATGACGAAGAGAGCCGCAAGGAACTCGATGCCGAGAATGAACGTCGTCGCAAGGAGGGCGAGGCAATTGGCAAAAGCGAGGATGAACTCCTCCTTGTAGATTACACCTATGCTACCGAACGTTATTGGTACTATCGCTTCATGACTCCTTATGGCGATGTGCTGCAGGAGGGACGTAGCCCATATTGGCATGGCGAGCACAATTATGTCCTGCACCTCTATCCAATGGTACAAGGTAAACTCGGTAATTTTGTCGAACAGTTCATTGACCAGCAGCGTGCCATAAACCGTACAGCCACGCTCATAGACTTTATCCGTGGAACATCATCCAAGGGAGTTCTTGTGGTGGATGACGATGCGTTCGAGAGCATGTCGCGCGAGGAGGTCATCGACGAGTATGTACGTTACAATGGCGTACTTTTCGTCAAACTCAAACCGGGACAGAGTATCGACGGGGTAGTGCGTCAGTACAACAGCGGTGCTGCCGTTGCCGGGGACTTTGAACTTCTCAATCTGCAGATAAGGCTCATAAACGAGATTTCAGGAGTCAACTCAGCTATGCAGGGACAGGCTCCGAAGGCCGGAACACCGGCATCGCTCTATGCCCAACAGGTGCAAAACTCATCTTTGAACCTCAAAGGGCTGTTCGACTCCTTCAAGATGTTCCGTCGCCGCCGTGACAACAAAGTGATGAAGACAGTACAGCAATATTATACTGAGTCGCGATATATTGACATTGCCGGTACTGAGTACAGTGAAGAGGCCAAATGGTACGACCCCTCAAAGGTGCAGGAGAGCGAGATTGACCTTACAATCTCCGACGGTTACAACACCCCTGCATATCAGCTGTTGGCCAATGATTTCCTCATGGAACTTTTCAGAGCCAACGTTGTTGATGCCAAGACTATGCTCGAGAACAGTTCCTATCCGTTTGCGACAAAGATTCTTGAGGCTATCAAGAGGAACGAACAACAGGCTGCCCAAGGTGCTCCGATGGAGGGTATTCCGCCTGAACTGCTTGCCCAATTGCAGAGTGCGCAACAATCCGGTGACAGTCAAACTGCTGATGCGCAGGCATTACTTGCAGCTGCAGGGCAACAGCCACAGGGTGTACCGGCAGAAAAGCCGGACACTCCTCCTGCGCAAGAGCAATTATAATAAGCCTTGAATGTATGTCGTTTCGGAAATTATTAGTATCTTGGCATCGTAAAACATTGGTGAGATGAAAAATTTTTCATTTATAATGATCGTGGCACTTATGTTGCTTGCATCATGCAGCAGTCAAAGAGACGTGTTGATCGCTTTTGAGAAGAAAGGTTATAACGTGGGAAACTTTACTCCCAAGCAACAGACCGATGCGATTCCATTGCTCAATGAATTCCCCCGTTACGATGCTGATGCGTTGGGTTATCTGCCAGCCAAGAACAGTGTCACACTCCTTTATCCCATGGATGAGGCTAAATGGAGTGCATATTGCTTCGGGTTGGCCGAAAGTGGCTTTGATTGTTTCGAGATAGGCTTCGTTAAGGCGGACTACGATAAAGGGTGTACCTACAACGTAAGCGGTCGCAAAGTAGAACTGTATAAAAAGGAGTATCTTCTCGTGACCTTTGCTGTTGTAGCATTGTAGTCGGGAATCTTTTGACTGTTTCTTGAATTTAGGGTGACCCAAAAAAGTAAAATGGGACACCCTCCTTCTTTACACTTAGTAAACTCCGGTTTTTAAGGCAAACGTAACGCGGAAAATTTGTGCAAACGAGTTAAATGCAAAGTCTACTTTACTATTTTATAACGAGGGCTGCTGAATTTCGGGTACCAAATTTACTTTTTAGTCATCTTCTTTGCCACAATTTTATTATCTTCGCATACGATTTAATATATGATATATGACTCCACAGGAACGTATACTTGAATTGCGCAACCAGCTGCATGAACATAATCACCGTTACTATGTACTCAATGCGCCCGTGATAAGCGACTATGAGTTCGATATGCTGCTCAAGGAACTGCAGAGGCTTGAGGCAGAACATCCCGAGATGTATGATGCTACATCTCCCACCTTGCGTGTGGGTAGCGATATAACCAAGGAGTTCAAACAGGTGATACACAAGTATCCCATGCTCTCGCTTGGCAACACATATTCCAAAAATGAAGTGGCGGAATTCTATGAACGTGTGCGCAAAGGACTGAACGAGGATTTTGAAATATGTTGTGAACTCAAATTCGACGGAACATCAATCTCCCTCACATACAAGGACGGCAGGCTTGTGCGTGCCGTTACCCGAGGCGATGGCGAGAAGGGCGATGATGTAACGGCAAACGTCCGCACCATACGTACAGTTCCGCTCATGCTCTCAGGTAGCGGATATCCTTCCGAGTTCGAGATACGCGGTGAGGTGCTTATGCCATGGAGAGTCTTTGAACAGTTGAATGAGGAACGCGAACGTGGTGGCGAACAACTCTTTGCCAATCCAAGGAACGCTGCGTCCGGAACACTTAAATTGCAGGATTCATCCATTGTCGCCAAACGCAAGCTCGATGCCTATCTCTATTTTATGTTGGGCGAACAGCTGCCTGCCGAAGGGCACTATGAGAACCTGCAGGCGGCTGCAGATTGGGGCTTCAAGGTTTCGGACCTTACATGCAAGTGCAGCACTCTTGATGAGGTGTTCGCATTCATCGACCGCATGGATGTGGAGCGCAAGAACCTTCCCTTTGCTACCGACGGCATAGTGCTCAAGGTAAACTCCTTGCGTCAGCAGAAGAATCTTGGTTATACGGCAAAGTCACCACGTTGGGCCATTGCCTATAAGTTCCAGGCGGAGCGTGCATTGACCCGCCTTAACGAGGTTACATATCAGGTGGGCCGGACGGGTGTCGTCACCCCTGTTGCCAATCTCGACCCGGTGCAATTGTCGGGTACTGTTGTAAAACGTGCCTCATTGCACAATGCCGACATAATTGAGAAACTCGACCTTCACATAGGAGACATGGTCTACGTGGAGAAGGGTGGCGAGATTATCCCAAAAATTACAGGCGTGGATGTCGATGCCCGTTTCATGATAGGCGAAAAGGTGCGTTTCATCGAAAAGTGCCCAGAGTGCGGGACTCCTTTGGTGCGTGTAGAGGGTGAGGCCGGCAACTATTGCCCAAATGATACATCATGTCCTCCCCAAATCAAAGGCAAGATGGAACATTTCGTCTCACGCGATGCCATGAACATTGATTCTATGGGTCCCGAGACAATAGAACTTCTTTTCAATTATGGTCTTGTCAAGAATATTGCCGATTTATATACTCTCTGTGCCGAGGACCTAATGTTCCTGCCGCGCATGGGTGCAAAGTCGGCCGAGAATATCGTTGCTGCGGTGCAGGCGTCGTGTGCGGTTCCTTTTGAGAGGGTGCTCTTTGCTCTTGGCATACGCTTTGTGGGCGCGACGGTGGCCAAGCGTCTTGCACGTGCATTCGGCAACATAGATGCAATCATGTCTGCCACAATGGAACAACTCGTTGCTGTTGATGAAATCGGTGAGCGCATTGCAGCAAGTGTCATTGCATATTTCGCCAGCGATGCTAATCGTGAGCTTGTTGCAAGACTCAAGGAGGCAGGGCTAAAGTTCGAACTTGAGGAGGAGACCCTGCAGGCGCGTACTGAACTCCTGAAAGGTCAGAGCATTGTCATCAGCGGCGTATTCACGCACCATTCGCGCGACGAGTATAAGGAGATGATTGAGAACAACGGCGGCAAGAACGTGGGCAGCGTCAGCAAGTCTACCTCATTCATCCTCGCCGGCGAGAATATGGGCCCTGCCAAGCTCGAGAAAGCCAATAAACTTGGTGTGCGCCTTGTGAGCGAGGATGAGTTCCTGGCAATGCTTGGTACTGAATAACAGAGAACTTATCTTTATAAAAACTGTTAATGTAAATTTATACAGTTTGTTAAACAGTTTCTGAATTTAAACAACTTCTTATTTGTTTTGATATTTTGATAAACTGAACTATCTTTGCCACGGATAAAAAAGATTAACATATAGATGTTTAACGTTTAAAAATATTTTTTCACGAACCAGACAGTACAATTTTTCTTTATGGGAATATGCCATAGTGGACGTATTCTCAAAAGAAGAACGTAAATAGAATGATATCACAGGAGTATTTTAAAAAAAATAATTTGTATTTCCTGTAATATTTAGATTTTTGCTTCTTATTCTCACATACCGAAACCGCCAATTTCACACCGAGAATAAGCAAAGTGAGAATCTGCGTCCAACGTTGGGCGTAGATTGTCCATGCTTATCGGGTGGAGGGTTACTTGGCGGTACCTGGTATGTTGATAGGCAATAGTGGACAGTTTACGTCCTTCTTGTTTTCTTACATACCTAAACCGCCAATTTAATTGATGTCCGCATATGTTTGCGGCATTGAGCAATTATTTCACCCAAAACAAAAACTATGAAAAGATTAAAATCAACGCTTGTTCTTCTGGTGACAAGCCTTTTGCTGTCTGCACAGGTGTGGGCAGCCGAGCGTACAGCGCCAACCTTCCCAGAATTCTCTACCATCGAGAGTGGAAAAACCTATTATCTTTACAATGTGGGTACTGAGAAATTCCTGACAAGGAGTACAACAAGTACACGATACCCTGCCATTGGAATATACAACAAAGCTGTGGCTGTGGATGTAATACAACAGACCGATGGTTCATATACGTTGCAGTTCAGTGACAATAAATACTATATATATGCAACAAGTAATTTGGATAGCCAGTCTTCGTTGAGCAATAGCTGTTACTTTACAATTGCAGGAAATCCGGATGGTTACACAATACAGCGTGCTCCGGCAAATACCTCTTATTACAATGCAACACAGTTTATTGGTTATGCTACTGCGGCTTCCAATGACCGTATTGTACCAACACTCACCGAAGGCAATATTATTTGGAAATTCATTGAAAAAGAAGCTGCAGAGTATTACATTGCCAAAAGACGTCTTTATGAGGCATTGCTGCAGTGTGACACATATTTCTACACAATAGACAATTTTGAGAAAGTCTATAACGACCCTACGAGCAGCACAGAACTTCTAAAAGAGGCTGCCGACAACGTTGAGGGAGGTTTGCTGCTCTCGTCAAAATATGTTAGCACAGAATGGAGTGACTATCCGATTTTCTTTGAGAATGATGCAGAACAAAAGTGGTCTGTTAATAACAACCGTTTGTATTCATATTTAGAATCTCCAGGAAATGCAATCTTGAAGGCAAGGTTCAGTACGGATTCTGATGCAACGCTTTCCTATCAGGTATATAGTCCAGATGGAATCTCGCTTAAGGTGTATATTGACGATGTACTTGTGCGTCATATAACGGGTGCAATGGCTTATTATAGCGAAGAGTATCGTTATTTCGAGAAAATAGTTCCAGGCGTACATGAAATTAAATGGGTCTATACAAGAACCAATTCAACATCAACAAGTAGGTTTTATGGATATCTGTTTGGTATAGGCATTGAAAGAACACCTTATTTTGAGGTTAATCTCATTGAACCTGGGAGCCTTGGTACTGAGGTCCTTTATAATGTTGACCATATTAAGGATGTACGCCGTATAAAAATAAACGGTAAGATGAATGACGATGACTGGGCCAAGGTTTCAATGATGACAAACCTCTATTCAATAGACCTAAGTGAAGCGGAAGTTACAGCAATTCCCGATGATCAGTTTCGTAGAAACAGTACAGATTGCCTCTTCTTGCATGAGGTTGTGCTGCCTAATGCATTGTTAGATATTGGTGGGTATTCATTCTATAAATCTTATGTTGAAACAATTGGCTTGCCTTTGACTTTGGAAACAATAGGTAATAACGCTTTTGCATATTCATTGTTAAACGAAGCTATTCTGCCGAATAGTATGAGTTCATTAGGTAAAGCTGCTTTTAGTAATTGCAAACTTTTAGAAAAAGTCGATTATCCTGATAATTTCGTATCTACACCTGTGGATGGTTTTAAAGGTTGTAACAATCTTAAAACAGTTCTCTTGTCTGAGAATATAACTAATATTCAAAATGGAACATTTTCGGGTTGCTCGGCATTGAATTTACGTTTACCTTCTAATATTAAACAAATAGGTTATGCAGCGTTCTATAAAACTGCTATAGATTCACTGTTCCTTGACAATGATATTGTGTTCGGGGAAGATGGCTCTCATAGTTACAGCACATTTTATGATTGTGACAAACTTGTTTATGCTGAACTGCCCTCTTCATTTTACTCAGTAGACGCTCAAAGTCTGATAAGTTCTTGTGATAATCTTAAGACTCTTGTCTTGAAGTCTCCTACCGTAGTCGGCGGTAAATATAAATCAAATTTCCTTTACGGCTGTCCGACGGACGTTGTTATAAAGGTCCCATCGTTCCTTGTAAATTCATATAAACTCGATGAGTATTGGTATAACTACAAGATTGAAGGTTTCAATACCGGAGATATAAAAGACTGGACACTTAATGGTAACCTTGTAATGAATGCGCGTGAGCGTTTCGATGGCAAGCCAAACCTGACAATCAACAAGAGTGGCTCAATAAAGTTGAATGGAGATGCAGTGCAGGTGTTCGATTCGCTGTACACTACATCTTACAATTATTATAGTGGCACAAGCAGCGATGCATTTGCACGCATACTTGTAAACAACGACGCTACATCAATTGAAGGAGAGTACAAGCACAATTACTATGTTAAAGGCAAATATTGGTTTTTTGTATCATTGCCGTTTGATTTCAAGGTAAGCGATGTTACGGCCGATACAGAAGGAACAAAATTCGTATTCCGTTATTACGACGGTGCCTCACGTGCTGCAAACGGTGCTTCGGGTAATTGGAAGAACTACGCCGATGATGCTGTAATAACAGCAGGAACAGGCTTTATTGTACAGGCAAGCGCCGATTGCTGGCTCAGATTCACAGCACTTGACAATGAGAGTAAACAATTCGTGGTTTCAAACGAGGAATTTGTAAAGGCGCTTGCCGCAAACCCAAGTGAAAAGGCCTCAAATGCAGGCTGGAACCTCGTGGGTAATCCTTGGCAATGCTGGTACAATATACATGCGCTCAACTTCACGGCACCGATAACAACTTACGATGTCTATAACAAGAAATACAACGCATATTCAATTATTGATGATGACTATGCAATAGAACCCAATGAGGCCTTCTTTGTGCAGTGCCCCGAGAATATAAACAGTATTTCGTTCCCCGAGACGGGCCGTCAGCTCACAAACGAGATTGTCAACCAGCAGAGCGCTCCTGCACGTAAGGTATCTGCCGGAAACCGTCAGCTGGTGGATCTCCTTCTCTCATGTGGCGATGCAAATGACCGCACCCGCGTGGTCTTCAATGATGCTGCATCCATGGAGTATGAGATTGCATGCGATGCAAGCAAGTTCTTTGCAGCCGAGGGCACATGTCCGCAACTTTATACTATTGGTGGCGAAGGTACTGAGTACGCTATAAACGAACGTCCTTATGATGGCGGTAATGTTCAGCTGGGCGTGATGCTTGCAAATGACGGTAAGTATACATTCTCATTGCCACGCTGTGATGCAAAGGAGGTTGTCCTGTTTGATAACGCCACAGGCGTTTCACATAATTTTGCCGATGGGGATTATACATTCACAGCCGAGGCGGGAATATATACAGACCGTTTTGTACTTGGTGTTACAAAAGCGTCGGGAACAACCTCTGTAGTAGAACTTGAGTCTGCCGGAATAACAGTTGCAGCCATTAATGGCGGTATTGAGGTAAGCGGTGCCGTAGGTAAAGTAACTATTTTGGCTGCTGATGGACGTGTTGTTGCCGAGTTCAGCGGCGAGCGCACAGTCCCTGTTGCTCCAGGCACATATATTGTACGCACATCAGCCGGTGCAGTAAAGGTCGTTGTAAAGTAATGATGTTTGTGCTATGAAACGGATAAGATATTTGTCTCTCCTTGTAATGCTGCTGTGCAGCATTACAACGTGGGGACAGGAGTTTAACCCCACTGACCCGGCAGAACCTGGTGTGGCTCCGCGTAAGCTTACATTAAAGGCTTTGCCTGCCGATGGGGGTTCTGTATATGGCGCCGGACGTTATGTACCCGAAACTACAGTCGGGATACGTGTGTCGCCGGCGGTGGGCTATGTGTTTGAGAAATGGACCGATGCCCATGGCAATACGGTGTCATCGGCCGGCTCATTCAATTTTGTAAAAGGGTATGGCGATGAGACGCTGACAGCACACTTCAAGTTTGCGCCATCAGCTCCAGCAGAGCCTGCAGACCCTTTATTGATACAATACTTCCGTCTTACGCTTGCAGCCGAAAAAGGCGGCAGTGTAAGCGGTGGTGGAAAGTACCAGAGCGGCACAACGGTTTCATTGAATGCTTCGTGTGAAGAGGGGTATGTTTTCGTGAATTGGACAAATCAGGCAGGAGACACTGTCTCATCTGCCCGTTCGTTCAAGTACACTACAACTGCCGCCAACGAGACATTGACAGCGCATTTCAGGTTCAATCCATCAAGCCCATCGGAACCGGTTGACCCGATACTGCGTCACAATGTCAAGGTCTCTACCGAGGATGGTGGTACAGTCTCTACAACTTCCGCACGCCTTTTGGAGGGTACAAGCTGCACTGTAAAGGCGACGGCAAATGAGGGATATCGTTTCCTTGGCTGGTATGTGGCCGATACTCTGTATACCTCGTTATTGCAGTTCTCATACACCATGGAGAAAAAGGATATACACTTTGTGGCACGCTTTGAGTTCAATCCCTATAACCCTGGTGAACCGCAGATGCCGGAGGATAACAAGTATGCCTTCTACATGATGACTGTCATCGGAAAGCCAGGTGATGTTCTTGATGTTCCGCTTTACATTACCGCACTTGATACATTGCGCGATATGAGTTTCCAATTGACATTTCCGCAGAATATAAAACCCGATTTATCGAGTGTCTTCATAAATGAGAAGGCGGGCGGATACTCGGTGTCGTATACGGCAGTAAGTGATACTTGTTATCTGTTTTCTTTGGTAGGCGGAATGCTCCCTCCAGGAAATACCCGGCTCCTGGAACTCAAAACCATCGTGCCCGATGATTATGCTACAGGATTATCGGAGCGTACAAAGATTAACCAGGTATCGGTATGCACTGCGGATGGAACGCGCCTCACGGCATCAACCCGCAACGGACGTATTGCCGTGTATAAACGGGGTGACACCAATGGCGACAATCTGGTAAATGTGACCGATGTTATGAACATGGTGACTTTTGTCCTTGAAGAGGAGACGGATGTTTTCATTGAAGAGGTCTCCGACATGAATGATGACAAGGTCTTTAACGTCACCGATGCCATGGGCATTGCTACGGTCCTGTTGGAAGAGTAATAACAAAAATGATTTATCTATGAAAAGAATAATCCATACTTTTATGGCTGTGCTGTTTGCAACAGCTGTATATGCCGAAGATGTATTGCAGGTCGTGCCTTTCAAGGCCCAGCCGGGCACTACGTCGGATGATGCCTGCTGCTTCAGTATTGTAATGAATAACGATGCAGCCGATATATGGGCCTTCCAGTTCGATATCCTGTTGCCCGAAGGAATGACCTTGGACAATACCGGCGGGCTCGACCCATTTGAACTTGGCGACCGTTGCCCGTATACTATTGGACGCGGTGGCGTCAAGAACTGGAAACATACAATCCAATATTCATTCCTGGATGATGGATGGTGTAGGGTCGTGGTCTTTACAACCGATGCCGACCGCATAAGTGGACACAGCGGCGAGGTGTTACGCGCATATTATCTTACTGATGCCGGTATGCAGGAGGGCGTTCATCCCATATTGGTGCGCAATTCAGTTCTTACAATATCGGGAACCTCAGACATGAAACCTGATGATTCGTCTTCATATTGCATCGTAGGAGATGTCTCTTTGCATGGCGCTGTTACTGATTTCAGTACTCTCAGCGGCTACGTGCCATCATGGGTTGTCGGCTCGCTTGCCGATGAGCTTGCCTCGGCCGAAGAGTTCTCTGCGCTTGATATCAGGAATGTGGAATCTATTGGAGCTACCCTTGCTTTACCCAATCCCAATGCGTTGTGCTATGTCAAGCATAGCTCTGTTGCCGGAAATATTGCAACGGGTAATGCTGTCGTGTGTGGTGAAGGGTACAGTTGCGAGGGGTTAAGGCTTTACGATAGTGATTACTGCTTCAGGTCCGATTACAATGTAGAGTGCCTGTCGGCATCGTTCAATCGTGAGTTTGAGGCTGGTTTGTGGTCAACCGTTGTCCTGCCGTTCGATGTTGATGAAGTGCAGATGAATGCACTTGCGCAAAATGGTGTTGCTGTTGAAAAGCTTGCATCGTACGATGCTGCCAGCAATACTCTCAGTTTTGAACCTGTGGAGAAAATGCAGGCAAATATGCCTTATATAATCAAGTGCAGAGACAACATGGCGCCTTTTGCCGATGTTGTGATTGAGTCTTTCGCTTCTACCATAGATGCCGAAGGCGTTTCGGTAAACGGAATATCCATGACCGCCAATTATGGGAACTCTGTTCTGAACTCGGATTCGGAAAACAGATATTATGTGTTCGATGCCACAAACGGTGAATTTGTCTTGGTGGGGAAAAACTGCAAGGTCGCTCCATTCAGGGCATACATTACAATACCTGCAGGCAAATCAAACGGTAAGTCAATGAGCGTATCGCATACAGGTGGTAACAGCACCTCTGTGGAAGAGAATGTTGCTACAGTATCTGTTTCTGAAGATGTTTATACGACATCCGGAGTCAAAATAGATGATGTAAATGGCATTGATGCGTTGGAGAAAGGAGTTTATATTATCGGCAATAGGAAAGTGTATGTAAAATGATTTATAGCGAATATTATGAAAGAATATATAAAACCGGAATCGACGGTAATTGATGTCATCACGGAAAAAATGATGGCGACGTCCTACACGGTGCCTGAGGAGGAAAAAGACAACATTGTCGCAGGTTCAAACAGAAGTAGAGGCTCCTGGGGCAATCTTTGGGAATGATGCTCCCTTAATGATAATCAGAGCACAATAATTTGTAAAGTATTAATGGATAGTTTAATTGATAAGGAGTCTGGTGCAATACCGGGCTCCTTTATTTTTTTGTGTGGACCTCGACTTGTTTTTTAGTATATTTTTAAATATATATATATTAAAATAGCAAAAAAAGATGTAATTTTGCACTCCGAAATCAAACAACAGAATTTATGATGCGAAAAAGACTTACAGGTATGGGCGTTGCACTAGTTACGCCATTTACTAAAACCGGCGAGGTTGATTACCCGACATTGGAAAAGCTCGTGCAGATGCATATTGACTGCGGCACTTCGTTCCTTTGTGTGCAGGGCACTACAGGAGAGACTCCTACGTTGACAATCGAAGAGAAACGTGAGATTCGAAAGCGCATCATAAAACAGGTAGACGGTCGCATGCCAATCATGCTCGGTATCGGTGGCAACTGTACACGTGCCGTTGTAGATGAGCTCCGCAACGAGGATCTTACAGGTGTTGATGCTATCCTCTCTGTAGCTCCATACTACAACAAACCTACCCAGGAGGGTATATACCAGCACTACAAGGCAATCTCTCAGGCAACCGAAATTCCAATCTACATGTATAACGTTCCCGGCCGCACAGGAGTGAATATCCTTCCCTCTACAGTTGTGCGCGTGGCAAACGAGTGCCCGAATATTGTTGGCTATAAGGCAGCTTCGGGTAACCTTGCCCAGGTAAAGGAACTCATTGCAAAGAAGCCCGCGCATTTCGATGTATTCTCGGGCGATGATGGCCTCACCGTTGACATCATGGAAGCGGGTGGAGTAGGTGTCATCTCGGTTTTCGGCAATGCTTTCCCCAAGCAGATGACAAAACTCGTGACAGCAATGCAGGAGGGTCGTGTGGGCGATGCACGCAATATACATGTAAGGCTGAACGAACTTTTCCAGCTTATCTTTGTCGACGGTAATCCAAGCGGCATCAAGGCCCTTATGGAGATTCTCGGCATGCTGGAGAACAATCTGCGTTTGCCGCTTGTCCCTGCTTGCGACGACACATACAGCGACCTTCAGCAGGCAATAACATTCCTTTGATTCATGGAACGGCTCAAGGCTCTGCTCGATGCGAAGGCTCAGCAGTATAACCGTCCGGAGTTCATTGCCGATGACCCTATAAGCTTCCCCCATTCGTTCACTCGGAAGGAGGATGTTGAGATTGTGGCTCTTCTCGCCTCAATCATAGCGTGGGGCAACCGCAAGATGATTCTTCGTTCGGGCAACAGGATGTTCCATGAAATCATGCACTCATGTCCATATGATTATGTGATGAGTGGTGAATGGGAGAATCTTGATGACCGCATGAATATCCACCGCACGTTCTTTGCTGCCGACTTCAAGTATATCTGTCGTGGACTCAGGTCTGTCTACGCTGAACACGGCTCTATGGAACCGCTTTTTGCAGGCTGTTCGGCATGGGACGGCATTGAGAATCTGCGTAAGGCTCTTGCATCGGCCAATGGTGGTGCTCTCACAAGGCACATAAGTAACCCCATTCCTGCTAAAGGCAAACCGGCGAGCGCATGCAAGCGCATGCATATGATGCTCCGTTGGCTCTGCCGCAAGGACGGAATCGTCGACCTTGGAATCTGGGACTGTATACCACAGTCGCAGTTGATGATACCGATTGACGTGCATGTAGCACGCACGGCGCGTGCTCTTGGGCTTGTCAGCCGCAAGCAGAACGACCGCCGCACGGTCGAGGAACTCACGGCCCGTCTGCGCGAGCTCTCGCCCGACGACCCCGTGCGCTACGACTTTGCCCTCTTTGGTGTGGGCGAGGCCGGTGATAGTTTTATCAGCAGCATTGTTGAATGAATGACGTTTCATGTTTAACGTTTAATGTGTAAGGGTTGGGCACCCTTAGCCCTTTTAGACCCCCCTAATTGATAACAAAAATGGCAAAAATAACCAAAGAAGATGCGTTGAATTATCACGCAGGGAAGCGTCCCGGTAAAATCGAGGTCGTTCCCACCAAACCATATTTCACACAAACAGATCTTTCATTGGCATACTCTCCGGGTGTAGCCGAGCCTTGTCTCGAGATTCAGAGCGACCCGCAGAATGCATATAAATATACCGATAAGGGTAACCTTGTTGCCGTGATCTCCAACGGTACTGCGGTACTTGGCCTCGGCAATATCGGTGCAGTGGCTGGCAAACCGGTTATGGAAGGTAAAGGCCTTCTGTTCAAGATTTACGCCGGCATTGATGTCTTTGACATTGAGGTCGACGAGGAGAATCCCGATAAATTCATTGAGGCAGTCAAGGCTATTGCTCCAACGTTCGGCGGTATCAACCTCGAGGATATCAAGGCACCCGAGTGCTTTGAAATTGAGCGTCGCCTGAAGGCCGAACTCGACATTCCCGTGATGCATGACGACCAGCACGGAACAGCAATCATTTCGGCAGCCGGCCTGTTGAATGCTCTTGAGGTAAACGGCAAGAATATAGCCGATGTAAAGGTTGTTGTCAATGGTGCCGGTGCTGCGGCAATATCATGCACCAAACTCTACATAGCTCTGGGAGTTAAGAAAGAGAATGTTGTGATGCTTGACAGCCGCGGTGTAATCAGCACAGAGCGCACCAACCTCACCTCCGAGAAACTTGAGTTCGCGACATCGCGTACCGATATTCATACTCTCAAGGAAGCAATAGTCGATGCCGATGTCTTCCTCGGACTTTCAAAGGGCAACGTCCTCACCAAGGATATGGTGCGTTCAATGGCAAAAGACCCCATTGTATTCGCTCTTGCGAACCCCGAGCCGGAAATTACATACGAGGATGCAATGGAGAGCCGCCCCGATGTTCTTATGAGCACCGGCCGCAGCGACTATCCAAATCAGATAAACAACGTCATCGGTTTCCCTTACATCTTCCGCGGTGCGCTTGATGTTGCAGCCACTGCAATCAATGAAGAGATGAAACTGGCTGCCGTTCACGCAATTGCCGACCTTGCCAAGCAACCCGTCCCCGAGGTTGTGAACAAGGTGTACAAGGTGGGTAATCTCTCATTCGGCCGCGACTACTTCATTCCCAAGCCGGTCGACCCACGTCTGCTTGTCGAGGTCTCTACAGCAGTGGCTAAGGCTGCCATTGAAAGCGGTGTCGCACGCAAGACCATTACTGATTGGGACGACTACAAGGAACACTTGCTTGAGTTCATGGGCCGCAGCTCTAAACTTACACAGCAAATATATGATATGGCTCGCACCGAGACACAGCGCGTGGTGTTTGCCGAGGGTGCACACCCCTCTATGATGAAGGCTGCCGTGCAGGCAAAGGAGGAAGGCATCTGCCAGCCGGTGCTCCTCGGTAATGACGAAATCATTGCCAAGGTCGCAGCCGAGAACGGCTTGAATCTTGAAGGCATTGAGGTCGTTAACCTGCGTCACCCCAACGAGCGCGAGCGTCGCGAGCGCTATGCAACCATTCTTGCCGACAAGCGTCAGCGCGAGGGCTACACCTTTGAGGAGGCTAACGACAAGATGTTCGAGCGCAACTACTTTGGTATGATGATGGTAGAGACAGGCGATGCCGATGCTTTCATAACAGGTCTTTATACAAAGTATTCAAATACCATCAAGGTTGCCAAAGAGGTCATCGGCATGCAGGAGGGCTTCAGCACCTTCGCCACTATGCACATCCTCAACTCAAAGAAAGGTACATATTTTGTGGCAGATACACTTATCAACCGTGCTCCCGAACTTGAGACATTGATTGATATCGCACGCTTGGCCGAGAAGTCGGTACGTTTCTTCAATACCGAACCTGTCATTGCAATGACATCATACTCCAACTTCGGAAGCGACCAGGGCGGCAGTGCAGAGCGAGTGCGCAAGGCGATTGCTTACCTTCACAAACAGTACCCCGATTGGGTCATCGACGGCGAGATTCAGGTAAACGTTGCCATGAACAGCGAGGTACGTGACAAGAAGTACCCCTTCACCAAACTCAAGGGCAAGGAGGTCAACACACTGGTGTTCCCCAACCTCAACTCAGCCACATCGTCCTACAAGATGCTGCAGGCCCTCAGCCCCGATGTGGAGATAATTGGCCCAATCCAGATGGGATTGAACAAACCCATCCACTTCATCGATTTCGAAAGCTCGGTGCAGGAGATTCTCAATGTTACCGCCGTAGCAGCCATCGATGCCATGGTGAACAAGAGAAAATAAGTGATTGATTGAAATACGGCTTCCTGCGCGCAGGAAGCCGTATTTTTTATTCATTCTCCACCGCCGGCAGGCTTTTTTCCCAACGTGAAGCATACGAATCCAGTATTGCCCGTATACTACGGCCTATTATGGTGTAGTCCTTTGTCTTGAGGTTGGCGAGCGATACGCGGATGCTCCATTGCGGTCCGTCGAAACCACCGCCGTTGAGCACTACAAGCGATGTCTCCCTTGCCAGCCTGAACACCACATCCAGCGGGCTGTAGTTCAGCTGTAGCCACTCCACGAAGTCCTTGCCATAGAAACGTTGCGCCCATACAAGCATGTCAATCTCCGAGTAGTATCCTGCACGCAGAGGGTCGGGCAGAAGGGTGAAGCCCATACTTGTCCACAGAGCCTTCAGGCGCTCCTGCATAATCTCATGCATCTTCAGCCTGAAACTGTCGCCCTCGCGCTTGTCAATGATAGAGTAGAGCGCGAACAGCGTCATCTGCATCTGTTGCGGCAATGACAGGCCTGCCGTGTGGTTCAGTGCCACCTGACGGCTGTCGGCAACCATGCGGTCGATGAAACGCATATTCTCCACGTCGCTTCTTATGCTGCCGTAGCGTTCCTGCAATTCCGTCTTGCGCTTGCGCGGAAGGCGTGCTATCATCTTGTCGAATATATTGTCGCGGTGCATGGCAATAACTGCAGATCTCCAGCCCGTTGCACCGAAATATTTCGAGAATGAGTAAACGCAAATTGTGTTGTATGGCAGTTTAGCCATCAGCGACTGAAACCCCGGTACGTATGTTGCATATACGTCATCCGTTACAATCATCAGGTTCGGGTTCCACTTGCTTACAATCTCAACAAGCAGTTCAACAGTCTCCTCTGCAATTGCGTAGCTTGGGGGATTGCTCGGGTTCACAATGAACAGCGCTTTGTATTCCGGGTCGCGAAGGCGGTTGAGTTCCTTTGCGTCATACTGCCATAGGTGCATGCCGTCATCACTCATCTTGCTTGCCGGAATCTCTGTCACCTTGTAGTTGTAGCGGTGGAGTTTGGGAATCTCAATGTACGGAGTAAACACCGGTGTCATCAGTGCAATGCTATCGCCACGCTCTAAAAGACGGTTCTGCTGCAGGCTATCGAATATGTAGCACATGGCAGCGGTGCCGCCCTCGGTGGCGAACAGGTCAATCGTGCCTTGCGGAGGCCTTCCGTCGCACAACTCCTGCGCAATGTAGTCGCGGACGGCTATCTCGCAATGCTTGAGTATGCGGTCGGATACAGGGTACTGGTCGCCCATTGCACTCTCGGCCCATTCGTGTACTAACGCGTCGCCGTCTACGGAGTGTTCCTCCACCATGTAGCGGAAACACTTCTCCAGGAACCGGGATCCCTTGTCTTTGCCCTCTTCTTTCAGGAACTCACCGAACCGTGCGGCAATTCCCTCCTTCTGCGGAATACCGGCCAAGCCCTCGGGGCACTCCCAGTCGCGTCGGCACTCTGCAAGGGCGAACTTTCCAAGTGTGAAGAATGCTTCGCGTGGCAATGTAGCCACCCAGTTGGGATTGCCGCGCCCCGCGTTAAGCATCGTTCGCATCATGCGTCGTATGCTCTCATCTGCCATTTCAATAAGTCTGTTCTTCAGCTCAAACGGGCTAATCTTCTCCATCTCCTTCTCCTTCTCCTTCTCAATGGAGTTTACTTCGCTGTGGTCGTTAAGTAGTTGTTTCATATAGTTTTTTGGTAAGTTGTTATTAGGTTATATGTATATCCTTTGAACAGTTCTCTCATTCGTGGAGTTGTCATCTCGAGTGAGCATTGCGACGAGAGATCTCTCCTCATTTCAATCGTCGAGATGACAAATCATTTCACCTTTCCGCTTTGACAACGCCGTCTTATCGCATCCCGCAGGGCGCGACCTTGCCGCGCTGCCTGCGACTGACTGCTGACGGCATTGTCTAAACTTCGCCTTCGGCTCAGTTTTCACCTTTCCGTTCGCCTACATCATCAGCACAATGAACACACCCCACAGAATCAGCAGCGTATTGCCTACGGCGTATGTCACCGTGTAGCCCAGTGCCGGTGTCTCGCTGCCAAGGCTCTCCTGTATTGCGCCAATTGCAGCTGTTGTGGTGCGTGCTCCTGCACAACATCCCAATGCGATTGCAGGGTGGAACTTGAACCATTTGATGGCAATGAATAACCCGAATAAAAGTGGAAGCGATGTAGCCACAATTCCTGCAATGAAAAGCGACAGACCTGCTTCGCGGAAGCCCTCGACAAACCCCGGACCGGCAGATATTCCCACAACGGCAATGAATATGTTAAGTCCCATGTTGTTGAAGACCCACAGTGCACCCTCGGGAATTGCGCCCATGGTAGGGTGGTGGGCACGCCACCAGCCGAATACAAGACCTGCTATCAATGCTCCGCCGCTGCTGCTCAGGCTTATGGGTACGTTGCCTATGTGCAGAGTGAGCGTTCCTATTATTGCACCTATGAGAATGCCAAAAGAGAGGAAAACTACATCGCTCTCGTTCGTTGCCGGGTCGGGGTAACCGATTGACTTTGCCGCGTGCATAACTTCTATCCTCCTGCCTACAAGCTCAATTACGTCACCGGTATTCAGCACCGTCTGTGGGAACACAGGCACACTCACACCCATGCGCCTGATGCGCTGAATCACAACACCATGCATGAACGGCTGTGCACGCAGCTCGTTTACACGCTTGCCGTTCAGCGATGTGTCACGGCGGTAATTCCTGCCGGCAACAGTGCTCTTGATAACCATCACCGGGAATGCAAGCAGAGTCTCGTCGTCCACCTCTGCCCCAATCCATTTCTCTTCGCCTATGGTATATTCATGTCTTCCGCTAAGTACCACCTCGTCGTCAAGGTGTAATACCTCCTTTGAGCCGATATCGTCTATTATTCTTTCGCCCTTGCGTATGCGTTCCACGAATAAGCGCTTGCCCTGTCTCTCGAAGAAATGTTCCAGTTCGAACACCGTTCGCCCCTTCTTGAACCAGTCGTTTTCTATGCGGTAGCAACGGAACTCCACCTCGCGCTTCGCCTCCATGAAACCCGGCTTCTCACTCTCGTCCTTACCCATGCGCTCCTCCAGTTCGCGGCACTTTGCCTTAACCTTGTCGATACCGCCCAGCATCTTCGGCCCCAGTCGTGCCAGAATCCATGCCGACCCTGCAGTGCCGAAAATATACGTTACTGCGTATGCCACAGGCATTATGTCAAGCACCTTCTTCTGCTCATCGGCAGGTAGCCCCAACCCACGTATCGTGTCATCGGCAACACCAATCACCGCGCTTATGGTCTGCGAACCCGACAGAAGACCGGCAGCCTCACCAACGTTATATCCCATCACCATGGCAATGCCCCAGGTAGAGAACAGGATGAACAGGCACATCAGTGCTGCAAAGCCCACCTGCGGAAGCCCCTCCTTGCGCAGTCCAGCAAAGAACTGCGGCCCCACCTTGTAACCTATGGCAAACAAGAACAGCAGGAACGCCGTCTGCTTAAGCGCCCCCGTCATCGGAATATTCAGCTGCCCCACAACAACACCCACAAGCAACACACTTGTGACAATACCCAGGCTGAATCCCTTGATATGTATTCTCCCGACAAGAAATCCCACCCCAAGCACCAGATAAATCGCCAGCTCAGGATGCGCACGAAAAAGGTCAGTAATCCACTCCATAATTGAAACTTTTATCTCTTGGAAGAAAACACACCTGAAGAGATAAAAGTTTAAATGTGCAATGTGTAGTGTTTAATGTTTAACGTTTTGTGTGTAACGTGTATTGTTTAATGAGTAGGGGCGAACCGAAAGTTATCCTCTTTTTGTTGGGGGTGAATAAAAAGCAAAGTTCAAGGCTTGTGCAGGCTTCAAAACCGCAGTTTACTAAGCGTAAATGAGGATTTTGAAGGCAAACGTAACACAGAAATTTACTTTTTAGTCACCCCCAAATTGTTTAATGCAAAACACCAAAGTTGCTCCCCTTGTTTGTAATCAAGGATGATCTCCGCGTAGCGGTGATGGGTTTCATTCTTAAATGTTTTTAAAATGTGAAGAAATAGTTTGAATGGTATTGTTATATTATTTATCTTTGAGGTAAACCTCGAAGATTTTCTGCACTCGCTTTGAAATATTCAAGCAAGCTTGACATTATTTCGCTCGTTTGTCACTATATTTGAGCTAACGCTCGAATATTTTCTGCACTCGCTTTGAAAAATATTGAAGTAAACTTCATATTTCTCGCTCGTTTGTCACTATATTTGCGGTAAACTGCACAAACATAGTGAACAGTGCCGGTTTGTTTCATAATTCATTGATATATGGAAGAACTGCGGACAATTTCAAAAGAACAGATACAGATGGCTTTTGTTGCAACATGTATTGAAACAACAGCCAGGTTCTTGAATGCCGATTACAAAGAGATATTCCAACGCATGGAACGGGTTGGGATGATTGACAACTATATTATACCAAACTATGATCCCCTGCATAGCGAGAGCCGCGAGGTGTTGGCACAGAGATTGGTGGAATGTCTTAATAATTGGGAGAAGAAACTATGAACGAGATAATAGTATATCACGGAGGGACAGAGATAGTAGATAAACCGGAATGTAGACTCGGGCGCAAGAACCTGGACTTCGGGCAAGGCTTTTATGTGACAGATATCCGCGACCAAGCAGTGAAATGGGCCAAGAATATGTCGAGGAGTCGTAATAAACCGGCTCTTCTCAACTGTTATAGGCTGAATCGCGAAGCCATAATAAAAGAGATGCATTGCAAAATATTCGATTCATACGATGTTCAATGGCTTGAATTCATTATAGCAAACCGTTCCGGGCAGAATATTGCAAAACAGTACGACTATGTAGAAGGCGGTGTTGCCAACGACCGTGTCATCGATACCATAAATCTTTACATGGCAGGATTGATGGAGTTGAGTACAGCCTTACGAGAACTCTCCAAACACCGTCCCAATAACCAGATGTGTATTCTCAATCAAGATATAGTAGACAAATACCTCATATATGATGGAACAGAAGAATTGTGAAAACCCCATGAAGTCTCCGGTTATTCAGGAAATCATTATGAGTAACCGCATAGGTGCCATTTCAGTAATCTTGGCAAAAATGTTGGATATTGATGTTGTAAAGGCATTAAAAATGTTCTATTCGAGCAAAACATGTGCAAACCTGCACGACAAGTCAACAGGCCTTTATCTCTACAGCGATATGTATATCGCCGACGAATTTATCATGGAAATGGACAAGACTGCTTAGCAGGCGGAAGGTGCAAATTTTTAGTGTTTAAGGTTTAATGTAGTAGGGGCGAACCGATGTGTTCGCCCAAATTGTTTAATACAAAACACCAAAGCTGCTCCCCTTGTTTGTAATCAAGGGTGAGCTCCGCGTAGCGGTGAGGGACTAAAATAAATATGTATTATGTTTATCGTGTAGGGGCGGGGGCGGCCCGCCCGAATTGTTTAACGTTTAATGTTAGGTCTTTCCTAAACTACAAAAATGTTCACAAATTTGCGGGAAATCGGAGAATTGATGGTTTTAAATTTGCGGGGAATCGGAGAATATGTTCTTAATCAACAGCCATAATCAGCAATACTTGTTGAAATCCCATTTTCAATGCCTCGCTCATTCTTATTTTCCACCAATTGCGGTGTATAATCCAAAGAAATTGTTAAATTTGCGGATATTACATAAATGTAATGTTGGGTTATGACAGCACAGAGTGAAGCAGCATTGGAAAATGGTCTGATAAAGACATTGCAAAATATGAGTTATGAATATGTTGTGATTAAAGAAGAGAGCAATTTGATTGAGAACTTCAAATTACAACTGGAGAAGCATAACCAAAAAGAACTTTCAAAATACAACCGTTCACAGTTTACTGATAAGGAGTTTGAGAAAATCCTCATTCACCTTGAGGGTGGTACTCGCTTTGACAAAGCGAAGAAGCTTCGAGACCTTTATCCTCTTGACACCGAGGATGGAGAACGCATTTGGGTGGAGTTCCTTAATCGTAGCCAATGGTGTAAAAACGAATTTCAGGTAGCAAATCAAATTACCATTGAAGGACGCAAGAAGTGCCGGTATGATGTTACAATTCTTATCAATGGATTACCATTAGTGCAAATAGAACTAAAGAAGAGAGGTGTTGAACTGAAACAAGCATACCAACAAATTCAGCGTTATCACAAGACATCATACCACGGACTATTTGACTACATCCAAATTTTTGTAGTCTCTAACGGTGTGAATACACGTTATTTTGCTAACAATCCCAATCAAGGTTACAAATTCACATTCAACTGGACAGATGCAGCTAACATACCATACAATGACCTCAATCTGTTTGCCAATGAGTTTTTTGACAAATGTACTCTTGGCAAATTGATAAGCAAATACATTGTAATGCACGAGGGCGATAAATGCCTTATGGTGTTGCGACCATATCAATTCTATGCTGTTGAAAAAATACTCGATCGCGTGCAAAATACCAATAAGGACGGATATATTTGGCACACGACCGGTGCGGGTAAAACACTCACATCATTTAAGGCTGCTCAGTTGGTATCTGAAATAGACGGAATAGACAAAGTTATGTTTGTTGTTGACCGCCATGACCTTGATACTCAAACACAATCGGAATACGAAGCGTTTGAACCGGGTGCTGTAGATAATACCGACAACACATCGGAACTTATCAAACGCTTGAATGGAAATAGTAAAATCATAATCACTACAATACAGAAGCTCAACACAGCTGTATCAAAGGATTATTATAGCAATAAACTTTTGGCTGTTAGAGACAAACGGATTGTTATGATTTTTGACGAGTGCCACCGAAGTCATTTCGGCGACAGCCATAAGAATATTATGAAGTTTTTTACTAATACTCAAATATTCGGCTTCACTGGCACTCCGATATTCGTTGAAAATTCAATCGACGGGCACACTACCAAAGAAATCTTTGGCGACTGTTTGCATAAGTATCTTATAAAAGATGCTATTGCCGACGAAAACGTACTTGGTTTCTTGGTGGAATATTATACAGGCAATGTAACAGCTGAATATGACGATGAGGGCAGAATGACAGAAATTGCCCAGTTTATACTCAACAACTTCAATAAATCGACATTCGACGGAGAGTATGATGCTCTTTTTGCAGTACAATCTGTTCCTATGCTGATAAAATACTATAAGATATTCAAGAGTCTTAATCCTCAAATAAAGATTAGTGCTGTATTCACCTATGGACAAAACACGAATCAGGACGATGCATACACGGGCATGAACAGAGGGTTTGAGAATGAAAGCGTTCAAGCCGATGAATTGCAAGCCATAATGGATGATTACAATAAAATGTATGGCACAGCATTTACCACAGAGAATTTCAGTGCTTATTACGATGATATAAATCTTCGTATGAAGAAGAAAAAGCCTGAAATGAAACCTCTTGACCTTTGTCTTGTGGTAGGTATGTTCTTGACTGGTTTTGACTCTAAAAAGTTGAATACGCTTTATGTTGATAAGAAACTTGAATACCACGGGCTGTTGCAAGCATTCAGCCGCACCAATCGCGTGCTTAACGAAAAGAAACGCTTTGGAAAAATCGTATGTTTCTGCAATCTAAAGGACAATGTCGATAGCTCAATCAAACTATTCAGTAATAACTGCCCTTCGGAAGATATTCTGCGTGAGCCTTTCGACAAAGTAAAAAAAGAACTTAATGACCTCGCGATTGCATTCTTAAAGAAATATCCAAAACCACAATTCGTAGATACGCTTCAAAGCGAATATGACAAGCGTGATTTTGTTTTAGCATTCCGCGACCTTATAAAAAAACAGGCTGAAATTCAAATTTACGAGGAATATGATCCTAATGATTCAAGCCTTTATATGTCCGAGCAGGAGTTCAACGATTTCAAGAGCAAATACCTTGATATCGCATTGGGTGTCGTAACGCCGGAACAGACAAGTGGAACTGCTGCTGAGCCCGAAGCCCCATACGGAGAACCAAAGACACTTGAAGATATTGATTTCTGTCTTGAATTGCTTCACAGTGATGTAATCAATGTGGCATATATCCTTGCACTCATAGCCGACCTTAATCCTTCAAGTGATGATTACGAGGAAAAACGTAGGAACATCATTGACACAATGATTAAAGATGCCGAAATGCGTAATAAAGCGAAGCTGATTGACGGCTTCATTCAGCAGAATGTGGACAATGATAAAGAAAACTTTGAACGTGCAAAGGCGGACGGGTCAATGGATTTGGAGGCGAGACTCAACACCTATGTGAAAGAAAAACGAGAAAGAGCGATAAAAGATTTGTCGGAAACCGAAAATATACCCGTAGATGTGCTTGCACGCTATTTGGCAGAATATGATTATCTGCAAAAGCACAAGCCTGAAATAATTCAGGAAGCTATTGCAGAACAGCATCTTGGTTTAATCAAAACAAGAAAGGCTATCAAACGAGTTACTGAACAATTACTGTCAATTATAAATACATTCTCTTGGGAATGACAAAACAAAGTTTTGTTATCGGCGAGTTTTGTGGTGAACGTCGCAGGTAGCATCGCTGAAAGTGATGCCCTGCGGTGCACGAAAAACAAAACGAGCCAATGACTATTATTTATGGGTGAGTTCATTTATGAACGTGCCAATAACATTGCAAATTAAGAATTATAAAAACTTTACAATATGAGCGAAGAACTTCAGCAAAAACTGCGTAACCAACTTTGGACTGTTGCAAACACATTGAGAGGAAATATGTCTGCTGGTGAATTTATGTACTTTTCACTTGGCTTCATCTTCTATAAATATCTGTCGGAGAAAATAGAGCATTTTGCAGACACCGCTCTTGTCGATGATGAAATAACATTCAAGGAACTTTGGAAAGTTACCGATGACGAAGATTATCTTGAACTCCAGGAAGCTGTGAAAACACAGTGTCTTGAATCTATCGGTTATTTCATTGAACCTGAATTTCTGTTCTCTTCGGTCATTGCTTTAATCAAGAAGAAAGAGACTATTCTCCCTCTTCTCGAACGTTCATTAAAACGTATTGAGGACAGTACATTGGGACAGGACAGCGAAGAAGACTTTGGCGGTCTCTTCTCAGATATTGACCTTGCCTCGCCCAAACTAGGTAGAACAACTGATGACAAGAATACACTAATCAGCAATGTTCTTCTTGCCCTTGATGAGATAGATTTTGGTGTAGATGCAACACAGGAAATAGATATTCTTGGCGATGCTTACGAATATATGATTAGCCAATTTGCAGCCGGTGCTGGAAAGAAAGCCGGTGAGTTCTACACACCTCAGGAGGTGAGCCAAATTCTTTCTGATATTGTAACTACAGGCAAGACACGCTTACGTAATGTATATGACCCCACTTGTGGCAGTGGATCATTGCTTATTCGTGCTGCACGCAATGGCAAAGCTGAAGACATTTACGGACAGGAAAAGAACCCGACAACATTCAACCTCTGTCGTATGAATATGTTGCTTCACGGTATCAAATTCCATAACTTCCGCATTGAGAATAATGACACACTTGAACACGATGAATTTGGCGACACGCAATTCGATGCTGTGATTGCTAACCCGCCATTCTCTGCCGAATGGAGTGCAGATGCAAAATTCAATAATGATGACCGTTTCAGCAAAGCCGGAAAACTTGCACCCAAAAGCAAAGCCGACTATGCGTTTATTCTTCACATGGTTCACCACCTCAATGAAGGTGGTACAATGGCTTGTGTTGCACCTCACGGTGTGCTATTCCGTGGCTCAGCCGAGGGTACAATTCGCCAATTCCTTATTGAAAAGAAAAACTATATTGATGCAATCATCGGTTTGCCTGCAAACATCTTCTATGGCACATCAATCCCGACTTGTATTCTTGTCCTGAAAAAATGCCGTCAGGCTGATGACAATATCCTGTTTATCGATGCAAGCAAAGAGTTCGAGAAGGTAAAGACTCAAAACAAGCTCCGCCCCGAACATATTGAAAAAATCGTTACCACATATCGCGAGCGTAAAGAAATTGAGAAATATAGCCACTGTGCTACTCTTGATGAAATCAAGGAGAATGACTACAACTTGAATATTCCTAGATATGTTGATACATTTGAAGAGGAAGAGGAAATCGACATCAAAGCAGTAATGGCAGACATCAAAACACTTGAAGCACAGCGTGCCGAACTTGATGCTCAAATAGAAGTTTACTTAAAAGAGTTAGGATTGGTTGACTAATTGCAATCCTTAATGTTTAACCTAAAAGTAAACAAATGATTATGGCAAACGATAAACAAAATACAAGTCCTAATGTACCCAATAAGAGAGAGCAGAGCGGAATTTATTCCGGCTATGCCGAGCGTGGGGAACTTCGCCCACAGGGCAATGTACCCAATTTGAGATTTCCTGAGTTTGGAGGAGAATGGGAAAAAGCCTACCTTAATAATATCACGAAAATCTCTAAAGGGGCGGGAATCTCAAAAGAACAACTGTCTGACACAGGAATTCCGTGTATATTGTATGGTGAGCTATATACAAAATACAAGTCCGAGGTAATAACAGATGTTTATAGTAAAACTAATATTGATAACACAAACCTCATAACAAGTAGAGCCAATGATGTAATTATTCCGTGTTCTGGAGAAACCGCAATCGAAATTGCTACTGCTCGATGTGTTTTAGCATCCGATATTCTCCTTGGCGGAGACCTGAATGTTATTAGATTGAATGGACACGATGGTCGTTTCTTCGCTTACCAATTAAACGGAAAAAGAAAAATAGATATTGCAAAAGTTGCTCAAGGCGTTTCTGTGGTGCATCTTTATGGAGAACATTTGAAGAAAATCAAAGTAGCTTATCCGTCAATTGAAGAGCAAACTAAAATTGCAGAGTTGCTTTCTCTTATTGATAGAAGAATATCAACCCAAAACAAGATAATAGAACAGTTGCAATCCTTAATTAAAGGGATTTGTAATAAATTACTTTATGCTGAAAATGGCAAGCAGGTTCGCCTTGCAGATATGCTAACAGAGCGTACAGAAAGGACTAGAGAGAACAACCAATACGAAGTGCTTAGTTCGACCATCAAAGGTATATTTTCACAACGAGAATATTTTTCAAAAGATATAGCAAGCGAAAATAATATTGGGTACAAAGTCATTCGTTTATATGATATCGTATTGAGTCCTCAAAATCTATGGATGGGGAATATTAATTATAACGAAAAATATGAAATCGGCATAGTTTCCCCATCGTATAAAATATTTTCCATAAATCCTGAATATGATAAGAAGTTTGTTGCAGCAATGCTCAAAACTCATCGTGCTTTATATAATTATTTGTTGGTTTCAGAACAAGGTGCAAGTATTGTAAGAAGGAACCTAAATATGGAAGCTTTTGAACAACTCGTATTCAAAATGCCTCCATATAATAAACAGCGAGAAATTGGAAAGACTTTATCGGTCCTGCAAACTCGATTAGAATTAGAATCTAAAATTAAATTGTATTACGAACAGCAAAAAAAATATTTGCTTACAGAAATGTTTATATAAATAAGTTTCTTAAAAGATATGTTTTCTGTGTTTCCAACATTGAAAGCATTTTCTTTTCAGTAAGAATTTTATCCTGCATACTTTTCAACAAAGTAACCAATTTATCCTGGGTAATTTTGTCAGGGATACCAATATATAAATTTTTGATATCATTGTAATGCAAATGGATGATTGTGCTACCTTGAGCATATTGGGCGAGATGTTTTTTATATATATAATTAAAGGCATAGCTCAAATACTCATTATTGAATTCTTGTTTTACAGCTATTCCAAACATATCTCCACCGAGTATAATATTAGGTATTGATACTGCTGTTGGTGCAATTAGTGATTGTGCATCTACAGTAGTTGATGCAGGGAACAGTAAATCATACCCTGTACTTACTGTTGATGATTGTACAGCCTTTTGTGTCTTACTTACAATGTTGACGGCAACGCAATCATAAGTCGTAAATAATTCACCATAGATTATACATTCATTCCCTGTTTCAGAGAAGTCTTCTTTAGACATATTCATAACTGAATATGACTTGCCTAAGTCTTTTATTTTAACCTTAGTTTTTGGGGTATTATTAAAATGTTCTACCACAATCCCTTTAATTAAGGATTGTGTTTCCCTTTTGGTTGCAATTAGAGATAAACAACTAAATGCTATTCGAAAGCATTATGGACTTAATTATCAAATTTGCGATTTGCTTGATTATGAACAGCCATCAAGATATATAGTTTCAAATACTGAATACTCTGATGATAGCAATCTCATTCCGGTATTAACTGCCAATAAAGCATTTATACTTGGATATACAGATGAACCTTTTGGTATTTATGATAAAGGTCAATGTATAATACTTGATGACTTTACTCTTGATTGCAAACTGGTAGATTTTGCATTTAAGATTAAATCATCTGCAATAAAAATACTCACATCTAAAAATGGAATATCATTAAGATACGTATATGAATATCTTAATCACATAGGTTTAGAAACAACCGAACATAAACGGCATTACATCTCTGAAATAGGACCAATGATGATTGCATATCCAACAGACAAAAAGAAAATCGATGACTTCAATAATATGATGAGTTCCCTTGATAGTAAAATAGAGATTGAAAATAAATATCTCCAATCTCTATTAGCTCAAAAATTCTATCTGCTCAGTAATATGTTTATATAAACATTTGTTGAAGTAAGTATTGCTTTTGTTTCAGCAATAACGATAAAATGTTTAGTTCCGTTCCTATTTTGTTAGTTACGGAACTAATTGTATTGGCAATTTCTAACTGTTTCTGCATACAAGGAATAGGTACTTTAATTTTATTTATATCTTTCAAATAAGCTGTTGCCATAGTGCCATGTGTAATTATTCGATGAACCTGTTTGGAAAAATAATTAGATGACATTAAACAATATAAATATTCTACCGAAATTGAAGTTTGGGGTACTATTCCTAGTATGCCTTGTTTTGTACAAACTTCATAAGTGTTAATGGAAATAGCCCCTATTGTTGCCCCATTTGAATAAATCAATGAATGCGTTGGAATAATCCATGCAGAAGATTTTTGCAATCCTAAATCGGTTATAAAATCTTTATTTGAAATAATATATTTATTTGACAAATCATCAATTTTGATAAATGGGATATTCCCATTTTCATAATATTCAGATTTACTTGTTTCAGGAGTTCCTCCCTCGCCGGCTTTACTATATACTTCGGTAAAACGAATCAAAGGCTCATGATTAACTAAGTTGTCTATTAGCTTATTGCAGATTGCAACCTTTAGTTTTTTCAAATCCTCAATTATCTTGTTTTGGGTTGCAATGCGTTCATCTAATAAAGATAAAAAGGTTCCAATTTTGACTTCTTCATCAATACTCGTTGTATAGTTCTCAAGTTTTTCAAAAGCTGACTTAGAAATTATCGGAACAGCTTGAACAGCAATTGATGATAAATACCTTGGAAAACGACTTTGTATAGTATAAAACACAAAGTTTGCATCGTGTCCTGTTGGTACTATTGTATTTATCTGTTGGTTAGTGGACATTTCAACTTTAGACATTCCCATTTTCCCTATTGTGGAACCTATACAAGTTACCAAAATGGAATTTGCAGGAAAACTTCGCGTTTTACCAAACCCCTTATCTGTTAATTTCGTTTGTGTTTGTTCAATATATTTTAATTCTCCTAAATCAGTTGGAGAAGCCCATAAATATGTACCATTGTCATAGTTCTCGGTATCATTAGTAGATGGAGTACTTCCTGTTATTATATTGCCATAGCTACCAATAGTGCATTGAGTCCATTCGCCACTAAACTCAGGAAATCTCAAATTGGGTACATTGCCCTGTGGGCGAAGTTCCCCACGCTCGGCATAGCCGGAATAAATTCCGCTCTGCTCTCTCTTATTGGGTACATTAAGGATTATTTATCTGTAAATTATAAATGCATTAAAATTTTATAATATGACAGAGATTAAAACATTTAGAGAAGTTTCTATTCTTTGGAAAGAAGAGAAGCGAAAGCTTGTAAAGCTTTCTACAATTTCAGCGTATGCTGTTATTCTTGAGAACCACCTTCTTGGTTATTTTGGAGATTGTACAAAAGTTATTGAGGAAGATTTTGTTCAAAATTTCGTTTATGAGAAATTGAACACAGGGCTAAATCAAAAAACAGTAAAAGATTTTTTGATTGTACTCAAAATGGTGTATCGCTATGGAGTTAAAATGGGTGTCATGGAGCACTGTGACTGGGATATTAAGTATCCCATATCAAAAGAGCGAAAAGGTATTGAGGTGTTGAGCCTTACAAATCAGCGGAAGCTTATATCTTTCGTTTCTGATAATTTTACTTTTCGTAATCTTGGTATAATGCTTTGTTTGCATTCGGGTATGCGAATTGGAGAGGTTTGTGCATTGCAATGGAAAGATATAGACATTTCGCAAGGAGTGATATATGTTCGACGAACTATAGAGCGAATATATATAATTGAGAATGATGTTAGGCGTACCGAACTTGTTATATCTACTCCTAAAACGCAAAATTCAATTCGTGAAATCCCTTTATCAAAAGAATTGATACGCTTGCTGAAGCCTTTGAAGAAAGTCGTAAACGACACTTTTTATGTTCTCACAAATGAAAGTAATCCTACAGAGCCTCGGACTTACAGAAATTACTATAAGTCTATACTAGAAAAACTGAACATTCCTCATTTGAAATTCCACTGCTTGAGACATAGCATTTCTTCTTTCTCGTTGAAAACAAACGATTTACAGAATTTGAATTTGCGACAGGTAACGATTTAGAAACGAGCAAAGTTCCCTTATCCGTCTTATTCTGCATTATTGAAAAGAACGCTTATTTCTTGATGCAAAGATAGGAATTGTATTCGAATTACAACATATATAAATCATATAAAAGCGGGTAAAATTATTATTTATTGGGCAAACAGAATCAAATTCATTAAAAATGAGTAACTTTGCAAAGCGTAATATACACTTTATGTTACTATGATTATAAAAACTATAAAATTAACTTCTTTGTTTGTCAATACAGAGAATTATAGATTTGAACCACTATCATCACAAAAAGAGGCGATAGATAAGATGGTCGAGGATCAAGAGGATAAGTTATATTCTCTTGTTGATGACATTGTTACTAATGGGCTTAGTCCTGTTGATTTAATCATCGTAACTCCTAGTGAAGATAATAGCAAGTACACTGTTCTTGAGGGTAACAGACGAATTACATCACTAAAGTTATTAAACAATCCAACTCTTATTGATGATAAGTATGCTTCTTTAAGGAAGAAATTCCAAAAACTACAAAAAGATAAAGCAAATATTGTTTCAGAGTTAAAGAGCATTAGTTGTGCTGTGTTTGAAAATCCTGCAGAGGCTGATATATGGATAAAGCGTAAACATTCAGGAGAACTGAATGGTGTTGGTACTGTTACTTGGAATGCTCAACAAAAGCAAAGATTTGAAGAGAAGACTGAAGGAAAATCATCAATTCCATTGCAGATTATCACATTGTTGAGATCTCAAGACAATGTTCCAGAAGATATCAAAGATTCATTATCAAAACTCAATATTACAAACCTACAACGTTTGATGTCCGATCCGTATGTCAGAGAACATCTTGGTTTAGAAATCAATAACGGAACATTGGTTTCAAAGATTCAAGTTTCTGAAGTTATTAAGGGATTATTGAAAGTTGTTACTGATATTTTAAATCCTGATTTTAAGGTTGCCGACATCTATAATAGAGAAAAAAGGAAACAGTACATAGATAGTTTTAGCAAAGATCAGAAGCCGGATTTGTCTAACGAGACTTCTGAACAATGGGGCATACAGGACATCGTAAACGAAGATGAGAAATCTCAAATAAATAATGAACCAAAAGATTCTCAAAAGAACAAAAGTAAGAAACCAAAGACAAGAGTAGGTTTAGTCCCGAAAAACCTAGTATTACACATAAATAATCCTAAGTTGAACAAAATTTTTGAGGAACTTAAACAAATACCAGTTAGGACATGTCCTAATGCATCTTCTGTTTTGTTAAGAGTTTTCTTAGAATTGTCTGTTGATGCCTACTTGGAGAAATATGATTTAGTAAAAAACAATGCTATCACAGCTTGTTCCTCTGGGGAAAGTTTACAAGGCAAAGTTGGTAAAGTTTTAAATCATATGACTCAATTAGGAATAATGAGTAATGATTTATCAAAAGGAATAAGGTCAGAAATTAACGATAAGAATTCAGTATTGTCCATTGAATCATTGAACGCATATGTTCATAATGAATTCTTTTATCCTAAGGCAGATAATTTAATTATTGGCTGGGACAATATTGAAACTTTCTTTGTATTATTGTGGGAATCTATAAATAAAGAATAAAGGTATGGAGTTTTTATCACCTCTAAGATATCCAGGAGGCAAAGCTAAAGTTGCAGACTTCGTGCAATGCTTAATCAAAGAAAATGCATTGCTTGATGGTACTTATGTTGAGCCATATGTAGGAGGAGGCTCCGTAGCTCTATCTTTGCTATTCAATGAATATGTGAGGGATATATATATAAATGATAAAGATATATCTATTTACGCATTCTGGTATAGCGTTCTACACGAATCTGAGGCCCTATGTAAGTTAATAAAAGATACTCCGATAAATGTAGAGACATGGCATAAGCTAAAGGATATCCAATCAAATAAAGAATATGTTGATTTACTGAATTTAGGATTCTCTACATTCTTTTTAAATAGAACAAACCGTTCAGGTATTTTAAAAGCAGGAGTTATTGGAGGGTACGATCAGACCGGTAACTACAAGATTGATGCTAGATTCAATAAAGATGACTTAATAGAAAGAATCCAAAGAATAGCAGACTATGCGGATAGAATTCATTTATCAAATGAAGATGCTGTAACTTTGGTCCAACGCTTAAATAATGAATTGTTTCACAATGTTATTTTCTATTTAGACCCCCCATACTATGTAAAAGGTAAAGGTCTTTATATGAACTATTATAACGATGATGACCATCAAGACATTGCCAAAGTAATTGATGGAATCCAAAATCATAGATGGATTATATCATATGATAATGTCGATTTTATTGCAAATCTGTATTCAAAATACAGACAAGAAACCTTTGAGCTGAATTATAGTGCAAGTAATTCAGGAAAAGGAAAAGAAATTATGATATTTTCCGATAATATGGTTATACCAAACCATAAACTATTTAACAAATAAGAACCATAGTAATAAACTTATTTACATGAAGATTAAAAGTATTTCGTTTGGAGAAATTCCATTTAGAATGTTCAGAAATCTTACTATTAACATTTCTGAACGCCTGACAGTTATAGCAGGTCATAATGGTATTGGTAAATCCACTCTACTTGGTCTAATTGCTAATGGCTCTGAACTTAAATCTAGTGAAGGAAAAACACTTCTCAAACGTTCATTTCAAGCACAATTGCATGAATTGTTTTATCTTGATATAGAAAGAGATTATGTTAAGAAAACTGCAGATAAACCTTATTTTACTTTAACATATTCTCAGCCAGAAAAAGAAGATTTAATAAAGACTTGTAATGTTTCTAAACATTCAGAGAAGAAATTAGGAATTGAACGTCTTAAAGTTGTACCCCGTGGCGAACAAGAGGGATGGGATGTTGGTGCTTCTGCAAAAGTCCCTATACCCACATTATTTTTGAGTATGAGTAGAATGTTACCCAACGGGGAATATCAAAGCAGTCTTAATTCGGAATTATCCAAGACATTGTCAGATGAGGATAAAATTTATATTAGAGAAAAATTCAAAGCTATTATCGATAACAAAGTTGTTGATAGTAACCATATCACTAAACAAGAACTAAAAGGAACCACAAAAAAATCCCTATTGCCAGAATTCGAACATTCTACTCGTACAATTTCATTAGGGCAAGATTCGTTGGGAGTAATTATTACCGCATTAGCTTCATTTGCAAAATTAAAACGTGAAAATCCCAATTATAAAGGAGGCATCCTTTTAATTGATGAAATTGATGCAGGTTTTCACCCACGAGCACAAATTAAATTGATTCAACTCATAAAAAAAGAAGCCAAAAGTTTGAACCTACAGATTATAATGACATCTCATTCGTTAACTATAATTCAGGAGGTTCTAAAAATAAGCGATGAAACAGCTAGAGCAGGAAGGAATATTGATTCAGTAGTTTACATTGAAGATGTATTAAGACCTAAGTTAATGGAATATCCTACCTATGAGAATATAAAAAGCGATATGCTTGGTATACTTCCAACATTTGATGATGTAACGCCACAAATTAAGGTCTATTTTGAAGATAAGGAAGCCGAATGGTTCTTCAACAAATTATTAGAAACTGAAAAATTTGATTCAAAGTTAAGTTATGGATATGATCTAACTCTAGTTTCAGCAAAGCTTGGATGTGATAATTTAAGAACCTTATATACTACTGATGATTATTTCAGACAAGTAGTAATAGTATTTGATAATGACGTCCTTTTGAATGACAGAATAACTCCTATTATGGAGGAATCTAAAACTATATTAGCCTTACCAGCTATTATTGGTGACGATGTTGCAAACATTGAGATTAGGACTCCTGAATTTCAAATATATAGTTATTTGTCAAAGCTCTTACTAGATCTTGAACATCCATATTGGAATAATCTTCCGCATCGATACAATATTGAGCTAATTAAGGATTCAATTATAGACACATTTCCTATGACTGCCGGACAAGAACCGTTACGTGTAATAAGAAAGGAATGGTTTAAAACGAATCTCATTCATTTTGAACAGACTAATTTAATGGCTTATTTTTATCACGACAATATTGATGTAATCACCCCATTTATTAATGACTTTAAAACTGCCCTTGAAACTTTAATAAACAAATAAATACTTCGGCGTTCACCCTCAGCAAGTGAACGCCGAAAATTTATCAGCTTATTGCATTCATCCCATCTATCAAATCTTGATAGGTAGCCACCTTGTGGTACTTTACATTGGCTGTGGAGATGGAGTTGAACAACTTTTCTGCACAATCAATTTTGGCTCGCTCGATGGCTGACAAGTCCATTGACGACATTGATCCTTTGGTTTCGGCAATGAAGAAGATGTGCCTTACATCGTTTTTATTCATGGCGATTGCCCAATCGGGAGCGTAGTTGCCTACGGGTGTCGGGATTTGGAAAGTGCGTGGGAGTTTGGCATAAACCACTACTTCGCTGGCTTCGTCAAGGTCATGGGCAAATTGGCGCTCGCCCTTGCTGTCGCTGAATACATAATCGGTGATATGTTTCTTCGCTTCGTAGGCTCGGTCAAAGTCCATCTTGCTCTTGACGGTGAAAATGTCGCTATCGTACTTACCCTCGGTAATGTTGTAGTGGATTGCCTCTACAATCATCGTTGATTTCTGCTCCTTGATGATACTTATCACCTTACGGATAAATTCTTCGGGATTGTTCTTGAAGAAGTAGAGTTTACTTTGCTTGATGCCTTGTAGAATCTTCACGACCGTACGGCGAGTGAGGTTTGCACCTTTGGCGATATCGCCTACAAGGTCGTATTTGACGGTTGAGGTACATACATCCGTCAGTTCACGAGATTGTGAACGAGTATCGCCAAATTCAGTTACTTGGCTTTCATCTTGCGTTCCCTCTACCATCACATAGCGAAGTTGCTTCACCTCTAAATCCTTGTTGATGTATAGAATTGCCTTATCAATAAGTTCGTTGCTATCGTAACTTACCTGATAGACATACTGATGATTGATTTCATTCCATAAGGCTTGGAACTCTGCTTTATTGAAATTCTCGTTCAGTTTATTATCGGGTGTAGTG
>JAFQEZ010000067.1 GCA_017398805.1 Bacteroidaceae bacterium | reverse complement strand
GGGTAACTGAGGGAGTCCCGCAGCACCCAAAAATCAAACAGAAAGTTCAAGCGGCAAGACCTTTTCGACTGAAGGATATCGCTTGCGATTCCTGAACAAAGAAAAGGTCGACTGGAATTTCCGTGTGCCGGGACCTTTTGCGTACTTTTCAGTCATGAAAAGTATGTGATAGAACGACAACAAGAAGAATAAACGACAACAGATTAAGGGTAAAACAAACCAAGGAATAGCAGTTTTATTGTAACAGCTTCTTAATACAGTTTAATAATGATAACCCGTTGCTATCTTGAGATAACCAACATATGTAACCTCGACTGTCTTTTCTGTCCAAAGACAAAAAGGACAAAAAGAACTCTTTCTCCCGAGGAGTTCGGGCTGTTGACCGACCGCTTGCAGGGGAAGGTGAAGTTTCTCTATTTTCATCTGATGGGTGAACCGCTGCTGCATGCGCATCTGCCGGAGTTCATAATTATGGCGCGTGAGAAAGGCTTTATACCGGTGCTTACGACCAACGGCACGCTCTTGTCGCGTGCCGGGGCGGTGATAGACGCCCTCCCTCATAAGGTGCAGATATCACTCCATTCACACGAAGGCAATGCAAAGGACAATCCCGAGCAATATATCTCCCAAGTAATGCAGTTTGCCATGGAGGCCGCTTCGCGAGGTATAATCATTGTGTTGCGATTGTGGAACCAGGGCGGCTACGACAGCACCAATGAACAGCTGCTTGAACTGATGTCGCAGCATGTACCTCGTCCGTGGGGTGAGCGTTACGACGGTTGGCGTCTTGCCGAGAATATATACCTTGAGTTCGACAATATGTTCGAGTGGCCCGACAGCGAGAGGGATGAGTTTGCCGACGATGAGGCTTTCTGCTATGCATTGCGTAACCAGATAGGTGTGCTTGCCGACGGAACGGTTGTTCCCTGTTGCCTTGATCATGATGGCGATATGCCCCTTGGCAACCTGTTTGAGCAGTCGCTCGATGAGATTCTTGCATCACCGCGTGCAAAGGCTATATATGAAGGTTTTTCACGCCACGAGGCAGTAGAACCGCTTTGTCGCCGATGCGGATATGCAGCGGTGACAAAAAGGTTCAGGAAAGGTGAAAGGTGAAAGCCAATTCCAGAATTGCTCCCCTGTACCCCTCAGTCACTACGGACAGCCAACTCCTCATCTGTACCCCTCAGTCCTTACGGACAGCCAACTCCTCATCTGTACCCCTCAGTCCTTACGGACAGCCAACTCCTCCCCTGTACCCCTCAGTCACTCCGTGACAGCTCCCCTAAAACAGGGGAGCAATCCAGGTGCCGCAGGCGGAGGGGTATCAACAGGGGAGCAATCCAGGTACCGCAGGCGGAGGGGAGGGTACAAGTGGAAAGTGGAAAGAGCAAAGTGGAAAGTTTATTGAGATTTCTCCTATCGTCGAAATGACAAGTTCGCGGTTTTTTCGCGATGTGCGATGTAGGGGCAGACCGATGTGTCTGCCCTAAAAGTTGAAAGTGCAAAGATGAAAGTTGCTCTCGCAACTTCGACGGCACCGGCAGCAACAGGTCGCAGGTCGCACTCCCACCCCTCCGCCAGTAAACTGGCACCTCCCCTCAGGCAGGGGAGGAGTTTAAGTCACGCCCTGTGGGTTGCGATTAGACGGTGTTGTCAAAGATGAAAGTTTATTGAGATTCTTCGCTTTGCTCAGAATGACAAAACTTTAGTTTTGTTATCGGCGAGTTCATTAGCGGTTAGTCGCACGCAGCACTCCCACCCCTCCGCCAGTAAACTGGCACCTCCCCTCAGGCAGAGGAGAAATTTAACTCATGCCGTGCGGGCCGCTAAAGGATGAACGAGCCAATGACCTTGCAAATACAGAATGACAAATCCGCGGTTTTTCACGCAACGTAGGGGCATCCCTTGTGGGTGCCCAAAAAGATGAAAGTTGCTCTCGCAGCTTCGCTCTGTCGGGATGACAATAGGCAATGACAAGCAGAAGTAATCTTTGCTGAATAAATGACAGTGCCAGCCCTTGAAGGCTGGCACTGTCATTTATTCAGCTGTTCAGAATCACTGTGGCAATGTGATGTTGTTGAACTGTGAGATGTTGCTTGGAGTGTGCTCGCGCTTGATGATTTCCTTCATCTTGTTCACGATTTCGGGATACTGGCTCGCAAGGTTGTTGTCCTCATGAAGGTCTGTAACAAGGTCGTAGAGTCGGCAGTTGCCGTTCTGTACAACGAGCTTCCAGTTACCCATGCGCAGAGCCATCATGTTTGTCTCGTGGAACTCCCAGTAGAGGAACTCGTGCTCCTCCTGCTCGCCCTCGCCAAGGAGTGTGGGAGCGAATGAAAGGCCGTCGAAGTAATCCACTTCAAGGTCCTTGTTGGTGTAGCGCTCGACATAGTTGTCAATGCCTGCAAGTTCGCAGAATGTAGGCATCAGGTCGTAGAATACCAACTGGTGGTCGTTTACGCTGCCTGCCTCAACCTCTCCGGGCCACCATGCGATGAACGGAACGCGGATACCGCCCTCGTGGGTTGAACGCTTTGTTCCCTGCAACAGTCTCTCGGTGTTGAAATAGTCGGGGTCGCCGCCGCCTTCGGTGTGGGGGCCGTTGTCGCTGGTGAAGATAACGAGTGTGTTATCGGCAAAACCCTTCTCCTCGAGCTTGGCAAGCACCTCGCCAACGTATGCGTCGAGGCGTGTCACCATAGCTGCGAACTGCTGGTGTGCAATGTTTGTGGGGTTATAGCGAGAACCGGCATCGCCGCCATAGCTCTTCTCCTGGCAGAAAGCGCCCTGGTAGGCCTGCAGGATAGAGTCGTTTGGCTGTGCAAGTTCGGCGTGTGGCAGGGTGTATGTGAAGATTCCGAAGAACGGCTGTTCGCCTGTCTGCTTGTCGAGCCACTTCATTGCCTCCTGGTGGATGAGGTCGGCCGAGTAGTCGCGGCGGTTCTTGTAGTCTTCGCCGTGCATTGCATAGTTGATATTGTTCTGCAGAATTTCACGTCTCACCTCGGTGTCACCGGCCTCCCTGTCATAAGAGTTCAGGAAATTGGGGTAGTAGAGGTGTGCCTGGAACTGGCACATAAAGCCGTAGTAACGGTCTATGCCGCGCTTGTCGGGTGTCGATTCCGAACCCTCGTAACCGCCTGCCCACTTGCCGAACATACCGGTTGTGTAGCCGTTATCCTTCATAATCTCGGGAAGAATAATGTGGTCGGGGTCGTATGGCTCCTGTCCTGTCTGTGTGGGATCCTGGTTGTTGCCATAGTAGATTGAACCGATGCGGTACTCCTTGTTTCCGCGAACCTTTGTGTGGCCTGTGTGCTGTCCTGTCATGAAGCACGCACGCGACGGCGCGCTTACAGGGCTGCCTGCGTAAGCTTGTGTAAAGCGCATGCCCTCCTGTGCCATACGGTCGAGGTTAGGAGTGCTTATATACTGCTGTCCGTAACAGCCGAGGTCGGCATATCCCATATCATCACACATAATGTATATGATGTTGGGCTTCTGTGCCTCCTGTGCCTGAACTGCTGCCGATGCGAGCAGTCCGCAACCGAAAAGTAACAATTTGCTGTTATCCATATCTTGTAATTTGTTTATTCTGACTTATTATTTTACGAGACTTGTCATACTGAGTGAATGTGAAATATCTCCTTCTAATGTCATTTTGAACGTAGTGAAAAATCTCAAGGATATTTGATAGAGATTCTTCGCTCTGCTCAGAATGACAGAACTCTGTTTGTCAATACGTCTCTTTTACTTCTTGATATATACTTTCACGTTCTTGTAACCGCATGCTGTTGTTGCACGTACAATGTACAGACCTTCGGGTACAGCAACAGTGTTCATTGTGTCGCCTTTTGCATTGGCAATGAGTGCCGCATTTACGGTGAAAAGTTCAATGCTTCTCACGTCGCCTGTCGCAACAATGCCGTTGTCGGTTACTGTTACTGTTACCTCCTCTGCAACATTCTCCTGAATGCCGGTGGGGTAGCTGTTCTCGTCGGTGTTTGGAGCGAAATATGCTACAAGTTTCACGTTGTGGTCAACTGTGAATGTGTACTCTGCGCTTGTCGATACAACAACGCCTTCCTCTTTCCAGCATACGAACTTGCCGTTGCCGTATGCGGTAGCAGTCGCTGTGAGTGTAGTGCCGTAAGCATAATCCTCGGCAACCTGTGAAAGTTCCACAGAACCGCGTTCCCAAGAGTTTACGCCCACTGTTACGGTGCGATTCTCCTGTGGTTCTACCACCTTTATGTGGAAGTCGTAGATAAAGCCCTGTACCTCATCCTCGGCAAGGTCAAGTCCGTTGCTGTTCACGCGCAAGCGCATGCGTGTCTGCTCCATTGTAGCCCAGTCGGGTACGGTAACCTCGGCTGTACCTGCTGTTCCGCTTACAGCCACCGGTACTTCTGTCTCAAATACGCCGTCGCCGTTCCAGTCGAAGTGTGCGGCAACAACAAGGTCGCTTGCTGCGTTGCTTGAAAGAGTAATGTCAAGGTTGAATTTGCCGCCCTGTGCAACCTCGCCCCTGTCGTTGGCATATACTACATGCCACTTGGCTGGCTTGCTCTGTGCCTCATAAATGATGTTGCTGAGTGCAGCCTCGCCACGAAGCTCGAACTTCTTTACATAATTTGTGCCGACAGTACCGCATGGGTTGTTGTAGATTTGCAATTTGCGTGCATAGGCGCTGCGTAGACGGTTGAACTTGAATAGGCTGTCGCCCTCAACCTTGAGCACTGTGCCGTTGCTCTTGAAATAGAAGTAACCGCTGTTCTCCTTTGACATGTGTACTGTCCACTTGGTGTCAAGACCCTTGCCTGTTGTGATGTTCCCGTCAACGATGCCAATTACGTTTGCAGGCTCTGCTGCCGATGCTATCTGCCAACCGCCGGTGTTGCCTGTACCTACGAAGTACCACTCCTGGTTCTCATCGAAAGCGTCGGGGGCAGCAAGTGCTGGAGCACCTTCGCTTATTGTCAGGTTTTTGCCGTTGATGGCCTCTACGTTGTAACTTGCGCCAATCTTGCCTATGGCCTCGCTGCCGTCGAACGGGCGTGGCTCGTAAAGGTCCTCTGTCTCAATAAGCTGCCAGTATGAACCTACTCGGCTTGTTCCTGCCTGCCATGTGATGACATAGTCCGACGCACCGTCCTTGTTCAAGGCACGTGGTCCGGCACTTTCGCTGCTGTAGTCTGTACAGTCGGTAGAACTGAAATAGTAACAGTTAGCAATCTCGCCGCTTGTAGCAGTTGTCTGCTTTACGTAGTACTCAACAGGTGTTGTCGAAGTGTAGATTTTTGATGCCGATGATGGAGTGAGGTTACATGTCCCGATGTAACGGCCTGTGGCAGTATTCTTAATATAGTAGCAGTTCTCGTTCTCTGTGGGGATGAACATCCAGAACTGTGGCTTTGCATTATCCCTCGACTGCACTGTCATGCGGTGGTCGCTCTCCTCGGTAACATAGTTCGCACCGGTGTTTTTCCATGAGATAAGGTATACCTTTGCTCCGTCGGTGTCAGGCTCGGGAACGGGGTCGGGTTCCGGTTCCGGTTCTGGTGTTGTGCCTGCTGCGCTCAACTGTACCTCGCTAAGACCAAAGAAACATCCGCCGTTTGTAGTACCTTTGGTAATTGTGAGTTTCACGGTCACGGTGCCGTCGGTATTTACTGTTGCACCTGTGATTTCCCATATCTTGTGCACATTGCCGGTTGAGCCCACGTTTGCAGCGATGTCAATGTCGCTGAGTGAACCGAATGTAGCGTCGTTCACGGTTGTTGTCACATTCCACTGACGGGTAACGCCGTCTGATGGTTCTTGATAGTTGCTGCCACCATTCAGAGCGTGGATGTCAAGCCCCACCTTGTCGAAGGTAAAGCCAGCAGGTACACCATTGATGGTGAATGCCAGTTCAATGTTGGGGTTTGTGTTTGCATTGATGTTGGGGCAAAGAATAGCACCGGTAACAGCATTGCTTGTAGGCTTGAAACTGTGTGATGTAGCAACGGTAGCCGTTGCACCCTCAATGGCCGCGTCATTTTCATCAACGACAGTGATTGTAACAGACGATGCATCGGTACCTGTTCGGTTGAACTTGAGTCCAATGCCGGACACTGCCATGATGGGCTGTACTGCCATGACAAGCAGTGTCAGAATGGTCAGGTAAAATTTTTTCATGCTTTTAAAGGTTAGTTTGTGTAAAGATATGTTTTTTGATTTGAATAAGTTGTTAAAATAGTGAAAAATATAGGCTCAGTAGAAATTTAGTGTGGGCGAAATAACTATGGTACAATAGAACTGTTATTCCTTGGTTTGTTTTACCCTTAATCAGTTGTCATTTGTCATCCCTACAGAGCGTAGCGAAGAGGGAACTCTTTTTCATAGCTACCGCAAATATTTTGCTGTACCACACCTTTTTGCTACTGAGACAAAATATATAATGAAGGTAAACATTCTTGGAATGAAAAAGGACTGTTCTTTCTTTTACAAAAAACAGTCCTCCCGATTAACTTAATAATTATTCAAATGAGAAAATTATTCAAATGAAAAAATAAATTTCCGCATTTTATAAGGTCCTTATGGCCTTATGCTTGTTTTACTTACCCCAGAGGTTTCCCCATGCACGGCCATTGTCCTTGCCGAGCTGGTTACCAGAGACAGAGGTGTCTACTGTTTGGTCATTACCACCTATCTTCAATGAGTTTGCGAGCATCTGCTCTGCTTCTACGTTTACCTCTACCATGAGAGGTGATACATAAGTCTTCTTCATATCTTGTATAATTATTTTGTCTTTTATTTTCCGCGCCCGTAGGGGCAGACCGATGTGTCTGCCCTACATTTGCGGTATTTCTGTTGGGCGAACACACCGGTTCGCCCCTACATTATTCTTGCTGTCTCAAGTTAAATGAGATAAAAAGGATGAAGTTCAAGGCTTGCGACGCTCGCTAAACAGCAGTTTACTTTTGTGTAAATGAGGATTTAGCGGGCTAGCGTAACGCAGAAATTCGCCTTTTTAATCATTTAACCAAAACCTTTTTGCCACCTACAATATAAATACCAGGAGCGGTGATAGCCTCTACACGGCGGCCTGTAAGGTCGTAGATAACTGTACTCTGTACTCTGTTCTCTGTTATCTCATCAATGCCTGTTGTGCCCTCGCCGAAGCGGAAACCATTGCTTGCCTGTGCTGCAGCAGGAACTGCGCTTGCCGGCAAGTATGCCTTGTTGGCGTTGTTGAGGAATACCTTCTTTGTGCCACCACTAGTGCTCACATCTTTTGTTATAGCCTTGTAAAGTCCAACTCCATCTTTATTTCCAAGAACATAAGCTTCTTCAGTGATGTTTGTACTTATTGGTGTGCCCTTAAGAAGGTTGTCGCTTATTGCAGGAGCATTTGTTGTTGAAGCGCTAAACTCATAATTTCCAGCAGTTTCAGAATAAATGATTACAGCCGTGTTTGCAGGGATTATTCTGTTTTCAATTTTTGTAAGGTTTATTTTTTCGCTTTCGACACCTTCGTTGGTCACATAATATACTTCAACACCTTCGGGCGCTGTAGACTCGCTAACAGCATAGAATGTGGCATATTTAGCATCAGTGATTTCAACGTCATAAGCTTCAACCATTGTCACCTCATATACATACTGGATTGTCCAGCCGCGTTTTCCTTTATTGTATTTTGGAGTACCTGGTGTACCGTCGGTGTTCTGGACATTGATCCAAACATCTTTTTCGTTTACAAAGCGTACAAGGTTCTCGTCCTGGTCACTTGTGATATAAGGATTTGAATCATTGTCGTGGTCCATTGCTGCTGTTTCACTACCACCAACATATGGCTTCACAACTGTGAATACAGCAGCGTTATCAACTGTTCCAAAGCTGATGTTTACATTCTCATTGCCGCTCTGTATGTATTGTCCTTCCAAATTCTTCAAACGGAAACCATCATCAGTCGGTTCCCATACAAAAATATTTGCATCTGTAATCAATGCACTGCTACTTGTGCCTGCATACCAATCAGGATTTCTTCTTGACAGGTTTTTCATTGCAATGTATGTAGGCTCTGTCTTTGACATCAAGTCGCTTGCAGTAAGGTTTTTATCGCTTAAATGGTAAAGAGTGGTTATAGTTTCAAATGTGATTTTTGTCAAGCCATAGAAACAGCCATTATTGTTTGTACCTTTTGCTAAGGTCAGTGTAAGAGTTAATGTACCATCTTCTGCTTTATAAGCAGTATTCATCTCGAATTCAATGTTAACCGCAGTTCCATTATGTGAAGTTACCATAATGCTTTCATCGGTCTTTGTGCCAAGTATCTCTTCTCCTTTCTTAAGAGTAAAATCCACATGTCGTGTCTCAGTGTGCTCTTGGAATGCACCTCCACCGGTTAAAGCCGCACTTGTAAAAGTTGTGTTCTTGAAAGAATAGTTTGCCGGAACATTGTTTAGTGTTATTGTAAAGACTGCTTCATTCCCGGATGTCATATCTGTTGTATTTTTATCAGGGCAAAGCATGCTCGCTGTCGGGAATGTCGTGTTATTGGCGGTCAGTGTTTTCCAATTATAATTAGAGGTCACAGTCGCTGTAATACCTGCGACATCAATTGCATCGCTGGCAACTTCAACAGTTGCATTTGTTGCATCTGTTTTATTAAATGTCAGTTCGATTGTTCCTTGCGCCATTGCTCCTGCTGTGCAGAACACAAGCGCCATTGAAAGTAAAAATTTTCTCATAATATAATACGTTAACTTATTAAAAATTCGCTTTTTGCTATTTTGTGCAAAAGTAATAATAAGTTAACTTTTTACCCCCCCCTAATAGTTAAATAATGTTAAAAGAAAATAAAAAGGCTCTAAAGGCGCTAACGGTTCTAAAGGCAAAAACATTAGCGCCCTTAGTGTTCCTTAATGTTCCTTAGCGCCTTTGTTAAAAAAAACCTTTTTTTAAAAAAAATGTGCCTTTTTTGAATCAAGCGCTCAGGTGTTTATTTTATCAGTGTTTTTTTGCTGTCAATAATATATATACCCTTTGTGGGGTTCTCTACCTTGCGGCCTGTAAGGTCGTAAATAGCTGTACTTTGTACTCTGTTCTCTGTTATCTCGTCAACTCCTGTCTCTGGCATCTCAGTATCGACTCCTCTTAATGTTATGCCAGTCAGGCCATAGAAACATCCAAGGTTGTTTGTTCCTTTGTATATGTTGAGTTTTATGTTGAGCTTGCCGTTGGAAGGCATTATGCCCTCTGTTTCAAAGGTTACATCTTTGAGCGCTCCCGAGGCTACCATTATGCTTTCGTCTTTAATTGGTGCGAGTGCCTTAAGGTTGTTGTCGTTGCCATAGCTGCACTCAAAGTTGCAATGGCGTGTCTCTGTGGCTCCTTGCCAATTGCCGGCATAGTTGAGCGCCACTCCGCTGAATGTTATGCTGTTGATGCTGAAGTTGTTGTCAATGCCGTCTATTGACAATGTGTAGGTTATGGGGGTGTCGGCTGTTGTTCCATTGGTGTTTATGTTCAGGCATAGTATACTGTCGGCAGCAGCTTTGTTGCTTGCCAGCCACCCCGTGGCTCCGCCTGCAGTTATGCTTGCATTAACTCCGCTTGTGTTGTTGCCTGTTTCATCGGTGATTGTGACATAACTGTTTGTGAGCGATGTGCCGCGTGAGAACGAGAAGTGTAAAAAGTCTTCGGGGATTATCTCTTCGGGTTCTTCGGTTACAAGTTCTATTTTGTATTGGCAACCGGTGTCGTTGCGGTCCTGTCCGTCGGCTTTTGTACTCCAATTGTATATCTTCCACTCTAAGTGGCTTTGTGTCTGGTTCAACTGCGTTGTTCCACTGTTTATTATGAACAGCCCCGGTGTGTTGCTGTAACTGAGTTCCCAGCCACGGGCCGGTTCTGCCGATGTTGTGGTGATGGATGTGTTGTGTGCTGCAACCGGGTTGAGATATGTTCCGTCGGCACGGTTTATAATGTTAAATGTTCCGTCGGTGCGTTCCGCGAATTTCCATTGACTGTCAGCCCGGTTGCTCTCCTCTTTGCCAGTGGCAGCATTGCCGTCTCCGTTCGACGATAGATAGCGGTTGTTGCGGTTGGGAGTATACATCTTGTACCAATACTCATTCCGGTCGTTGCTTGCCGATGGCTTGTTTATGTTTGCGAGCGCAGAATTTACAGCTGTGGCAATTCTCTCGCCCATCGCCTGGAACTCTTCTTCGGTTCCCCCTGTTTGCAGCAGTGTGTATGCCTCGTCGGTTATTCTCTGAAGTTCGGAAAGGCTCTCTGTCGTGTATTCGCCCACTCCGTCGCCCTCTTTGAGCGCCGTGGCGGTTGCAATGGCATTGCCAAGTGTGCTGCGAAGCCGGAATGTCCTGTAATTATTTTCGGCCTCCTCGTCGGTTATTGCAACGATGTCTGCATCGTCAATGGCTTCCGCAATCTTCTGCGCAACCTTGACATATCCCATTCCCATCAGGTAATTGTTGCTGATGTACCTGCTGTCGGCGACATTGCCGTTGGCAAGGCTGCTGTATATGTCGATAAACCCTATCTGTGTATCCTCCTCGGCTATTTTCTGCAACCTGTTGTTGAACGGTACAATTCGTCCGGTATTGGTGCTTGAATTGCCGGTCGGCAACAGGCTCATAAGCAGAATTTCGGTATCGGGTGAAAGTTCCTTTATTTTGTCTATGATATTCCTGTATGCTGTTTCAATGTTGTCAAGTGTTGCAGTGCCGTTGAGTTCAGCCGCACCTGCATACAAAAGCACTTTCGATGGGCTGCTATTATTGTTCAATATAAGCGGTATCTCTTTCTGTATTACATCGATGCCGGGGCTTGCGTATCCCCAACCGCTGCCGCGGCTCTTGACTTTGCCGCTTTGCAGGAGTTCGTGCCACTCTCCTCCGTGAATCATTTCGTCGCCTATTATCAGTATGTCACTGTCGCTGACAGGAAGAGTGCTGAATATTGTCGCACGCATTCCGTATGCGGCGTTTGATATGCCGTTTGTACTTTGCCTCTCGGCGCAATCATCGGGGTATACCGTGCTGCAACCTATGTACTGTTCTATCTTTTTTGTCCAAATTTGGTAACCCGATGCCTTGAGGTGCAGGCCGTCAAGCGTATGTGTGTAGTCTTGGGTCAAACTGTAAAGGTCATCCCAAAGGTCTATGTATGTAATCTCTTCTTCATCGCACAATGCTTTCAACCGCCTGTTGGTCTCCTCGAGTTGTGACAACTCTCTGTTATATACGCTGGGCAGTATGCTTTGAATGTGGATTTCTGTATTGGGAGACACTCGCTTGAAGCGTTCTACAATTGTACGTGTGCTTGCTATTATGTTATCGATGTTTCTGCTGCCGTTTTTTCCAAGATCGTTGGTGCCAACCATGATGAATACCTTTTGTGGTTTTCCAACAGCAATGGCCTCAATGTTGTCAACTGTCTCGTTTATGAATGTACCCCATACGCCGCGGTTTATTATATTGTGGTTGCTGCCGAATGCCTCCCACCATTCGTGCATGTTGGTGATACTGTTTCCAATGAAGACAATATTCTCGTTCTTGACCGGAAGCACTTTGAACACATCATATCTGTGGTTGCGGAACGGGTCTTGAGCCGATGACTGTAATGTTGCAACCATAATAAGCAGAGAGAGTATAAATCTTTTCATTCTATAAAGTTGTTTAAGGTTTGTTTTATCTTCTCCTGCAAATATATGGATATGCCTCTTTTTTAATGTGCCTGATATGGTTAAAAATGGTAAAAGTGAAGAAATAAGGGCTGGTGAGGGTGCAAATCTTCTTTAATGTCATTAAAATGGTTGAACAAAAACACTGTAGTACGTTTTTAAAAATAAAAAGGATATGGAACAAGAGACGCTCTACACAATATGTGGATATGTCGCAAGCATTTTCCTCATTTTGGGTTACTTGCCCCAAGCCATTGAGACCATACGCACACGCAATACCGACGGCATTGCGCTTCCCTCATTTCTGATGATGGCGATTGGTGCACTGGCATTTGTCATTCAAGGCCTGTTGCACAAAGACGGCATAATATGGTCTATGGTAATAACTAATGCCGTAACCTGCAGTTGCAGTTGTATAGTCTTTGCAATAAAAATTCACAATGACTACGTCAGAAAGAAAGACTAAAGAGTACTAAAGGAAATTAAGGAAACTAAGGAAACTAAGGAACACTAAGGAGCACTAAGGAGCACTAAGGAGCACTAAGGGCTACTAATGAACACTAAAGAAATAAGGGGGCTAATGTTTTTTTACTTTTCGCTGTTCCTTGCTTTTATTCTCTCACGGGTCAGCCTTTCACGAAAACCACCTTCGTTTATAAATCGCTCGCCGGCAGTCTGCAGATACTTGTAAAGTAAATAATCGGTCTGATAGATGAGCACAATTGCAATGTTTGCAATAACCTCATCGTTCCTTGTACGTACAATATTCATCCAAAAAGCGGTATCATTATGCTCGCGTCCAAGTTGTTGTGCACAAATAAGTTCCCTTGAATGTTTTTCCCAACGATGCAGGCCATGCGTGCGTAAATAGTCTTCGTAGTCAACCAAAAGTTCTTGCATGCTGCTTTTTGCAACATTCACCAATTTTAATTCCGTTTCAACCGATGTAGCGCCAGCTGTATATCCCTCTACAATGTTCTGCTTTCCACTGCGTGCTGCCTGCACCATTTGGTCAATTGTGCGGTCGCCACGATGCAAAAAACGCTCAACGAAATGACAGGTAATATCATAAATTGCCTCAGCCTTCTTGTAGCAAAGCAAGTTACGGTAATTACCACGATTAGGAATTAAAGTTGTCATTACTGTATGTTTTAAGCAATAAAATATAATAAAGTTGCCAAGGGAAAACATTAGTCCCCTTAATGTTCCTTAGCCCCTTTAGTTCTCCTTTTTCTTTTAACTACAAAGCCTCTTTACTCTTTCTTTTTAAAGTAGTCGTTATTGATTTTAATTCCAAAGACTATGCAACTGCATATAAATGTTACGGCATTGGTGATGAGCATTGACCAGATGATGCCGGCTTCGTGGCAAAGGGATTGGATAACGAAAGCAACAGAACCGGCTGCCATCATAAGGAATGTGGGCAGGGCAATACCGTCGGTGTTGCGTGTGCGTATGGTTTCAATGGCTTGGGGCAAGTAACCCAAAATGAGGAAAATGCTTGCAGCATAGCCGCAAATGGTGTATAAAGTCTCTGCGTTCATGTTTTTAAAAATAAGTGTTCTATCACTGCTCGTGTTATCGAAACTTCGTTTTCAGTTTTCAACTTTCATCTTTTCGTGAATCTCATCATTGCCCAGCGGTTGTCCTCGGCGTAGTCGATGTATTGTAGGCCGTGGCGTGCTGCTTCTTCCTTGAGGACATCCATGTCATCGGTGTAGAATCCGCTGATGAATATCTGTGACCCTTTGTGCATGCAACGCACATAGTTCTTCATGTCCATGAGCAGGATGTTGCGGTTGATGTTGGCTATGACAAAATCAAAGCTGTCGCTTTCCTTTATTGCCTCGGCACCACCCAGGCGCACTTCGATGTCGGGCGTGCCGTTGAGTACGACGTTTTCCTTGGCATTCTCATATGCGAACTCGTCGATGTCGATTGCAACGACATCTGTTGCACCGTGTTTGCGTGCAAGGATGGCAAGCAGGGCTGTACCGCATCCCATGTCAAGGACGCTCTTGCCGGTCATGTCGCTCGCAAGTATTGCACGAAGCATGTGACATGTGGTCTGGTGGTAGCCTGTGCCGAAAGCCATCTTGGGGTCGATGAGTATGTCGTAACGTGCCTTGGGGACATCCTTGTGAAAGGTGCTGTGTATAACGCACTCTTCGCCAAGCACGATGGGCTGGAAATAGTTCTTCTCCCACTCGGCATTCCAGTCCTCGCCCTCGATGATCTCGCTCTCGTATGTTATTGCAAATCCCTGCAAGGGGAACTCCTCGACAACGGTCGCGATGTTTTCGGCATTGTAAAGAGCCTGTGGAACATACGCCGACATTCCGTTCTCTTCCTGTACGAAACTCTCGAAACCAACCTCGGCAAGCAGTGCTGCAAGGACATCGGTAGCTGCCTCTTCGTTAGGCACTACTGTGAATTTTACTCTTGTGTAGTCATTCATGACAATATGGTTTTCCTGTTTTATTTTGCGAATGTAATACATTTATGCGAGCATGGCAAGCCTATTACCTCACTCTTGAACGGAATCTTAGGTAGAACATCACTCCGGCGCTGGTGAGGCCGAACGGGAATGACATCCACACACCGGGTAGTCCCCAGTCGAATACAAAACCAAACAGGTAGCCTGCAGGCAGTGATATCACGAAGTATGCGATGAAGGCATAGAGCATCACGGGCTTTACGTCCGATATTCCGCGCAGGGCATTGGAGAAGTTGCATTGGAGACCGTCACCGAACTGGTACAGGATAAAAGGCACTGCAAGTTGTGCAACAAGCAGCGATACCTGGGCATCATTGGTGAAGATGCTTCCTATGCTGTTCCTTGCAAAATATATGGCAACAGAGGCAAAGAGTGCCATGGCAAGTATGAGGTGGAATCCTGCGTTTGCCGATCGGCGTATGTCGTCACGCTCGCCCGTACCGCTGTAGTTGCTTGTCTTTACTGCCACGGCTGCAGCCATGCCGTAGTACATCATGAATCCCAATTGTCCCACGGTGCACATTATCTGGTGTGCCGCAAGCGCAGCTGTACCCAACCAGCCGACCATGATGGTGGCAAGGCTGAACGATGCCGTTTCCATACCCATTTGCAGGGCAACAGGCATGCCAATGCCGAACAGTTCCTTCTGATCGCGGCCTGTAATCTTTCCGCGCATGAAGCCTTGGGCATATTCCCTGTAGCGCTTGCTGCGGAAGAATATGAGCATAAAGACTGCGAGCATTGCCATGCGTGAAATAAGTGTGGATATTCCTGCACCTAAAAGACCAAGTTCCGGAGCGCCCCATTTGCCGAATATGAGCATGTAGTTGCCTATGATGTTCAGCACATTGCCGAAGAGCATTATCCACATCGGTGTCTTTGTGTCGGTGATACCGTCGGCAAACTGCTTGAAGGCGTTGAAGATCATTATGAAGGGGAGCGACATCAGCAATACAATGTAGTAGGGTCGCATCAGTTCAAGCAGCTCTTCGGGTTGTCCCAAATTGCCTATGTTCAGGTAGAGTATACCCATTACGATAAAAAGCAAAAGTGCGATGGCGCTGTTTGCGAGCAGGGCATTTCTCAGTGTCGACCCGATACCTCTTTTGTTTCCGCTGCCGAACAGCCTGCCCACGATAGGGGTGAGTCCATAGGAGAATCCCATGGCGAATATTATTGCCAGGTTGAACAGGTTGTTCACGAAACTTGCAGCACCGAGGTCAGCTGTGCCATATTGTCCCACCATGAAAGTGTCGGCAAAGGATACAAAGATGATGCCTATCTGTCCAATGATGATAGGCAGTCCCAAACGGAACAGTTCCTTATAATGTGCTGAGTATGGTTTCATTTTTAAAACGGAAAGCTGAAAGTGGAAAGATGAAAGTTGCAGACTTCGGCAACACCGGCAGCAATTAGTCGCAGGCAGCGTGGCATGGTCACGCCCTGCGGGTTGCGATTAGACGGTGTTGTCAAAGTGAAAAGTGAAAACTTGTGCAAATGAGCGCAATGCAAGCTTGCTTGTAATTACACCGCGAGTGCAGCCAAGGTAGGAGACGGCATCGCAGGCTCAAAGGTAACCACATCCTCCCCTGTACCTCTCAGTCACTATGTGACAGCTAACTCCAGAATTGCTCCCCTGTTTTAGGGGAGCTCCGCAAAGCGGTGAGGGGTATTTACAGGGGAGGTGCCGCAGGCAGAGGGGTATACGTCATCATTCAATATACAGTTTGTCATTTTTCCAATGTATCGGGTTCTCAATTATATATGCAACAATTTCTTCAAATGATTGTTGGTTGCGTATTATGTGTTCGTAATAGTTGCGTTGCCAAAGGTGTTTGTTGAACGGTATCCATCCAAATTGTTTCACACCATGGATGTAACCGTTGGTGGTCATAGTCTTAAACCATTGTACCACACGATGTAGGGGCGAACCGGTGTGTTCGCCCGAATTCCTGTGGTCCTCTGTTGGGCAGACACATCGGTCTGCCCCTACATTGCGCCAAATGCAGTGGAAATGATTGGGCATAATTACCATTTCCATGCACTCAATGTCGGGGAAGTGCTCTGCGCAGCGGTAATACCATTCTTTTACCATTCTTCCTGCATCGTTGAGATGCATTGTCCCGTCAATGACGGTTCCGAGCATCGGGCGGTATTCGTGTACACAAATGGTTACAAAGTATAATCCCTCTGATGCATAGTCGTACTCCTTCAGTCGTATTGAACGGCGGTGATGTTGCTCGGGGTCGTACATTGTGGTATTGTGCTGTTTTTTTGTTGTATTTATTGTAGGGGCGAACCGGTGTGTTCGCCCTCAATCATGCTGTTTTCATTTGGGCAGACACGTCGGTCTGCCCCTACGGTTGCGGCTTCCTCTGTTGGGCACCCACAAGGGATGCCCCTACGGCTGCGGTTTCCTCTGTTGGGCACCCACAAGGGATGCCCCTACGGTTGCGGCTTCCTCTGTTGGGCACCCACAAGGGATGCCCCTACGGTTGCGGCTTCCTCTATTGGGCACCCACAAGGGATGCCCCTACGGTTGCCGTTTTCGTCCATGGCGTTACATTATTGCAACCAATTCCATTTCAAAGATGAGGGTGGAGTATGCCGGGATATTGCCGTTGGCGCGGCTGCCATAACCAGCTTCCCATGGGATGTATACTATCCAATGGTCGCCTATGTGCATCTGTGTCAGGGCAATCTGCCAACCGACGATGAGGTCGCTCAGACGGAATGCCTCGGGGTATCCGCGTTCGTAACTGCTGTCAAAAATCTTGCCGTTGATGAGACTTCCCTTGTAGTTCACGGTAACGACATTTCCTTGACGTGGGCTACGCTCTCCTTCGCCGCTCTTGAGTATCTTCACAAGCACGCCTTGGGAAATCTCCAGCAACTCCTCTTTGCCGTCACGCAGTGCCTGCATGAAGGCTTTGTTCTTTTGTTTGTATTCGGGGTTTTTAATTTTTGCCATAGTTTTGATTAAGGGGTTTAAGGGGGCTAAGGGCTCTAATGGTTCTAAAGGAAAAACATTAGTGCCCTTAATGTTCCTTAGTGCCCTTTTCTAAAAAATGCCCTTTTAAAATATTGTTGCATTACTCTTCGCTCATCAGCTGCTCTATTGCGCGGCAAAGCTGGTCGGGGCAGGAGGTTGGCTTGCCGTTGCAGCTTATACCATTGAGGCGTGCGATTACATCTTCGTACTTCATGCCCTTTACAAGGCTGCTGATACCTTGCAGGTTGCCGTGGCAGCCACCGTAGAACTTTACATCTACAATTTTGCCGTTGTCGCCTGTCAGCTCTATGAAGCGTGAACATGTGCCCGTTGTCTGGTAGGTTACTGTTTTCATATTCTCTGTTTTGCTAATTTTATGCGAAGATAACACAAAAAAAGTAGCGCACCAAAAAAGTGCGCTACTGCTTGTTTAGGTGTTATTTGATAAGAATCTTTCTGCCGTTTATGATATAGATCCCCTTTGTGGGGCTCTCTATCTTTCTACCCTGCAGGTCGTAAATACCTTTCATCTTTCCGTTTTCACCTTTCACCTCGACAACTCCTGTCTCGCCGTTTGTGTAGGTGAGTGTTATCTCTATGTTCTTGCTCACGCGTGCAAGTTCCTCATATACTGCATTGCTCTCCTTGAAACTGTAGCCCTCGAATATCGGGGTAAGCATTGCGAACTGGTCACCTCCCTTAATGTATCGTGTGCCGCTTGCAAGTTCGTTGCCCTCTCCGTCTACACACTTATAGGTTACTGTGAAGTAGGGGTGCGGCTTGTAACGGTAGATTATGAAGGGATGCCCGCCGTCCCAACCGGTAAAGGTGTTGTCGGCGTTGCCGTTCCAATAGTAGTTGTTGCTTGTGCCCTTGACACTCCAAGTGGCGGTGCTTTCATCGAATGTGAAGATGAACTCCTCGGGGGTATCACCGCCTGTTACCAGTGAACCGCGCAGCAACTGCGGTATGTATATGCCATAGTTGTTCATCACTGTGAAACGGTTGCCGTCGCCCTCGAAGTACCAAACGAAGCTTGGGCTTGCTTCTATTATGCCGTTGGTGGTTGTGATGCCCTCGCCCACGGCTCCTACACTGAGGAATCCGCTGCGGCTCGCCTCGTTCTTGGCATTATATATAAGGTACGATGCTCCGCCTTCAAGTTCTGTGACAGGATCTCCAACGGCTGCCGCACCCATTATGCCTTCGCAGTCGTAGTAGACTTCGATAACGGTATCTTCTGTGGGGATTATTATTGTGCGCTCCTCGGTATCGCTACCAATGCATGTATAGAACTCTACATTGGGATACTCTACAGAATAGCTGTCACCGATGTTACAAGGTACGTCAATTGTTGTGATGAGGTTGCCGTCCATTGTGTAGCAACGGTAGGTTATGCTGTAGGATACACGGTTGTATGTTGCTTTGACAATCTTGTTGTTGCCGTCATTTTCAACAGTGTGCGATGTCGCCTCATAATTGGCGATTTGAGGGATGTCGGCTGTGAATTCATTGCCTTCGGCTACCGAACGGTAGAGTGTCTGCAGCAGATTGCCCTCTTGGTCATGGCACTCGAAAGTGACGAGGAATGCCTTCTCATATACCCATCCGGTGCCTTGCGGATATATACCGCCTTTGCCTAAAGTGCCGGGGTTGGTTGCTGCACGCTCGGGGATGGGGTAGAGTGCACCGTCACCTGCCATGATGCTGAAATCATCGCTTCCGGTGTTATATACGTTGGTGAGTGTCACGCCGTTCTCGCCAAGTGCAACAGGAGCATTGGTGCTGCTTATGTAGCGGCCTGTTGCCACGTTACGCAGTTTGAATGTCTGCCCGGCATCGGTTATGGTGGCATCGGTGATTTCCCATAAATCTGCACCATACTGTTGCTGTGCAGCTGTAACGGTTGCCTCGCCATTGTCGTAGAGGCTCCATCCCTTGAAACGCTCGGTGTTGTTGACAATGCGGTAGGTTGTGCCTGCGGCGGGGTAGTCGATTACATTGTCACTGCCTTGTGCTGCCACAGGACGGAACTCCCATATTCCTCCGTTGCCGTCAGCAGGGTCGCTCCACAGGTTTATGGAGTGGTTCTGTCCGGGGCCTGCGTAGTTGAGGCACATATTGCCGTTGGATACCTTCTGACTGCGTATGCTGTAGTTGTAGTTGTTGCCGTTCTGTGCATATGCCTTGTCGCCGAGGATAAAGTCATAGTGACGGTTGTTTTCGTCATAGTCCCAGCGACCTGTATTGTTCTCGGCAGTTGGTGTGCCCTTTACAGAGCCGTTAGGCTTTGCCTTGTTCACGATTGCCCAACGCTCGGGGTTGTCGGGGTCTTGCATGAATGCCCACAATTGGTAGTCGTAGCCCTCGTTGCTCTCATCTTCTATTATTTCGCTGTTCCACAGACGGCCGGCAGGCGCAGTGCCTGTCTTGTCGGCAATGTTCATTCCTTCGCGCAACAGCTGTATGCAACGGCCTGCGCGTGCATCGGTGGCAGTTGTCACGATGCGGTACCAGGTCTGCTTCTCATCGGTCGATGCTGTAGGCATTACCTTGCCGCTTGTGCCACTGTTGCTGCCGAGGATGTAATGACGGCCGTAGTCGTATTTGTTGTAGTTGAGCAGCAGGGTGTCCTTTGTGATACGCTCTTGGAAGTCGCTGAAGTTCTTCTTGGCTGCCGGTGTCCAGCCTGTCTCGGCTATAGCCATAAGACGTGGCAGGGCAAGATACTCGAGAAGGCTGTTGTCTTGCACATGCTCTGTCCAGAATGTTCCCTGTACGCCAATATAATATTTGTGCAGTTCGGTGGGAACGTTTGCCGGCACGGGAACATAGTCATATACAGCCTTTACGTTGTCTGTTCCGTAACCTGCAACCTTAGGTTCGTCGGCATCGGTGCTCTGGCGGCGGTTGATGTAATATGGAACCTGTGTGGTGATGATGGATTTCATTCCGTACCGCGCAGCCTTCAAGGCACAGGGCTGTGCATTGCCTATCTCCCAGCACATCATCGTGCCGCCTGTGCCTTTAATGAGTTCCTCATCGGTTCCGCCGGCAGTTAGGCTCTCGTTCCACATGATTACGGTGCGCTTCTTGTCGCCCTCCTTTGATGTAACATAATCCGATAACTTGCGCACGAAGTGCGACTGCAACTGACGTACATTGGTAAGCCCGAGCTCCTGCATCATAGCCTGGCATTCGGCGTTGTTCTGCCAAGCGCTTGTGGGAGTCTCGTCGCCGCCTATGTGAATCTGGCTGTAGGGGAATACTTCTATTATCTCATCCAGCACATCCTTTGCGAACTGCATTACCAATGGGCTTGCTACGTTCAGTACATCAGCATAAACGCCTCCGTTTACCTGCACATTATGTGCGCCGTTGGGGTTGCAGCTCAGTTCGGGATATGCCGCGTTCACAGCACATGAGTGACCGGGGAATTCAACTTCGGGTACAACCTCAATATGACGCTCGGCAGCGTATGCCACAATCTCGCGGCACTCCTCCTGTGTGTAGTAGTATGGTCCGTAAGGTTCGCCTGTGTAGTATCCGCCATATACGCGGTCGGTTACCCAGTTGTTGTTGCGTGTGGCGCCTACTGTGGTAAGCAACGGATATTTCTTTACCTCAAAACGCCAACCCTGGTCGTCGGTAAGGTGCCAGTGGAAACGGTTCATCTTGTAGTATGACATCACGTCAATCATGCGCTTTATCTGTTCGATGCCGAAGTAGTGGCGGCTTACATCGAGCATGAATCCGCGGTATTCGAAGCGTGGAGCATCCACTATGCTTACTGTGGGCATGGAGTATTCGGTAACCTTACTGTCCTTTACTTCTGCCATTACATTCGCAGGGAGTATTTTTTTGATAGTCTGGAAAGCATAGTAGAAACCGTTCGCCTCATTGGCAGCAATGGCAATGCCGTCGGCAGTGATGTCAAGGGTATAGCCCTCGATGCCAAGTTCTTCGTTGCCTGTGTACATTGACATTGTTATCAGTGCATCATCGGCATCTTTCTTTACTTCGATATTGTAGCCTGTGACTTCGCTCAGAAGCGTGGCGAACTTTACAGCCTCTGCTGCATTCTCATCGCTGAGTTCTCCTGTGGCAATGGTGAAACTCTCGGGCAACAGCAGGCTGCCGTTTCCCTTAGTCATCTTCATGGGTACGGGGGTGAGGTTGATGTCACCGTCGGCGCGCATTGCCATTGGCAGGCACAACAGCGCGATAATCAATAGTGTGAATTTTTTCATATAGTTTATGGTTAGTAATACTTACTTTGCAAATATAATGAATATTTCTAAGAAACTGTTTAATTATATCATTCTTTGCGAATGCAGGCTGCGCTTATGGTTCAATATTGGCAAATGAAACTTGAACTGTTTTTGCTTTTTATGCAAGATGTGCTATCTTTGTGCAGATTAACATTAAAAAACACGAATATGCAAATGCCGGCAGGAACCCGCCTGCAAGGGGGTAAATATGAGATTGTCCGATTTATAAGCAGTGGCGGCTTTGGATGCACATACGAAGCGAAGCATGCGATGCTGAATAAGAGTGTTGCAATAAAGGAGTTCTTTGTGAAGGACTTTTGCAATAGAGACAGTACAACAAACAGTATTTATATAGCTTCGGAGAGCAAAGTCTCCTTGATTGAGAAACTTCGTGGCAAATTTGTTGCCGAGGCGCAGGCTCTCTTTGATATGCACCACCAGAATATTGTCCGCGTGACCGATATATTCGAAGAGAACAATACAGCCTATTATGTAATGGATTTTATCAGCGGTCCTTCGCTTGCCGGCCTCATTGGTGAGCGTGGCGCTCTTCCCGAGAAGGAGGCTGTTGGATATATCCGTCAGGTTGCCGATGCCTTGAAGTATGTTCACTCGCTGAATCGGCTTCATCTGGATATCAAACCGCAGAATATAATGATTAACAGTAGCGGTGATGCTATTCTTATAGATTTTGGAGTGTCGAAGCAATATGATGAGGTAAGCGGCGAGAATACTTCGACATTGGTCGGCTCAACACCCGGATATGCACCGATAGAGCAGAATGGCGCAAATTTGACAATATTCAGTCCGGCATCAGATATTTATGCGCTTGGTGCAACACTCTACAAGGCTTTGACAGGAGTTACTCCGCCACCTGCGTCATTGATTGCAAGCGGTGAATCACTGGAACGGCTTCCCGAAACGTTCTCTGCACCGGTGCGTAGGGCTGTTGAGGCAGCTATGCAGATTCCAAGAAACAAACGTCCGCAGAATATTGATGAATTCCTGGCGCTGCTTGATGGTGACAATCGCGCCGCGGCTGTTCTACTTGGTGGGGAAACCGTTGTCGCTGCAACTTCTGATACGGTTATAGGCAATAATGAGAAGGAGGTTGTCAAGAAAGAGACTCCCAATGATCCTGCAAGGAATAACGGAAGCAAATCTTTAGGAGCTGAAAGGCGTAACGGTAATCCACCGCCTAAGAAAAATGGTAGCAGTGGCGTATTTCTCTTACTTTTGCTATTCTTGTTTATTGCAGCTGGTGTGTTCTTGTTAATTAATAATGGTGATGGAACAAAACATGACTATTCTGTAAAGAAAGACACTGTAGGCATAATGGAACAGACCGAAGAAAATGATGTTCATGTAAATGTTGAAAAGAGCGAGGTTGACTCTTCTGTTGCTATGCCACAGGCAGAAATCAATATTGTTGATGAAGAAATCCATGATGAAGTGACCAAAAGCCCAATAGTCGGTTGTCCGACTCCCGTCAAAAAAATAGACAAACAAATCAAAATTATAGATGAGGATTGGGAAGAGGAGTGTGCTGTGGAAGATCTCGTTGATGTTGATTGCCATACCGAGGTTCTCGAGGTTGTGGAAGAAACTGAAGAGGAAGAAATCTTTCTGGCAGATGAGCAACAGGCTTCTTTCCCTGGAGGTATGCAGAAAATGTGGGAATTTGTACGCAATAATCTTAAATATCCTGCAGTTTCACGTAATAACGGTTCACAAGGCAGGGTAATCTTGAGATTCAAAGTACTTGAGGACGGAAGAATTGATAATATTACAATTATAAAATCTTCGGGTGATTCTTTCCTTGACGATGAGGCTATTCGTGTAGTCAGTTTAATGCCTAATTGGATACCGGCGCGGCAGAATGGCATGAATGTTTTCAGCTTGTTCACATTGCCCATCAATTTTACATTGCAGTAAAGTTAAGTGATAATATGAATCATGAGAGGGACGGCGAACCGTCCCTCTCATGATTCATATCTGTTCTGCTCAACCGTTCTTCCCGTCATCCTCGGCTTTTAGCGTGGGGAGGCATATGTGGTACTTCACGGCAAGCACTCGTGTGAGGAATACTGCGGTTCCACACAGTAGCAGGGTCACTTCCAACGGTGCGCCAAGCCAGTCGCTGATGCCGAACACCACACCGCCAACAACGCATGCCATGGCGTAAATCTCCTTGCGGAAAATCAGCGGTTCTTCGTTTATGAGTACGTCGCGTATGACACCGCCGGCGGCACCGGTCATTGTTCCCATGACGATGGCAACCCATATCGGCATTCCGCATTCAAGAGTCTTCTGTATTCCCACGATGGTGAACAGGGCGAGTCCCACGGCGTCAAAGACAAAGAATGTGTTGCGCATGTGCACCAGATGACGGCGGAACATTATCACCCATAGCAAGGCAAGTCCTGTACAGAAGAGGTATATGCCGTCGTGCATCCAGAATACGGGCACGTCGAGCATCACATCACGCAGAGTACCGCCGCCGATGGCGGTTGCCGCACCCACAACGTATGCTCCGAACCAGTCGAACCGTTTTGCCGATGCAAGTCGGATACCGCTTATCGCAAAGGCAAATGTGCCTATGAAATCAATGATCTTTAGGAAAGTGATGCTCCCGAAAGAGTCTGCTATGTAGTTAAGAATATCCATTGGTTGCTGTTTTACGGCGCGAATATAAAGATAAACAGCGTAGGTACCGTTCTGTTTTGGATTTTTTTTTTGATAAAAAATGTCGCTTATTGTTTGCATAGTTTCTGATTGTATATATCTTTGTGATATCAAAATGATATTAATTGATTAATCTGATAAAATTAGAAACTATGGATGCAACAAAGAACAATGCCAATGTAGGTGGAAGTGAGGTTTATATACGTCCGGCAAATGGATGGTTAATGCTTTTTGTGACCTTGACAGGTACTATTGCAGGAATTGCAGTGCCTGCTACACTGCTTGCAAACGGTGGCAGCGATATGTGGGGTTGGCTGTTTATTATCCCGGTAGTCTGTCTCGTGCTGATGTGCGGACTGTTTGTCGTGAACCCTAATGAGAGTGCGGTAATGACATTCTTCGGCAAGTATGTGGGCACTGTTGTCGAGAACGGCTTTTTCTTCATGAATCCTTTCGCCGTTAAAAAGAGTGTTTCGCTGCGTGCACGCAATCTGAACGGTGAGCCTATCAAGGTAAATGACCTTATGGGTAACCCTATAATGATTGGTGTGGTGCTTGTGTGGAGAGTAAAGGATACTTTCAAGGCCTCTTTCGAGGTTGATGACTATTCTCGTTTCGTAGATATACAGAGCGAGGCTGCTATACGTAATCTTGCAGGTGCTTACCCATATGATAATCTTGAGGATGAGGATGCTTCAATTACCCTGCGTAACGGAGGCGAGGAGGTGAATGACTTGCTTGAGAATTCTCTTGCTGAACGACTTGCCATTGCAGGTATCGAGGTCATTGAAGCACGCATAAGTTATCTTGCTTATGCTCCTGAAATTGCCGGGGCAATGCTCCAGCGTCAGCAGGCGACGGCAATGGTGGCGGCACGCCACAAGATTGTGGAAGGTGCCGTAGGCATGGTGCAGATGGCACTTGAACAGCTGAGCGAGAAGGAGATTATTGAACTTGACGAGGAGAAGAAGGCTGCAATGGTGAGCAACCTGATGGTTGTGCTAACGAGCGACAGGGCTGCAACTCCTGTTGTGAATGCAGGTTCGTTGTACCAGTAATGGAGTGTCATGGCAAAAGAGAAGAAATCTTTTGTATTGCGTATAAACGGCGAAACGATGTCGGCGCTCGAGAAGTGGGCTGCCGACGAGTTCCGCAGTGTAAACGGGCAACTGGAGTATATTATAACCGACGCTTTGCGCAAGGCAGGGCGTCTGCCCAAATGTGGCAGTATTGACAGCAAAGAATAAATCTTCTATATGAAACGTCTCTTGTTGATATTTGTGGTAGTGATCTTCCCGTTTGCGGTGGGGCATGCGCAGTCGCGCAATGCAATAGAAACCTCTACCGACATTGCGATGTTCGCTCCTGCTGCAGTGGGTGCAGGAGTGGCACTTGCCGAGGGTGACTATAAAGGTCTGCTCCAGTTGGGAGAGTCGCTTGCGGTCTCTGTGGCCGCCAGTTATGCACTTAAATATACAGTGAAAAAGGAACGCCCTGACGGCAGTGACAACCATTCTTTCCCGTCGAACCACACAGGTTTTTCGTTTGCAGGCGCTACATTCCTGCAGAAGCGTTACGGTTGGAAGTGGGGCGTGCCGGCATATCTTGTAAGCGGATATGTGGCGTGGGGCAGGGTCTATTCCGAACGTCATGACGTGTGGGATGTCCTCGCCGGTGCTGCAATAGGTGCGGGCAGCGGTTTTCTGTTCACGACGCCCTTTGCCAGAAAGCACGATGTAGTGCTCACACCGGTGATAAACCACGAAGGCAATTGCGGAGTTTACTTCTCGATGAAGTTCTGACGCTTCCTAATGTTATAAAAGGTTATAACTGCCGATAAAGTTTAAATGTGCGTGATTTTTTATTATCTTCGCGTAGTTTCAAGAAAAATCAAAGAGAACCATGGTAAAGCAGGAATGGATAGAAAAAGGGTACATAGACGAACCCGTACCCGACGGGGTTGACCTCAGAGCCGAAATCCGTCGCTTGTGTGAGGAGAAGAATGCAGTGGTGCTTGCGCACTATTATACCGACGGTGCGGTGCAGGATGTAGCGGATTTTGTAGGCGACAGTCTTGCTCTTGCCCAGCTTGCCGAGAAGACAACTGCCGACATTATTGTGATGTGCGGAGTGCACTTCATGGCCGAGACAAACAAGATTCTTTCGCCCGACAAACTGGTGCTTATTCCCGACCTGAATGCAGGTTGCTCGCTTGCCGAGAGTTGTCCGGCCGAGGAACTTGCGAAGTTCAAGGAAGAACATCCGGGTTACAAGGTGGTTGCATATGTCAATACTTCGGCTGCGGTTAAGGCTTTGACCGACATTGTAGTGACATCTACTAATGCGCGTGCCGTGGTGGAGAGTTTTCCAAAGGACGAGAAGATAATTTTTGCGCCCGACAAGAATCTTGGCGGTTACCTCAATGCTGTGACTCACCGCAATATGCTTCTCTGGAACGGCGGATGCCATGTACATGAGCAGTTCTCGATAGAGAAGATTGTGGAGTTGCGCAGCACTCACCCCGATGCAAAGGTTCTTGCGCATCCCGAATGCAAGAGCGGTGTGCTTGCGCTTGCCGACTTCATAGGCTCTACAGCCGCTATTCTCTCATATGCCGAGAAGAGCGAAGCAAAGGAGTTCATCGTTGCAACCGAGAGCGGTATCCTGCACGAGATGCAGAAGCGCTGTCCCGAAAAGAGTTTCATTCCTGTACCCCCGATGACAGGCCCTTGTGCCTGCAACGAGTGTGCATATATGCGCCTGAATACCCTTGAGAAGCTTTATAATACCCTCAAGTATGAGTGGCCTGCGGTAGAACTCGATGAGTCAATCCGCGAAGATGCAAAGAGGCCTATTGTGCGCATGCTTGAACTGTCGAAGTAATGGTTAAGAAAAACTTTTATTACCCCCGACAACAAGGGGGTGACTAAAAAGTAAATTTCTGTGTTACGTTTGCCTTCAAAATCCTCATTTACGCTTAGTAAATTAACCCACAAAGTGGCTTTTCCTCCTCGTAGCTCGGCATAGAATACAAGCATTCTCTGCTCTCGCATTACAGCGTCGGTTGCGGTTTTGAAGCCTGCACAAGCGCACTGCCTGCGGCGAGCCTTGGCTTCGTTCGCTGAAAAACATTAAAGTAAACTTTATGTTTAGCTCACTTGCACAAGCCTTGAACTTTGCTTTTTATTCACCCCCAACCCAAAGAGGATGACCCGAAAGTCATCCTCTTGTTGGTTATTTGAGTAATGTTTTACCTTTTTCTGTTAGACTGTATTTTTGTCTTGGATGATTTGGTTGTTCCGGATAATCGGGTACTATATAGCCGTTTTTCAAAGCAGGATGCAGATAATTTGTCCTGAATGTATGTCTATGGCTAAGTCCAATTTCTTTCATTATTTGTTTTATTGACAAGTGTTTCCCATTCAACAGTGACACTAATCGCAGAACTTGGTCGGTTGCTTGGTCGGTTGCTTGGTCGGTTGCTTGGTCGGTACTTGTCGGGTTGTTGATAGATGCATAACGGAATACCAATTTTATGGAGTTGCCGGATGCTTCAAACTCCGGTTTGGGCAGATTGGCATTCTTGCATTCATTCATAATAAGGTTGATACCTCGTCCCCAACTTTCCAAAACCTTACGCTTGTATAGTACATTTGCAATAATCGGATTCTGTGGTTGGGATTCATGTTCTGACAACAACTTGTCCAAATTCCAGCCTTTTGGCAATGTTCCCGGATTTTCAATCTCTACACGGTCATCGTAGATGGCAATACCTACAGAGCCACCGGGCTCTCTGTAACATCTATGGCACAGTGAGTTTATAACACCCTCCCTTATGGCCTTATATGGTATTGTCAGTTGTTCTTCTCTTTCAAAACCCTCTATCTTTCCTGATAATGAAAGATGCTTGAATATAAACGCCATTGCTGCATCAAATAGCAGGAAAATATTACCTTGTATTCGTTGGCTATCGATAAATTCAGTTTTGTCGGTTCCTCTGAAACGGGCTAAACGCAATAAGCATTGGGTATATCCGAATGTATCGGGATTGGCAAACAGTACCATTGCAGCATTGTTGAGAACACCATTGCTCATAAGACCGAATTTCTCAAGAATGGCCGGAATATCATTGCCTGTGTTCTCCGGTAAACGGCCGGCATTGATACCAAGACGGACGGTTTTAAGAATCTCATTCTCGTCAAGGTCTTTCAAAGACAAATCCTTATCCTCTAATTTCTCCCAACGGTATTTGTGCCCGTCACGAGCCATCAGTAAATCATTATACACCGCTTGTGGCATAGTAGTGGTAACACTCTCTATGCGGTGATACGGACACCCCTTATAAGTAAAAGGTCTTTCGTATCTTGATTCTTCTACATGTAATGTTATTATCTGTTTGTCTGAATCCGGTAATGGAACATAGCTTATTTGAACTTCAGCTTGTGGTTCAATGCGGTTAATGGCGTTGGCAATATCCCTTTTGGTCGTATCTGCTACATCTTGCCCCAATATCTTTCCACTGTCATGTACTCCAAAAAGGACAGTGCCTCCCTCTCCATTGAGGAAAGCACATATCGTTTCCATTCCACGTTCCAACTGCCCCGTAGATTTCTTGAACTCAACTGTTTGACTCTCACAAGTAATAAGTTCTTTAACCGTATCCAATGTATATATCTTCATTCTTTAAAATGATAGTGACACTGCAGTAGTATTGGTGGGTGACTTTTAAGCCACCCACCTTATTTGTTTTTTGTTCTATTTCCCGAACTTTTCGCGAAGGGTCTTTATCATGTCCTGTGTCATTGTGTCAAGATCGTAACTGGGTTTCCAGTCCCACTCGTTGCGTGCGCATGAGTCGTCGAGCTTGTTGGGCCATGAGTCGGCGATTGCCTGACGCACAGGGTCAAACTCGTAGTGCATTTTGAAGTCGGGGATGTACTTCTGTATGGATGCCTTGATAATCTCCGGGTCGAAACTCATTGATGCCACGTTGAATGCGTTGCGGTGAACGAGGCGCGAGGGGTCGGCGTTCATGATATCCACAGCAGCCTTCAATGCGTCGGGCATATACATCATATCCATGAATGTGCCTGCCTGGATGGGGCATGCAAACTCCTCGCCCTTTACGGCTGCGTAATAGATTTCCACAGCGTAGTCAGTTGTACCGCCACCGGGGAGTGTCACGTTGGAGATGAGACCCGGGAAACGCACCGATCGTGTGTCGACTCCGTACTTGATGAAGTAGTAGTCGCTGAGCAGCTCTGTGGCAACCTTTGTTACACCATACATTGTGCGCGGACGCTGTATTGTGTCCTGTGGGGTATTGTCGGCAGGGGTGTTAGGGCCGAACGAACCTATTGAACTTGGGGTGAAGACTGCGCACTTCTTTTCGCGGGCAATCTCAAGTATGTTGATGAGGCCGTTCATCTGTATGTCCCATGCGAGCAGCGGTTTTGCCTCGGCAACGGCCGAGAGAAGTGCCGCAAGGTTATATATGGTATCAATCTTGTATTTCTCTACAATGTCGGCAAGCTGCTGCGCATTCTTTACGTTTGCCTCCTCGGCGGGGCCGCTCTCAAGCAGAATGCCTTTGGGCTCAGCACCTGGGATGTAACCTGCAACAATATTGCCGTCGGGAATCATGTTGCGTAACTTCATTGTAAGCTCCGAACCTATCTGTCCGGTAGAACCAATAACAAGTACGTTTTTCATAATTATATATAATGTGTAATGTCGTTTCTCTATCTTTTGGAGTTCTAACTTCCAAAGTTACTTTTATTTTTGAAACATACATAAGGTATGGCACTTTTTTTATGTTAAAAAAATATAGCAAGTGTTGTGTTTTTTTTTATAAAAGGGTACATTTGCGATAGTGTATGATTTAACAAACTCTAAACGAAAATAACATGTACGGTAAATTCCAACAACATTTGCAGAATGAACTGGCTGCCATCGATGAGGCCGGTTTGTACAAGAGAGAGCGTAACATTGCGTCGCAGCAGTTTGCCGAGATTACCCTCGAGGATGGTTCAAAAGCGCTGAACTTCTGCGCCAACAACTATCTTGGTCTGTCGAACAACCCACGCCTGATGAAGGCTGCCGAGGAGGCTATGGAGGCACGCGGCTACGGAATGTCGTCGGTGCGCTTCATCTGTGGTACACAGGATTATCACAAGACTCTTGAGAAGGCTATTGCCGACTATTTCAAAACCGAGGATACAATCCTTTATGCGGCTTGTTTCGATGCCAACGGAGGTCTTTTTGAGCCTCTCTTTACTGCTGAGGATGCAATCATTTCGGACTCTCTGAACCACGCATCAATCATTGACGGTGTGCGTCTGTGCAAGGCCCAGCGCTACCGCTATGCGAATGCCGACATGGCCGACCTTGAGCGTTGTCTGCAAGAGGCTCAGGCGCAGCGCTACCGCATCATTGTTACCGACGGTGTGTTCTCAATGGACGGCAATGTGGCTCCAATGGACAAGATATGCGACCTTGCCGAGAAGTACGATGCTCTTGTAATGGTCGACGAGAGTCACTCTGCCGGTGTAGTGGGCGCAACAGGACACGGTGTTGCCGAGCAGTTCGGTTGCTATGGCCGCATAGATATATTCACCGGTACACTCGGTAAGGCGTTCGGTGGTGCTGTGGGCGGTTTCACGACAGGCCGCAAGGAGATTATCGACATGTTGCGTCAGCGCTCACGTCCTTATCTCTTCTCCAACTCATTGCCGCCTTCAGTGGTTGGCGCATCTATCGAGGTGTTCAAGATGCTTGCCGAGAGTGACGAACTTCATACAAAATTGCAGAACAACGTCAACTACTTCCGCGAGAAGATGCTTGCTGCAGGTTTCGATATCAAGCCTACACAGTCGGCTATCTGTGCTGTGATGCTCTACGATGCTCCGCTTTCTCAGGTGTTTGCGCAGAAGATGGCCCAGGAGGGTATCTTCGTCACAGGTTTCTATTATCCTGTTGTTCCAAAGGGCGAGGCTCGCATCCGTGTCCAGCTCTCTGCTGCTCATGAGCAAGAGCATCTCGACAAGGCAATCAATGCCTTCATCAAGGTAGGTAAGGAACTGGGAGTGATAAAGTAAAGTTGAAAACTGAAAGTGGAAAGTGGAAAACTGTAGCCGTAGGGGCATCCCTTGTGGGTGCCCAAAAGAGCAAAGAAATCCCCCTCCGCCTACGGCACCTCCCCTATACAGGTCTGGGTTCAAGCAAGGCGAAGAGACCAAATAGAGGAAAGGTCCTGTTTACCATGACAGAGGTTGGTTCACTCTCCGCCTTCCTTTACATCAGTTAAACATCATAGGCAAATATAATCATTCTACTTTATCTTTTTTATCTTGCGCAAATCTAAGGTAAAACAGGGGAGCAATCCAGGTGCCGCAGGCTGAGGGGTATTAAAAAAGATTAAAGTGCAAAGTGTAATGTTGATTGAGATTTTTCGCTTAGCTCAAAATGACGTCTACGCGTTTTTTGCGCGCGGCTTTAAAGGGACTAAAGTGGCTAACCATAATTAGGGTCATATCAATTGATATGACCCTAATTATGGTTGGTAATATACCTATCACCAGCTGTTTCTGTGTTTTCTTGACGGTGTGCTTGCCTCAATCTCGAATGTGCTTGCAGGCAGGCCTGTCTCATTTACAAGATTGGCGTCGGTAAACGGTCTCCAGCCGTAACGTATGCGGTGTGCTTCGCCTTCAATGATTATGCGGTTGCCTTTTATTGTAGCCTGTTTCTCAAAATCTACAGCAGTGAATCCGCCTGTCTTGCCGGCAATCTCAAGGCCGCGCAGGGGGGCACCGTCGCTTGTCATCAGTTCATTGGCATCGCTGAATTCGATTACAGTCTTGCCACTGAAACTGAAGGCCCTGGCAGGAGTAGGTCCGTGCTGGGCAACATGTTCCATACCGTATGTTTGGTTCAGTGCAAGACGTGCAAGACGTTCGCCCACCGGTGCTTTCTCCTTGGGATGTACATCGGTAGGGTGTCCCTTGTCGCTCGATACGGCAAAGTCGCAGAATGGTATTGAGTCGGCCATACGGCGCTGTGAGTCGCGGAAGTGCGGCCACGAGGGGCGTTTGATGCTTGACAGCTGAACAAAGTAGAACGGCATTTCGGGATTATTCCATGTGCGGCGCCAACAGTCGACAAGGGTGGGGAATATTGTCTCGTGCAACTCTACATTGTGCGCGTTCGATTCACCCTGATACCATATTGCACCTTTGATGGGGTAGCATGCGATAGGCGCAATGCCGGTCTCGTAGAGGTAGCAAGGCTCGTAAGGGTGGCGTTGCAACTTGTTTGTGCTCTTGGCAATGTTCTTTGCTGCACGTCCGCGGCACCAGTCCTGTATCATGTCATTTTCGCGCCAGTTGTAGAGGATGTCTACAAGTGTAGGGTTGAACTCCAGTGTCTTGCGGTCGATGAAAGACTCGGCAGGAGCACCGCCGACAGCATTGCAGATAAGTCCCACGGGAACTCCCAAAGAGTCGGCAAGCATGGCACCGAAGTGATATGCCACAGCCGAGAAGTCACTGACGTTCTTCTCATCCTGAAGCTGCCATTCTGTAGCTCTGTAATAGTCGTGCCTGTTCAGTGCCGCAAGGCTGGTGCTGTCCCACTCGATGTTGTCGGTAAATACGCGCGGCTTCATGTCATAGAGGCGTATATCCTTGCCTTTCACGTTTGCGAGGCTCTGTGCCTTGTGGGAGCTCTCCTTGACCATGAATGCCATGTTCGACTGTCCCGAGCAGAGCCACACTTCTCCAATGACAACATTCTTGAATTTTACTTTCTCTTTTCCGCATTCAACGGTAATGGTGTATTTCTCGCCGTCGGCCATCATTGGAGTGAACATCACCTTCCAACTCCCGTCCTCGGCTGCAGTTGTTACTCTCTTCTGTTTGCCGAAGCGTGCTACAACCTCTTTGCCTGCATTGGCTGTTCCTGCAACGACAAAAGGCTTGTTCTGCTGTATAACCATGTTATCACTGTATATGGCAGGCAGGGATAGTCCGCCGAAATCATCGGTTATTGCCGAATATACCTGCTTTGCAATAATAGCAGCACCTTCTGCGTCGGGGTGCAGTGCATCAGGCATAAGGTCGGGACGGCTGTAAAGGTAACGGCTGAGGTCGACAAGTTCAAGATTCTCGTGCTGTGCAATCTCTTCAATCTTCTCCTGAATCTGCCAATACCAGTCGCGTGTACCGCTCTTGAAACGTCGGTGCCAATGAAAAATAGGTGTCATGCGGCAAACGATAATCTTTGGGTTGCCGTCTGGGTGCGCCTTCCTGAAACTGTCGATTATACCGGTATAGTCGCCGAAGAACTCGTCGCGGTAGTTGGGCCAGTTGCGAGGGTCGGTGTCGTTGAGACCCAAGTGAATTACAATAATGTCGGGAGCGAACTCAAGTGCAGCCTTGTATTCGGGCAGAGAAGTGTATGGGCGGTGTCCCTTGTTCAGCAGGGTTGCACCCGAATGCCCGAAATTGCGCACCTCGTACTCCTCGCCGAGCAGCTGCTGTAATTGGGTGGGGTAGGAGGTTTCGGCAGGGTTCTTGTGTCCGTAACCGTATGTAACACTGTTGCCCACGCAGGCAACCTTTATCTTCTCCTGCGCTACAGCCATCAGCGGCAGCGCGAGCAGTAGAGTGATGATCAGTCTTTTCATTGTCGTGTATCTTTTTTTTCTTTTGCGAATTTAATGTTTTCTGTTTGTATACAGAAAAATTAAATGTGAAAACATGTTTTCTGTTGATAAGTGTTGAGGGTGACCCGAAAGTCACCCTCTTTTTGTTGGGGGTGAATAAAAAGCAAAGTTCAAGGCTTGTGCAGGCTTCAAAACCGCAGTTTACTAAGCGTAAATGAGGATTTTGAAGGCAAACGTAACACAGAAATTTACTTTTTAGTCACCCCCATGTTGTAGGTTTTTAATAAATAGAATTATTCATCTATAGTTGGTTCAGCCTCGAATATTCTGTACTTATAGAACATATTTATCAAGCCTTGTTCACCAGGCTCAAGTTCCGAGAACTTCTTTCCGTACTCATTTATAGACATTTCATCCCTCAACTCATTGTATGCAGCATACAACTCATTCAGTACCTTGAAATACAACGAATAGCTTGTTCCACGGTCTGTGGTAAGTGATATTACATGATTCTCGGCTATGCTATACTGCTTTCCACTTGGCAGCCTATGTTCTTTCACAAATTTCCCGTCATCATCGTATTCATTAAATGTGTACGAGACATTCGTCATTGCAGGATATTTTTCCGACTTAGGCTTATTGGAGATGAAATCCTTAGCAATTTGCCTCAAATGTTCCGGCTCGACAATATATTCACCGGTAAGAGAATCTTTAGGAAGTCCATATTTCATACCAATCTCTTTACAATTGAATTCACCGGCTGTTACTTTTATTTTATCCTGTTTGCCAAGTATGACTTTCATGACATTATTCTCCTTTATCTGGGGAACATCCTGGTTCTCATCAATATTCTTTCTGGGCAATGTTACATGCAAACCCTGCATGTTGCGTAAACGATTCTGAATTATTGAATCTCTCTCCTTTGTATCAGACTTGTTGTCATCACCACAGCTTGTCATAAGCATCATGGCAAGTGTAACATAGAATAAATTTTTCATGATAAGAATTCGTATTATAAAAACCGGTGATTTGTATATAAAGTTATGTAATTCAAATTTTCGTGGTGTTGTCGAGATCAAAATTGCGTGATCTAACATATCGCGTGACCAACCTTTAGAAACAATTTCGTTGGCATAAACACGATATGTTCGGGAGATAGATTGTGGCTCATCAGAAGTAGATTATGACTCCACGGCAAAACTGCGACAGCCTGTTGCAGTAGTTCGTTATACTCATCTTCGTTGAATGGCCTTGAAACGGTTAAATCCTTCATAGTCTTATCTCTCTATTGCTTAAACCTACGGCAAAGGTATAAAAGTTTTCTGCTTGTAACATAATATGATCGGACTTAAATGTCTTTTGCTTCTGTCCCGGCGGATATGTTATCCGCCGTTAACGATTATCAGGGCGAACAGTCAGAGTTTGTCATTGTCTATGGACGTAGACGATTGGGCAAGACATTCTTCCGTCTCGGCGGATATGTTATCCGCCGGGTATGAGTGTCAGGGTCTCTGACCCGATAGAACAAAAGGGGTTGCAAACCCCTGCCTCAACACCATGGGATTTCAAAATCCGAGTCATCCTCACCTTAACACCAGCGGATGACACATCCGCTGGAACAAAACAATTTTAGAATTTTCAGCATTATGGCAACAAAAAGATTAAACTTGACAGAAGTAGAAACTGGTAATAATGTAGGTTGGTATGTTGCTTCTCAAGCAATGTTTACTGGAACAATCAAACTTGTTGACGAAAAAGGGACAACTCTTGCCGAAGTAGAAAAGACTAGTAGAAACCAATCTTATATGGTCTTAGGAAATGGACAGTTCGATTTCTATGGAAAAAGTCTTCATCTTGACATCGAAATATATGAGAGCAATGAAATCCGTCAAAGTATTGCATCTAACAGCATAACTGATAGTAATGCAAACAAAGTCGGCCAAATCTATTCTTTCTGCATAGAAGATCAAGGGGATGAAGACTATAACGATTTTTACATCAATATTTCCGCTTGGAGTAGAAAAGGATAGTCATTTATTCTAATATATCACGTTCATTCTTCTGCCTTGGATTTAATAGATAGGTCTGGTTTGAGCAATACATAAAAAAGCGACCCTCCAGCAGTTCTACGGGATGCTGACGGGTCGCTTTATTCTAATCTCTTTTTCCAGGCAATTTATCAATAAAAACCTCCTTTACCATAGCATAGGCACGCTGTGGATCAAACTTATCTGCACCTGCACGAAGAAGAATATCTGTGTCATCAAGAAATTCTGGGTCTTGAAGCTTCAGTTCCATATTCTGCACAAACTGCTTATAGGTCGGTGCTTTCTCTACCACGAAATCCATATACTTGCTGTAACATTCAAGCGTTTTTTCGACATTTATGTTTCCGTGATCCAATGCTACCTGCATATCAAAAAGGTCACGTCCCTTCTTTCGCTGATATAAAGCTCTCAGTTTTGTACCTATTAATTCGTCAAGAGCATAGGTTGTTATCTCACATTTACCACTGAACCACTTGTTGTTTACCTCGAACGGAACTTTGTGGAATCCCATTACGCTGAAATGCTCCTTACAGTTTATCTCCACCTTTAAGCGTATAGGTTGCACTGGAGGTATTTCAGACTCCATGCGGAACAGCATAGTGTTGTTATGTCTCTTGGGCTTGATTACCTTATCGGGCATCCAACTCAACACCTCGCCCAATCGGAATAGGATTGGTTTGATTGGGCCGGGATTAATCTGCACTAAATCAATATCCTCGCTATATCTGACTTGTGGCGAAAGATATAATTTATGCAATGCAGTTCCACCTCTGAAAGCCAATTGCTCTCTCAGAAAATCATCGCTAAATATATCTACCAATGCACGGCTAATAATCAAATCTTGTTCAACCATTGCAAAATCCGTCCAAGGAACAAATTCATTCCATGCCATTATGGAAGCTCTATCTATCATAATTCATCAATTTCAATGTCAATATTCATGTTTACTCTCCATCGGTTACTCACTGTATCATCCGATGCCGGATGTTCGGAACTCATAAGCACAGCATTAAAATAACCATTCCGCTTTTTCATTATGTCGTATAATTGGTCTGCCTTTTCTTGCTCAAATAAGACAAACTCCAACAAGTACCCAAGCCGTTGCATTGCTGTCGTTGTGGTATATGGAAGAACCCCTTCCATTTTTGGCATATCAAGTACATCCACCAATTCGGCAAGAACGGTGGCAGCCCTTTGATAACCTCCAATATTTGATGCAAACTGAACAATATCCACTGCTGTCAGCTCTGCTGATGAGTAATTTATTCGACCCATTTCTGCGTTATGGCTTTTAATCAACTCACTTGGTATTTGCTGACGGTAATTCCAATCCAAAAGCGAATTCTTATTCGAGGTTCTTGGTCTTGGTCCTATAGTTACAATCTGAGTCATCATTGCTCTCTGATGTGAAGCTCCGTATATGGCAGCAGCAGAAAGCAATCCCACATAGTAAGGCTTGCCAAGATACTCCATCAGTTCATTGATGTAATAAGTCGGTGGCACTACTCCCTTTAACTGATATTGGGTAGGGATGATTACATAAAAACCTTTATAAACGTTTTGAATCCTCTTAGACAATGTAAGTCTGTTGATGTCTGTTTTCAGCGTCTTCTCAGAGCGTTCATCAAACACACATCGGATTTGTCGAAAAGAGAATGTGGTAATTCCTCTTTGTTCTTGCTCCTTTATCCAATCATTCAAACTCATATTCGGCTTATTTATTGCAAAGGTAAACAAAAAACGCTTACCTTTGCAACTTTTCCAATGAATTTCATTATCTAAGTGCGCTTTATTATAATTTTATCGAGTTCCCACGCTTCTGAGCCTGCTCATATCTGCCGATAGCAACATCATCCACTTCGCGTGTAGTCTTGCAAAACTTGTTGTTGGATAGTTTTTCTTTATTGTCTGCCGTGAACACAAGGAAAGTTTCGATAACCATTAGTTTGTTAAAACAAAAAGGGAGTGGCTCTTTTGTGAACCACTCCCAATTGTTTCTTATGGTTTTTGCCGATTACTTGACCAATACCTTTTTGCCATCAATAATATATATACCCTTTGTTGGGTTCTCCACCTTGCGGCCCTGCAGGTCGTAAATACCTTTCACCTTTCCGTTTTCCGTTTTCAGTTCTTCAACCCCTGTTGGGTTTGTCGACTTGATTGGGTAGAATGGGCTGTCGGCTGTGAACTTGAACTTGCCGTCGCTTGCCCAGTCGAGTGAGAAACGTACAAAGCGCATTGTATATCCGCCGAATACTCCGTTCTCCTCATAATACACGCCCAATGTGCCGTCGGGGAGTACTACTGCTGCGCTGTAGGCAGATCCTCTCGGGCAGATTGTCTTGGGTGTGCCGAAGGTCGCGCCCTCATCGGTAGAAAGGGCGATACTCACGTTCTGACGGCTGCTGCTGTTGGGCAGTGTCTGCAACGCGACATCCCATGGGTTACCCTCAACTGTTGAACACCATACCATATATTCACCGTCGCATGCATTGCCTGAGATACCGCTTGTGAAGCGTGTCTGTGAAGGCAGGTGCCATGTTGCACCGTCATCCGAAGTGTAGTTGTAGTAGTTGTAACCGCTTGAACGTACGCTGATAGCGAGGTCGCCGTTGTTGCGCTCCAAGGTCTTTGGCTCATCGGCACCGCTTGTGCCGCTTGTGCCGCTAACATACCAGTTCTGTCCGCCGTCCTTGCTCATGAAGAAGTAGAAGTGCTGGCTGTTGTCGGCCTGACGGTTCACGAAACTTGATACGAGTGTACCGTCGCGCTTCTGCAGTGCTGCACCCGAGCCTGAGAATCCGCTCTTCCATGTGTTTGTATTGGGGTTAGAACAGTTTGCACCGAAGAGGTCATCGGTATGGTCAACAGGTGCTTCCCATGTAAGACCGCCGTCGCGGCTTGTGATTGTCTTCCAGCGTGGTGGTTCTGCAGCTGTTCCTGCAAAGAATCCGTGTCCGTATGTTCCGGCACTTGTCATGATACCTACTATCTCGCCATTGTCGCGGTTGGTGACGATTGAAGCATCGCCGTGGCCATAGTTACCGCCGGTCTCTTTTGTTCCTGCCACTGTCACAGGGTCGCTCCATGTGCGGCCGTTGTCCTCGGAGTACTGTGCAACGAGGTAGCAGTGCGACGGAAGGTCTGCGTTGTGTCCCTTGCGGTCGTCGGTAAGGGTTACAAGGCGCTTGCCGTCCTTTGTTACAGTGATTGCAGGAATGCGGTAGTAGAGTGAACCCTTGTCCATTGGCATGAGCACTGCTCCCTCGGAGAGGAAAATTGTCACGCTGTGGTCGGGGTTGCCTCGGTTCTCGGCAATATCCTTGCCGTCTACAGTGTACGATGTGATGTTTACATCGACAATATTGCCCTCCTTTGCTGTCTCTGCAATGTCGTATGTAATCCACAGATAGTAATCGCCCGGCTCAAGTGTTTTTGTGCCTGTAACGGTGAATGTGCCGTCGCTGTTTATTGTCACCGGCCCGCCGAACTGCTCGCCGTTCTCCTCGCGCCAGGTCATCTTCTTCTCGGCGTCAACGAACAACTCGCGTGAGTTTGTGGCGAAGTATGCCTTGACGTTGGCGATATCATTCTTGTCAGTTCCCACAAAAGCACCCTTCACACCCTGGAACTCAACATTACCATCAAGACCGCTGATGCGTATTGTAGAGCGTACGATTGCCTGGTCTTTGTTGCCGATACCGGTGCTCACCTTGCCCTGAACGACATTCGATGATGCAAACTCGGCAAGTGCATTGCTTGTGTCAACCTCGTCGAAACGCCAGAGTGATGCGCCGCCTTCTTCAGCTCCCCAGCGTACAATGACCGCGCTGGCCTCCTGTGCATGCAGCTCTACAGCATTGTCCTTTATAATAAAGAACCCGAATGAACTCTGTATGTTGTATATGTAGTTAGCCTCCTCAACTGTACCGAAAGATGTGCTGCCGCCTGTGCCTGCTCCGGCTGTGCCGAAGTACTCGCCTTTGTAGTTCTTGATGGCGAGCTTGCCGTCCTTCTCCCAGAAACTCCAGATGCGGTCGGCACTGAAGGTCTTGTCGCCGAAGCGTAGCTTGCCTGTCTCGCTGTCGTTGTATATTACCTTGCCTGCGCAGTATGTCTTTGTAGATGCACTGGTGATGTAGTACCAATGCTCATTACCCTCAGTGCTTATAGTAGGCATTTCGGGAGAGTCATCCTTGATTGTAACAGTAAAGTCTGTCAACACCACACCTTTTCCGTTGCTGCCGGCGAGTGTGAACGATACCGAACTGAGTGTCTTCTTAGTTGCGCTTATTGTCTGCGGAGTGGTGGATGTGGTGTACTCTGTACCGTCCTCCATCGTGAGTGAAAGGCCTGTCGTGTGGTTGTTGTTAGCAAATGTGAAACTGTACTCGGTAATGGCATAGCCTGCAGGTGCTGTGAGTGTGTATGTTGCACTGCCGGCTGTACCTGTCATAAGCTGTACGTTTGTACCCTCCCAGTTCATGTTGTTGATTGTTCCGCAACCGAACTGCAACTGTGGAGCGGCATTGCTCTTCCATGTACTGTTCCATGCCTGGTTGACTGATGTTCCGCGGTAGAGATTGCCGTTGTTCTTGTCTACAGTGTATGTCAATGAGGTAGGAAGTTCCTCTATTTCTCCGGCTTCGGCAATCGCAAGCTGACATCCTGTGTCGCCACGGTCACTGCCGAGGCTTGTGCTGCTGCTCCAGTTGTAGATTGTGTAGTTCTGTCCCGAACCTGTCTGGTTTAACTGCACTTCTCCCGATGAGATGATGTAGTAGCCTGGCGTGTTGGCATAGCTTACAGTCCAGCCATTTGCAGGCTTTGTCTTTGTGGTTGTAATCTGTGTGTTGTAGTTGGCAACGGGGTTGAGGTATGAACTATACTCGCGGTTGACAATGTCGAATGTGTTGTCGCCACGGTCGACGAACTTCCACATTGAAACGGCAGCAGCACCTGTATTGTCCTTGCCTGCAACGCCTGCAACGTCACCTTCGGCCGATATATAAAGGCTAGGACTGCGAAGTGAGGTAATCTGATACCAGTATTCATCATCGCCGGTGCTTGCCTTTGGCATTGCGAGTGCTCCTTCAACAGCTGCTGCAAGTTTGCCTGCCATTTCTGTTACCTCGGCTTCTGTGATGCTCTCCTTTTCAAGCAGTGCATATGCTTTTTCAAGTTCAGCGTCAAAAGTTGCGAGCTTTGCAGGATCGTACTGTCCCATTGCTGTTCCGCGCTCCAGCATAAGGCCGCGTGCAATAGCCTGTGACAATGTGTTGCGCAGTGTTGCCTGTGCGTAGCGTACCTCGGCGTCAGCCTCGCTTATTACATTGTATGTATCCTCAGGGAAATCTGCAACAAGTGCATCTTTCATAAGGTTAGCCATCTTTACATAGCCAAGCCCACCGAGGTAGTTCGAAGGATAGAAATATTTTGTATTGGCAACGCTTCCGTTGAGCAACGGGGTGTATGTGTCGATGAACTCGATGTTACCTGCCTCCAGTGTCGCAAGGTAGTCGTTGAGCACCTTGATACGTGAAGTATTTGTTGTAGCGTTGTTTGTGGGGCAGAGTGCCAAAAGATAAATCTTTGATGTGGGCGATTTTGCAGCAACCTTGTCTACAAGAGCCTTGTAGTTGCTCTTCACGGTCTCGATGCTTGTGCTGCCATTGCAGTCTGCTGTTCCGGTGTAGATGAAGATTGCCTTTGCGTCCTTCTTCTCAACGCCTGTGTTTGCATACATGGCATCGACCAGCTTGCTTGTAGTAGCGATGTCGCCACCATAGCCCCAGCCTGTACCGCGGTTTTTCACGTTGAGATTGCCAAGGAGTTCCTGCCACTCGCCGTTCTTTATGAATTCATCGCCAAGCACAAGTACATCCTCGTTGCTTATTGGCAGAGCACTGAAATATGTCGCACGCATGCCGTGAGCGCTGCCAAGGCCGCCGTTGGCCTGTATTGTTGATGTATTCTCTGGATAAACTGTTGAAACGGTATAATCCTCATCTTCGGCCAAATACTCACATATGGTTTCGCACCATACCTGGTATGCAGCAGCTGTAAGGTGAAGGTTGTCGTAACTCCAAACACCGCCCTGGGCAACGCCTGTGAGTTTGTCATAAAGGTCGATGTACTTGAGCCAATCAACATTCTGTGCCTCGACATACTCCTTTACAATCTTGTTGGTGTGCAACCATGTTGCTTCCACGCGATTGCCGGTCTTGTTATTGAGTATGCTGTAAAGGTATACCTTTGTCTGTGGCGAGCGTTTGTGTATACGCTCCACGATGCTCTTTACATATTGCAGCACCTGCTCTCCGCTGAAGTTGAGGCCTCCTGATGTGGCGATGTCATTTGTGCCAATCATCATGAAAACCTTCTTTGGTTTGCCTGCAATGTAGCTTTCAAGGTTATTGCTCTGCTCGGTAGAGTATGTACCCGAGTTGCCTCGGTTCACTATAGGCAGATAGTTGCCGTCTGAGGTAACAAATGCCTCGGGCCAGCAGTGCATGTCGGTAATGCTGTTTCCAATGAATACAATGCTCTCTCCGTCGGGTGCAAGCACCTTGAACGAGTCGTAGCGGTGGTTACGGAACGGCTCATCGGCAAAGAGGGTTGTTGTAGACAACACTCCCAGAATGAGTAGTGTAAGAAATTTTTTCATAGATGTTCTTTAGGTTAGTTAATAATGGCTTTTCTAAAATGAGGGATATTCCCCCAACTGCAAAAGTAAAACAAGTGTGTCAAATGATATAAAATTTTTCCTTAAATTTAATTAATGGAAAGGATAAAAAAGGGATTGTAATTACCCTAAAAAGAAGTGAGGGTGACTAAAAAGTAAATTTGGTACCCGAAATTTGGCAACACTCGTTGTAAAATAGCAAAGTAAACTTTGCATTTAACTCGTTTGCACAAATTTTCTGTGTTACGTTTGCCTTTAAAATCCTCATTTACGCTTAGTAAATTAACCCACTAAGTGGCTTTTCCTCCTCGTAGCTCGGCATAGAATACAAGCATTCTCTGCTCTCGCATTACAGCGTCGGTTGCGGTTTTGAAGCCTGCACAAGCGCACTGCCTGCG
>JAFQEZ010000066.1 GCA_017398805.1 Bacteroidaceae bacterium | reverse complement strand
TTTATCCTCGGAGAACATAGCGGTAAGTGGTTGTAAATCTTTTGATTGGACACCTAAAGTTACAACTTTTATCGCTATTCTCCTAATTTTCAACGAGTTAATTTTAATGCAAATTAAAATTCTTATATCGAACTCACGTTAGTTATAAACAAAATACAATGAGAAAGACATTATTATTCGTTCTGTTTTCAGTTGTCATGGCTACACTGAACGCACAGACGCAGAAGGATACTAAAGTTAAAGAATATCAGCGTCCGGCATTTGCCTTTACGGCTTCTAACAGAATGTTTCTTGAAAGAATAAGCATTGACAAGAAGAGTACAGAACTGCATTTCTCTGTAACAGAACCTGGAAAACTACCCGATTTGGAAACTTCGATATATCTTGTTGCAGATAACAACAGAATTCCATGTGTAGATGTTTTCGTGTCTGAAAATAAAGATAGTGTTAAGCTTGTTTTCAGAGCATTACCTGCATCGGCAGTTACATTTGATTTGGTTGGTTTTGATAAGGGGTGGTATGGAATACGAACTGACGGTAAAGGATATATATCGCTTGTTCAAGACAGATATGACGATTTTCATGCCGGTGAGTCGCTGCCGGAATATGAAGCCGTTGGCGATACCGCTTATGTTGTAGGTAACATAATAGGGTTCGTTCCTGATGAAATACAGTCCTATATCTTCGTAACTCAAGATGCTATAACCGGGCTTGAAGAAGTGAAAATAGAGAAAGACAGTATAGATGGTGATTTTGTTCTTTATAAACAAGGTTTACATAATCATGCGGTATATTCAGTCTTTTCGGGAGATATAAGTGGCGACTTCTGGTTCTTTCCTGGCTACCGTACAACGGTTACCGTTGATTTACCTGCTGCAATGGCAAAAAAGTATAAGCTCGAAGGATATGAAACAGTGGGCAAAGAGGTCGTTTTTGATGGTCCGGTAGGGGATTTGTCACAAGTCCTATGGGACCTTACACACATGGATTGGCAGACGGTCATAGGATATGAATCCGTTTTGGAGACATCTTTTGAGGAGTTTGTGAGAATACAATGGGACACCATGCAGGTCCGTAAGAAAAAACTGCTGCAGAGCGAAGTTTATAATAATAGGCAAAGACAACTGGCCTCTTTGTTTGCGCAGAAAGAGTACATTAGGAATATAATCTCATATCCGCAATGGCTTAAACGCTCTTTGCAGAGAGCCCGTGTTTCCAATGTCGATTCTGTGTACAATATCAAGATTAAGGAGTATACGCTGAAAGATACACATTCAGTAGATATAGAATTGTTTGACAAAAACTCAAACTCAGCCTTATGGCTTATAAGGGATGCCGGAATATTGCCTTATGCTGTTGCAAACGGCTTGACCGATAATCCTGTGGCACGTTGGATGTCCGATTTTGAATACTCACAGAAGATGTGCCGTCAAATCAGTACAGAGCCATTTGATGACAATTCCGAACAATGGGATAGTGTCGCTCCGCAATTTATGGACAAGGTTCGAAACTATAACAGTTTCATACGTAATGAAAAGGCTCGTATGCAAGCAGAAAAGATAGATAACGTAAAGGTGTGCAGTGTGCCCGACAATTATCAAGGTCCAGTAATTGATTATATTTCATCACAGTTTAAAGGCAAGGTTCTGCTTATTGATTGTTGGGCGACATGGTGTGTCCCATGCAAAGCAGGAATACGTCAGATTAAAGATTATAAAGCAGAAATGGAGGGAAAACCTGTGGCGTTTGTTTATCTAACCAATGGCAGTAGTCCCTATCAGGAGTGGAGCAATACAATAATGGGTATTCCTGGTTATCATTATCGCCTTTCAGACAAGGATTGGAATACCATCCCTAATATAAATGGCATACCACGTTATTTCCTTTGTGATGAAAATGGCAATGTGGTTATGGACGTTGAAGGCTGGGGCAAGAATAGTCTTGAGAGGTTTAAGAATAAAATCAATGAACTGTTGAATGATATGAAACAATAAGAAACAGATTCTAAGTTCTTTTTTTTATTTTGCCTGTAACAAATTTGAACATTCTTCGTCTTATAGGTGGAAAGGATTAAAAACGGACATTTCCGAGAGGCATAGACATTGAGATAAATGACACACGCAGAATTCAAAAGGCGGTTCTTGCCGCTGCAAAAGATGCTCTATCGCGAGGCATACCGTATGCTTTGCGACAGCTTTGAGGCAGAGGATGCTGTGCAGAATCTCTATCTGCGTCTGTGGGAAAGAAAGGAGGAACTTAAAAATATTGTTGCGACCGAGGCTTATTGCCGTAAACTGCTGAGAAACATATGTATCGATCGCTGGCGTGTCATAAGGACGCATGATGATATCGGAGAAATGCAGGCCGACAATATTGTCGTTGATTCTCCGCCTGATATTGAGAGACGTGAGGCCGGTGAATGTCTTGAAAAGTTTCTGGCCGCTCTTCCGGAACAGCAACGACGGGTGATGCAGATGAGGATGAACGGATGTGGTTTCGATGAGATTGAGAGCGTTACCGGACTCTCACAGGTAAATATAAGGGTGATAGTCTCGCGAGTACGAAAGAAATTCAGAGAGTTTTACGATAATCAATAATGGAGTTTTATATGGAAGATAAAGATCTTAAAAAAATGATTGAGAAGTTCTTTAATGCAGAACTCTCGATTGAGGAGGAGCGCGAACTGTGCGGCTACCTTCGCCTGCATGATGTTCCCGAAGAACTCCGTAAAGACAAGGAAGCAATAATAGCTCTTTGTGGTGAGGAAGAGGAGACTGCATTGCCGGCCGGTGCCGATGTGCGCCTTGAGACGATGCTCGATTCTCTCGCTGTAGATGAAACACTAATGGTTCCTGAGACTGTTGAAGTAGAGGGCGATAAAAGGCGTGTTTTCAAAATTCCTCGTTATGTATGGCGTAGCGTTGCTGCAGCAGCACTTCTAATAATCGGATTCTCTCTTTATGAGGATGAACAGCCGAAGGTGACAAACGGGGGTGAACCTGCACAGGTTATCGCGGAAGTGAAAGAGGAGGATACTTTCGACAATCCCGAGGATGCAATGGAGTGTTTCAAGGGTGCACTTGGAAATATGATGCTTGCTGTAAATACAACGCGCGAAAATACACGAAAAATGGAGAACACTTTGAACAAGGCTGTTGCTCCGTATAAAAATATGATAAAAATAAATATTCAATAATAGAATTATGAAACGGTATATTTTAACAACATTGTTTGCACTCGTGCTTTTTGCCGGTTCTGCCTTTGCCACAGGGCATATACCGCAAAATGATGGAAAAAGCGAGGCCGAGATGTATATAAAGAAAGTGGCAAAAATAAAGTCCGGTGAGATTGATTACGCTTATATCTCGTCAAGTATGTTCAGACAGATGTTCAATATGCTGGGGGCAGATGGTGAGTTGAATGATATCCCCTTGCAGTTGACATCAATAAGAAGCATGCGGCAATTTACGGCCAATGGCCCCGAGGGTTACGCATTGCTTTTAAAGGCCATGAACCCATTCCTGCAAGAAGAGGAGAGTGTAATGGGTATGAAGCTAATGGCGCTGAACAGGGAGGATGGAATGATGACCGCAATATACGGCGATTCAAATAGTACTCTTGTGATAAATGATGAGGGCGATGAATTATCTGTGGTATTCATTGCCGGGCTTTCTTACGATTCATTCAAGGCTCTAGGCGAGAATGGAATAGAAATCGGATTATGAAATATAATAGAATGGTATTATGAAAAAGACAATATATATCATGATGGCACTCTTGCTTGCCACAAATGCCTATGCTCAGGTCGTAGACCAGGATAAGTTGCAGAAATTCATTGCTGAACTCAAGGCTCTCAATGGTGAGCATGTGACTTGTGTGAATGAAAATTCCGGCTCTGATACATATCTTGAATATCCTTCGGACCTTCTTGTTTTAAAGGTTAATGGACAGAATATGTCTGTAACCGGCTTTGAAACTTCCGATACAACATTCCGTTACGTATCAGTAATGTCTGAAGACAATATCGGTTACAACCTTATCAATGGCGTATTTGAAAAGTATTATGATGAGGAGTCGGAGGATATATTCGGTATCCCGCTCATGGCATGCCAACGCGAAGATGGAGAACAAGAGTCTCTTTTTGTATGCGAAGGTCACACGTTGCTTGTAAGAGACAGCGGCGATGATGTCATGATTCTTTATGCAAGCATGAATATTATGGAGAGAGTGCAGGATGCGATGCGCTCGGTGATGGAGATGACCACTGAAGATTTTGTTGATGTTGATATGTTCGGAGGAATGGACTTCGGGGTACATACAAATATGGATGCACTTAGCAGGCACCCCGATAATCCTTATTGCCCGAGTGCCGACGGTGAGTCGATAATGGCGCTTGCACGAAAGATTTTCAATGACAATACAGAACTGCTTGAAAGCAGGCTTGCCAAGGCTGAAAGCGAAGAAGAACGCGAAGAACTGACTGAGGAGATTGCAGCATTCAAGGAGGAAGCAAAAGAGAATCTCGATGACCTTGAGAAGGAACTTGCCGAACTTGATGTGCCTTCATTCATTGAGATAATACCTGGCAGCGATGAGTACTATGTGGCAATACCCCAGGTTCCTGCTCACTTGAAGGGGAAACAGAAACCATACGCAGCAAAGGGCGTATACGACTGGATAAACAGTTATCATAGTTTTACAGCCGGTTACAAATTTGGTCTCAATGATATCATCTCGTGCATAATAACGCCGCAGGATATTGCAGAGCAGTATGTCATCAGGCATTATCCGCGAAACAAATGGTATGATGACGGCCTCACACCCGAATACAAAGAGTTTGCAGCTGTTGAGTATCAGGGTGGCATGCCTGCAGTGCTTTACAGCTTCTCGCAAAACGAAAACGGGTACAATGAGATGTTGAGGGAATTCGGCGACTTTTTCCGTCACAAGCCGGGCGTGAAGGTAAAGGGGCTCGAAGTGACACAAAACAGCGAGAACAATGGAAAGCGTTTTGTACAGTTATGGGGCGAAGGCGACATACTTATGTGCCTCTACGACTCTCCTGCCGAGAAGCATTTCCATATGAGCATAATAATCGGTGGTGTAAGCGGCTTTGAGAAGGCGGTGAATGAATATTGCTTCGGTGGCGAGAAGGATTTTGCAAAGAAGTGCAATATTATAATAAACAGTGACCTTAGCGACAAGTCATACGGAATACGCTTTACCGAGGATGAATACTTCTTTGCCGGCAAGTCACATAAAAACGGCGTGCATATAGATTTTGGGTATGCAAGGAAGTTATTGAAATAGAGAACAGAGTACAGAGTACAGAGAACAGAGTACAGATGACAGAGAACAGAGTACAGATGACAGAGAACAGAGTACAGATAACAGATAACAGAGAACAGAGAACAGAGAACAGAGTACAATAATCGCGTACCTGTCATCCTGGAGCGCAGCGAAGGATCTCAAGAAGGCGAGTACAGAGAATAGAGTACAGATAACAGAGAACAGATAACAGATAACAGATAACAGATAACAGAGTACAATAATCGCGTACCTGTCATCCCGACAGAGCGAAGCGACGAGGGATCTCTCCTAATTACATTCGTCGAGATGACATTCTCTTGAATAACAAACTAAAAAACAATACAACAATGAAAAAGAAAATTTTACTGACACTGGTGCTTGCTGTTTCAGGCATGGTGTCGATCATGGCGCAAACAACAGCACTTGTTACCTACGAAGGCGGTTACTTTGTAAAAAACGGTGAGGAGTGGACCGAGTACCGCCCTGCCGACAAGGTGGAACCTTGGAACGAGTACAAGCAGTACAAAGAGGATGACAAATTCTTCTACCTCGAGAGCAAACGATGCAATGTTTCCGTTCCCAAAATTTCACATGACAAGATTTATGTCGACCGCAAGAAGAACGGCAACTGGGAGGTCGTGTACAACACTTTGAACGTGCACCTCCTTTGCCCCGAAGTCGATGCCCTGTACTACACTTACAGGAATCACAGTATGAAACACTACGAGTATGACGGCTATTTTGTGCGCGACAACCTCAACTGGCGCGAATACCGCCCAAGGCTCAAGAGCGGTGTATGGGCGGAGTTCAAGCAGACCGCTGAAGATTATAGATATTTTACCCTTGAAAGCACACACAACATTGTGTACATTCCAAAGACAACTGATGACGACATTGTAATCAAAGATAAGGATAATAGAAACTGGACAGGCGGCTATGCGATACAGGCTGTCTACGACCGTTCGGCAACATATCTCTACAGTTTCTACTACGAGAAGAGTGCACGTGTAAAAGGCAAGGATAATTATGAACTTACTGACAACACTGCACGCATAAGCCTCGACAGCAAATGTAATATTCAGGTGGCTCTCGGTGGCAAGCACTACGATTTTACCTACACCGATATTTCAATTGCCGATTATGATGGCAAGGAGGCAATCCTCATAACCATCGACAAGAAGAACAGAATCTGGCTTTTCGACGGTACTGCGCGCCTGGAGTGCAATAAAATAGGCAAGAATATGATTCTGGTGGGTGCCAAGAGCAGCAAGGTAATTATGGAACAGCTCAGGATGGGGACTTTCAGAATGTGAATACCATTATGAATATTCAATTATAGGGTGTACCTGATGGAGAGGTACACCCTATAATTGTTTAGATAATATGGCTAATTCTTTTCGTCCTCAACGATGAGAGCTCTTTCTCCGCTGAATATATGCAGGTTCAGCTGTTCCATTATATATTGCAGAGCACGCTGGGCTCGCACGGAGTTGCCGGCTTCGTCAATTGGCGGCGAGAATGCGGCGATACCGAAGATGCCGGGAAGTACACCCATGATACCACCGCCCACGCCGGACTTGGCAGGCAGGCCGCAACTGAACATCCAGTCGCCTGTATGCTCATAGAAACCTGTTGTTGCCATTAGGGAAGTTATCTTGCTTGTCAAGGAACTCTTGAAAACCTGTTCTTTGGTTGTTGGGTTATATCCGCCGAAAGCGATGGTGGCAGCCATAATTGAGAGCTGTGTTGCAGTAACACCCAAAGAGCATTGGCGCGTGTACAGGTCGAGCGATATGTCGGGCTCGTCGTATATGCGGTTGTAACTCTTCAGTAGCCATGCAATGGCGCGATTGTTGTGGTTGCTGACGCTTTCCGACCTGTACAGTTCGTCGATGAGCCGAACCTCGCTGCCACACAGTTTTTCGATATTTTCCTTTATCGCCTCCCACTTCCCGTTGCTGTTGCCCACAGGGCGCACCATGCTTACGGCGGATATTGCTCCTGCATTGACAAGAGGGGTAGAAGGATGTTCGTTCTCAAGGAGAATTGCCAGTACCGAGTTGAACGGCATGCCGGTGGCATCGGCGCCAATCATATCCAGCAGCGTCCCGGAACCGTACTCCTTGAGTACAAGAAGGGCTGTAGCTACTTTTGAAATTGATTCAATGCCGAACATGTAGCCGCAGTCGCCCACGCTCATTATCTCACCGTCGGGAAGGCATACGGCAATTCCAAACAGATTGTCTTCTATGTTGGCAAGGTATGGAATGTAGTTGGCATTGCGTCCCTCCTTGCAATCCTTGAACTTGAGATATGCCTCATGGACGGCAATCTTGAGTTCTTCTTTTCTTATCCTTCTATCCCTGTTCATTGCTGTATTTTTTGAATTAATGTCCTGTGTGGGTATATACGGTACCCTTGACTTTTATCTTTTTCTCTATGCTCATGCGCGACGGAGTGGGGTACTGGAGCTTGTCAAGTTCGGCTACTGCCGCTGCAATGTCGCCGAGCAACTGGTCGGCCATGTCGCGGCTGAATCCCTGACGAACTACAATGCGCATGACAACGGTCTCTTCAAGTGTCGCCGGCAAGGTATATGCTGGAACCATCCAACCGTTCTGCTTCAGCTTGTCCTGCAGATCGTAGAGTGTCCACTTACACTTGCTGCAATGATCCTTGTCCAATTCCCAGATGAAGAGCGGATTGGTGACTTCGCTGCTGTAGTTCTTGAACTGCTTCATCTTGCCTATTTCGGTATGCAGGTACTTTGCAATCTCCATTGAGTTGTGCTGGATTGCCTTATAACCTTTGAAACCGAGACGTATGAACTGGTAGTACTGACCGAGAATCTGTGCTGCCGGACGTGAGAAGTTGAGACCTACCTGTGTAACCTCTGCACCAAGATAGTTGACACTGAATGACATGCTTTCGGGGAGGAATTTCTTGTCTTTCCAGACAATCCATCCAAGGCCTGGGTATACAAGACCATACTTGTGACCGCTGGTGCTTATTGAGAGAACCCACTTGAGGCGGAAGTCCCATTCGAGTTCCGGTTTTATGAACGGCAGTATGAAACCTCCCGATGCTGCATCCACATGGATAGGTATGTCATATCCGGTCTTTTTGTTGTATTCGTCGAGAGCATCGTTGAGTGCCTTTACATCGTCGTTGAGTCCGGTCCAGGTGACGCCCATGATTGGAACTACGCAGATGGTGTTCTCATCACATTTGGCAATGGCCTCTTTAGGATTGAGGGTAAGGTTCTCGCTGCTCAGGGGTATTGTACGCATCTCAATCTGCCACAGCTGGGCAAACTTCTCCCATACAACCTGGTAGGCCGATGAGATGACAAAGTTAGGTTTGTCACACGGTTTGCCTTCGGCCATACGGCGTTTCTTCCAACGTTGCCAGGCTGCCACGCCACCAAGCATACATGCTTCGCTTGAACCTATTCCAAGCGCACCGGCTTTCCATTTTGCCTGCTCGGGGCTGTTCCATAGGTTTGCGATGATGTTGATGCATTTGGCGCACATGACAGCGACACGAGGATACTCGGTCTCGTCGATGTAGTTCATGGCAATGGCATCGTTCATCAGCTTGGTGGCGTACGGGTCCATATATGTTGTCACGAATGTGGCCAGGTTCAATCGCGGCTGTGTTTGGGCGAATGTCTCGTCCTTTACCATACGATAGGCAATTTCGGGGGTAGTAGGGTCCTGCGGAATCTTTTCTACCGGTGAACTCTTGAGCATCTCTTCTGAACCGAATACCGATGTCGTGACATTGGTCATACAATCGGTTGTGCAACTTTCATTTTTCATTTCTTTACTTTTAATTGGTTTGTAAATATGGTTGATGTGACATTTGAACGTTTACCGTTGTCCAAGGGTTCGCTGTTTTATCTTTTTTATGATGCGTGAACAGAATGCAGGCAGTATTGTTAGAATATATGTTCCAATCTAAGGATGTAGACAAGAATATTAAATATCATGCATATGAAAAGAGTTTTTACCGGTACTGCGTACATTTCATTATGGGCACTTCTGGCTATATGGTCAGTCTCTGCGTTGACATCTCTGCCCGGATTGGCTGTATCACCGATATCCGAGGAGTTACTAAAGGTATTTCCCGGTTCAACGGAACTTGACATACAGATGCTTACGACACTGCCCTCGTTGTTGATTATTCCTTTTATACTGTTGGCAGGATACATAACAGAGAAGGTAGGGTACATGAGGCTGCTTGAGATAGGATTATGGCTTTTCCTGATTTGCGGAGCACTCTATTTTGTATGCAACGGCATGGGACAGCTCATCGTGGTGAGTGCGTTGCTGGGTGTCGGTGCCGGTATCATTGTTCCGCTTTCGACACTTCTTGTATCCAAGTTCTTCACCGGAGATGAGCGCACAAAACAGTTCGGATATGTCTCGGCGATAACCAATATCGCGCTTGTCATTGCAACGGCAGTTACGGGGTGGCTTGCCGATATACAGTGGCGGTTGCCTTTTCTGGTCTATCTGTTGCCGTTGATTCCGATACTGCTGCTTCCTGCACTGCGTAAGGCCTCGGGCGTTGCCGAGGATAAAAAGAGGAACAGTGTCAATGAGAGTAAAAATATAAGGTACGCTTCGCTGCTCAAGTATATGCTTTACTATCTGCTGATAACGGTGCTTGTGATGGCGGTCAGCATATATCTGCCCTTCCTTTTGGGTGACAAGGAGTATGACAGTGCCGTGTCAGGAATTGTGACATCACTCTTTTTCCTTGCTATGATGACCCCGGGGCTTTTCATCAACCGTCTGATAGAAATTCTTGGACGCAATCTCCTTCTCTGTGCTTTGTTGCTGATAGGCTTAGGGTTGCTTGATGTCTATTTCCATGGATCTCTGGCTTCGATAATAGTAGGATGCATTGCTGCCGGATTCGGCTATGGTATGGCACAACCTTATATATATGACTCAGCTTCATCGCTTGCACCGGCATCGAAGGTATCGATTGCTCTGGCGCTTGTAATGACAATGAATTATGTTGCAATTGTTGTATCGCCCTTTATTGTTGAGTTCCTGCAGGATGTTACCGGAATGAAGGGTAATGCATCACCGTTCCTGCTGAATGCCATTATTGCATTTGCAGGTGCAGTTTTCATGATTTTGACAAGAATCATGAAAAAAACAGAACCGAAAATTGAAAATCGAAATGTTTGATTATGAACGGATATGCTAAAGGTTCATTGGCGCTTTTTGTTGCGCGTGTGTTCAGCGGATTGAATGTGAATGTGCTGGGATATCTGTTGCCGCTGTGGATTGCACCGTTGAGCTGTGTCTCATTGCGTCTTTCGTTTGGTGCGGCTGTATTCTGGGTTGTATCGATTTTTGCCAAACCGGAAAATGTCCCGTTGCGCGACAAGATTAAACTGATTGCTTTGGGTTCGTTGGGAATCTTCGGGTATATGTCGCTCTACGCGCTGAGTATCAGTTATACGACACCCGTGAACTTTGCGATCTTCAATGCCATGCAGCCTCTTTGGGTGGTGATTGTTTCGTCGGTTGTCTATCGTGAGAGTGTCGACTACCGTAAACTGCTCGGGTTGGCAGTAGGCTTTGCAGGAGCGCTCCTCTGTATACTTTCCGAACCGTCGTCCGGCACCGCAAGCGACCCTCTGCTCGGGAATATGCTTGCGATTGCGGCTTCGGTGATATATGCAATATATCTTGTACTCTCGGCAAGGATGGTGGGGCATCTATCTTCCATTACAATATTGCGTTATACCTTCACCTCGGGTGCAGTGTTGTCGCTCCTGTTGTTGTCTGTAGTGGGATTGCATGCACCTCTCTTTGACAAACCGGAACTTGTGCCCATGCTGTTGCTTGCTTTTGTACTGATATTCCCTACTGTGGTTACATATTTTCTGATTCCTATCGGACTGAAATATCTCAAGAGTACAGTGGTTGCCTTGTACGGGTATGTTACGCTGATTGTCGCGGCTGCTGTTTCGTTCATAACCGGTGTAGACCGCTTTGAACCGGTAGTGTTGCTATCGTTGTTGCTGATAGGGTTGAGTATATATCTTGTGAGTGGAAAAGAGTAGGGAGGAGTAAGTATAAATTTAGTGTGGGCGAAATAACCTTGGTACAATAGAACTGTTATTCCTTGGTTTGTTTTACCCTTAATCTGTTGTCAATTATTCTCCTTGTGTCGTTCTATCACATACTTTTCGTGACCGAAAAGTACGCAAAAGGTCCCGGCATGTTACGCTCAAATCAAATACACTCTCTTTAAGATAATTATATATGAAAATTCCTCCTAAAGCTGTAGGCTCTCAAGAGGAATTAAACATTACAGTTTCTTATACTTACCTCATCAACTCAATAACATCACCGGGTAGCATTGTAGTGCCAACATCATTAGTCGGTGTATTCTTCAGAAACAATACAGGAACTATAGTATATTTCTTGGCAAAGGGCAACAAACTTGCCTTGCGTAAAAGCTCGGCAGTAAGCAGTTTGGCATTCTCTTGGGTTGTCCATTTGCACTCTCCTACAAGCAGGTGTTTCTTGTCGAGTGATTCTGCCATTACATCAAATTCAACCTGTTCGGGTTTGTTCTCCTCATTACGCACTGTTCCCCACCAACGTTTGGCTTTATCATACAGCACTCCTTTTATGAGATTACCCGAAACTGCATTACGGCAGAGTTTTTCCCAATGGCCGCTTACAAATTCCGGGAAATGAGCATTCAACGTCTGCTCAATTGGCAAGCGACGACCAAGTTCTATAAAAGAACGGTTAGGTACTATAAACTGATAGTAGAAAGCCATGAACGGGTCGGTAATTTTATATAGACTCTTCTTGGAACTTTTTTCTTCGGCACCAAAAGGAACTTCGCGCTCCAGGAATCCCAAGTCTATAAGTTTCTTCAATGGACGGGAAAGGTTTGTTGCCGGTTCGTTGCAACGCGATGCTATTTCAGAAATACGATTTGCTCCGCTTCCAATGTATGACATGATTGTTGAGGTCTTGACAACATCCTTAACATCATCCTGAAACAGTTTTACAGGTTCTTCGTAAAGTGTTCCATTTACCGACAGAGCATTATGCCACAGAGCATCGTCCAATGAAAGATTATTTTCCCTCAACTCCCAATAACGAGGCACGCCACCCCAAACTGCATACTCCTCAATAGCCCCGATTGTATCAACACCCAAAGCCTCTTGAATATAAGGTAACTTGATGGGAGTCAATTTCATTATCACATCTGCACGACCATATAGTGGGGCTGTGGAATCAAGGAACAGGCCATACATCATATTCTGCGATGAGCCGCACACCACAATGTTATATTTGAGTGATTTCTCATCAAGCAGTTTCTGCAATACCGAAGGCAGTTCGGGCGATTGTTCCACAAGATATGGCAGTTCATCCAAACACAAGGTAAACTTATTGTCAGTACGATAATTTATCGCACGAAACAGCGACTCCCAATCGGGATATGTGAGTTTATCAAAATCCGCGAATACCTGTGCTATCACTTTTGAAAGAAGTGCTCTTTGGTACTGTTCTTCGGAACGGTCGGCCAAAAAGTAGACATCAGCATCAGTCAGCACCCGTTTTATAAGTGTTGATTTACCTAAACGCCTTCTTCCGTACATTACTATAAAGGTTGATTTTTTTCTTGATAGTGCATTCCTCAAGCGAGCGGTTTCGTCTATTCTGTCTACAAACTTCATGTCCTAAAATTATTATGCAGTGCAAACATAATGTTTTACATACATAATTCCAAATTTATAGAAATAAAAAAACAGAATAATAGTCTTAGAATAAAAGATGCGACAAATAAGGGCAAACTTCTCGTCCCCTTAAAGAGGTACAATTATATAAATACCTTTGTATGCTCAGCGAAAGGGAATTTATAAGACATAACAACTGCGTAAAGCTTATGTTCTTTTGTTCTTCTGTCTAAAATAAAAATTAGAGTCCAACCGCGAAGCTGTTCATTTTGAGCAAAGCGAAAAATCTCAATTAACGGTTTTGAGATCCTTGACTTTAGCCCCTCCGGGCGTCGACCGTTGGTTCGCTTCGCTCAGGATGACAGGTTCGCGGTTATCACTTTGACAACACCGTCTAATTGCAACCCCCTCGTCAACTCCTACCTTACAGCGCGTGAGTATCCAAACTCTCCCTCTCGGGCATCTGTCGGGGTGGTACCGGCGTGTCCGCCCTGTATCCAATCGGGTTCCGATTTGATATAGTTTTTAACGTTGGTTTTCTATTCTTTCCTGCAGATAGCTTTGTATTTGCAATATGTGCATTTCTTTTCATCTTCTGCAGCAGCGAACTCTACGTCGATATTGAAAATCTCCTTGATTATTCCGTCAAGCCTGTCAAGATAATCGGCCTTTAAAACAGCGACGTCGCTGACCGGAGTCCCTGCAATTTCAATGACACCGGTTTTCCTGTCGATATCTACAGGTGAATTGCCGTCTTCCTTCTTCTTGTTCTTGCGCATGTAAAGGAGTGATGGAGAAACTTTTGTCGCACCGTTCTCTTGTACCTCTTTTATCCAATCGAATGTATCCTCTTTCGGCAATGGACTTTCACCTTTGAGGATATTGTCCAATGCGCATGAGTAGAGCAGTGCCTGCAGACGGTTTCCGGCGCTCTTGATGCTGTTGTCGAATATGGTATCAAGGTCGATTTTTGTTGCGGTGTCGGCGCTGCCGGTCTTGTAGTCTACAATGTTTACAGTATTATCTTTTATGTCAATTCTGTCTATTGTGCCTCCAATATTCAGGTTTACATTGAACCCGTTACACTTGACAGGGCGTGATATCATGATTTTCTTCTCGCCACCGATGTATGTGAATGGTGCGTATTCGGCATCCATCTTTACAAGTCGATATAGGAAGTTATGAAGCACACCGCGGTTTATGTACTGCTCGCCGTTGTACTCGAGTTTTCCGTCCCTGAAGAACTCTTTTGCGAAAGCCTTGTCTACAAAACGTTCAAGCAGAGCCGGTGACTCTATATAGTATTCGAGCATGTTCTTCGTGATGACACTGTTCCCGTTCTTTGTCAGTTCATCGTAGAGCATCTCTGCAGCCGAGTGGAATATCGTACCGAAGTCAGTAGGCTTGAGTTCTGAATTTATCTCCTCTATCGGCTTGAGACCAAGCACATGATAGAAGAAGAAACTGAGGCCGCAGTTGTTGTAGAGATTTATTGCTGAAGGTGACATAGGCATGGCGTCGTTGCTGAACGAGTAGTCGAAACGTTCGCGGAGTCTCTTTATCATCTCTTCGGTTTTTGTCACATTGCCGCTTGCAAACTCCCTGTTCTCCTGTTTTGCGGTAAGCCCCAACTTCTTTATATCGTAGAGGTTACTGCCGAGTAACTGTAAGATGTGGCGCGAGCATTCACCGCGGTACTTGCCCGATGGAGAACTGTTGTAAACGAGCGTTACATTCTCGGCACGTTGCAGTAACCTGAAAAAGTAGTATGCATATATCGAATCGCGGTGTTCGCTCAGTGTCAGTCCGAAAGCACGGCGCAGGTTGTAGGGGATGAAAGAGTTCTCTCCGCTGTTCTTGGGCACAGCCCCTTCGTTGACTCCGAGCATGATTATGTTCTTGAAGTCGAGATTGCGGGTCTCAAGCAATCCCATTACCTGGAGACCGGCAACGGGCTCTCCATGGAAAGGCATTGTCATTGATCCCAATACCCTGATGAACAGTTTGCCCACTGTTGCAAGTTTCATATTGAGTTCACCTGCACTGTGAAGGGCTTTAAGGCGCTGTGCCTGTGTATATACCTTCATTATGGCCTCGTTGAAGAGCAGGTCATACATCTGGTGCTTCTCATCGGCAACCCTCTTGCGGTTTTCGGCGACAGTGTATATTATCTCAGCCAGGTTCTCTATCCACTCGATGTTGCTGTTGCAATGGGTAAATATCTTTTTTAGGAATCCGTCCTTGTGCAATACCTCGTCGGTAGGGTAGAAGATGTTGTTCTTTACGAGATCTTTCATCAATCCGTTGGCCTCAGGACTGCCCTGTATTACATAAGGGTGCTTGAGCAGACGGCATACATTCACCAGCATGAATGCCTGGTGTTTCTCACTCCAGCCACGCGTGTGAAGTTCAACCAGGCTCTTGACGAGCGAGTAGATGGGCGTACTTGGAATAGGGTATCCCATGGTTACGTTCAGTGAGTTGAGCTCGTGCCCGTTGGCCTTTTCAGGTATTGTGTGAAGGACCGGGTCAAGCATTGTCTCGTCGCATAGGACAATAGCCGTCTCTACATTGTTTTCTGTCAGATTTCCGTTTAGCCATTCCGATACGTAACGTGCTTCGATGCTTTCTGTTCCGGCAGATGCAACGGTGACACTCTTCGTGGTCTCAAGTTGACGGAAACAGTCGATGCTGAGTTCATTGGGGAAACGATCCAGGTTCATACGCATGAAGTGTCCTGCTTCATGGAACTGCTCCTTGACGTAATATGTATCATAATCCCAATAGAAAAGCGCTTTGCCGCTTTTTCTTATCATGTCGAACAGTTTCCTTTCGGCACCGTTCAGTGCATTGAAACCGACAAAGACATATTTGTCGTGCTTCAGTTGCAGCGCTTCGCCATTCTCTATGATGTCGCGGTAGAGCATGCCCTCATATGCAACATTGATTCTGCGCAGGCTTGCCTTGAACCTTGTATATATGTCAAAAAGTCTATTCCATATCGAGGTGAAATTCTCCTTTATATCACTCTTCTGATCAGGGTTGAAGTTCTTGAAGAAACGTAGTATGGCCTCAATCTGCTCCGGTTCAAGGGTGTCCTTGCCATTGCCCATGCTGTAGAGGTCGGCTATGTTAGAGAAGAGTCTCTTTGTGTCGGCAAGGTTCTTGTCAATGTCATCGAAGTCCCTAAGCAGCATTTCGCCCCAATAGTAGAACGAATCGAGTGACTCGACGCTATTTTCATACTCCTCATCACTCTCACCATCACGTTTGGGACGTACATACTCCTTGTAGAGTTTGCTTACAAGCAGTATCGAGTCTCCTATCGAGAGTTCGCTGTTCTGCTCAAAAAGTTCGCTGATAGTCATGTATCTTGGGCTCCAGATAGGCATCTCGCCACTGCAGTCAAGGAGATATTCATTGAAGAACAATCCGGCACGCTTGTTGGGGAATACCACAGCAACATTGTCCAGTCTGCCGTCAAATTTTTTGTATAGGTCTTCTGCGACCAGTTTCAGAAATGGTTTCATAGTGTTACCGGTATTATCTTGTTCTTTTTTACATACCAAACGTATCCTTTTACACTCTCGTAATTCATTGCGTGCAACAGTTCCATGTAGTCGTGTACCTGTTTCTTGTTATCATCTATTTCGGCATAACCGAACTTGTAGTCTACAACAACAGCCTCGTTCCCTTTTATCATGACACGGTCGGGCCTGCTTGTCTTTTTTTCCTTGCGGTTCAATATCGTACACTCGTTGTAGAGGCGATAACTTCCGTTGAACCACTCCCTGACTCTTGGGTCGGCAAGTCTCCCTTCAATGAATGACTTTATTTCTGTTATGCGTGCTGCATCTTCAATTATACCTTGCAACAGCAGTTTGTCAAGTGCCTTGTCAATATCGGCAGCTGTTTCGATTTTGGACATGACCATGTGCAAAAGTTCACCTTCGGCAATCTTCTTGAGTTGTTGCTTCTCTTCTTCACTTGCGAGGAAACGTTGCAGTTCCTTTGATTGCTTTACCTCGATTCTGTTGTTGTGGAAGGTAAGCGGCAATTGTAATGGTTTCGGCTTGCTCTCGAACGGGTTGTCCTCTTTCTTCTCCTCTTTCTTGCTCTCTTTCTTTCCGTTTTCATCCTCACTGGGAACAATCTCGCCATAGCGGTACTCGATTTCTTTTTTCTCTCTCTTCTCCTTGACAGCACCATTAAGTTCGGGGAGTCCTTCAATTGTCTTATTGATGAGTTGCCATACGTAGGGCGTATCGCTATTCCGTTCCTCGGTAAAGATTATAAGATTGCTTATTGCTCTTGTGGTTCCTACATAAAGGATATTCAGGTTGTCAACAATCTGATACATGAACTCCTTGTTATAGTCATCGTTGTATATTGAATGCTTCATGTAATCGACACTCTTTACCGGAACAAGTTCCAAGGTGTCGAACGGTTCGCCTTTCGGCTCGCACCATAGCAGGCTTCTTGAGTCGGCTGTCAGCTTCCAGTCGCAGAACGGCATGATGACAGTGTGGAATTCGAGTCCTTTTGACTTGTGTATTGTCATTATCTTCAGGCTGTCGTCATTCTCCACCGGTATGCATTTGTCGCATATGCTCTCGTCCCATGCTGCAAGCAGGCTTTGCAGGTCATCTCCCTTGCTGTTGATGTATTGCGACATGTAGTCGAGGAAGGCATATATGTATGATTCCTCACCTTTTGTCTCTTCTATGTTGAGTATAGCCATAAGTTGCTCTATAAGCTCGTATGTAGGGAGACCTTTGAGGTGCTCAAGGTTATAGCGGAAATCGCTTGGGAGCAACTCTATCAGTTCGCCTTTTGCCACATAATTCTCAAGGGGATTGTCGTTGCCGAGAACAACCTTGTTGTAAAGGTTCAGCATGTTGGCAATGTTTATCTTGTCCTCGGGAGTTGCGATATACCTCATTGCAGCTACTGCAAGCTGCACTGTGTGTGATGAGGATAGCTTGTATGCATCATCACTTACAATCTTGAGCCCTGGGAAATGAGTCTTGAATTCTTCGATAATATCGGGTATGGGACCGTTCTCGCGCAGAAGAATCGCAATGTCTTTCGGTTTTACTCCCTTGTCATTTATAAGTTCTCTCAATGTCTCCATCAACTTGCTGTAGAAGATGGCTTCGTACTCTTTGCTTGACTGCTCCTTAGAGTTTCCTCGCACGAATGTCTTTACCTGCACGAATCCTCTCTCCGGTTTTTCCGGTTTTCCCGGTTCGGGCTGGGGATAGGCTTGCTGCACATCGTTGTATGCCGCGGCAATCTCTTCATACATCTCACCGAGTTCATCCTTGTATGTTGTGCCTATGACCTCTACGGCCTTGCTGTAGAAGGCATTGTTGAATGAAATTATACGCCTGTCGCTGCGATAGTTTACCGATTGGTAACTTTTGCCGTCAATCCTGATGTCCTGACTCTCGAACTCCAGTATTCCGTTAAACTCCTTGAAGTAGGAATCGAGGTTGTTCATGATTTTCCAGTCACCATTGCGCCAGCGGTATATGGCCTGCTTGACATCGCCTACGATAAGGTTGAAGTTCCCGCGTGAAAGAACCTCTTTCAGCAGGACTTCAAAACATACCCATTGCAACCTTGATGTATCTTGGAACTCGTCAATGAATATATGGTCAATCTCCGTGCCTATCTTTTCAAAGATGAAACTTGTGTTGCTCTTTATCATTGAACTGAGCAGATGCGCTGTGTCGGCGAGGAGGAAACGGTTTTCTCTTGCATTCTCCTCTTTCAGGGTCTTGGCGATGCTGTTCAACAGTCCCAACTGATGGAAATGGGCCATGGAGAGTTTGCAACTGTTGTACTCGTTCATAAGAGTGTAATATCTTTCAAGCAGTGCCGTAACTTTATCACGATCGGGGAATGTCTTGGAAATCTTGTCCGGGTTTTCAATCATTTTCGTTACGGTAGAGGTGATTTTCGGCCTCATTCCCTTATCTATTTTTGTAAACAAGAGCCATGCACCACGATTTGCATTGCCTGTGAATGCATCAGGCCCGGCATCCCCTGCAAGTGCAAAGAATTCCTTGCCCAGTTCCTTTATTTTCTCTTCGCACTCCTTCTGTTTTGCCTGAACTTCACTGCGGAACTTTTCGAGCACACTTCTGTTCTCTTCTATCTGCCTGCGCAACTCCTCGCCACGGTCAAGATACTCCTCGCTCAGAATGTTCTCGGCAAAGTTTTTGATATTCTTCTCGACGTGCCAGTCGCCTCCGTTGTCAAGAACCTCCTCGATATATCTGATGACTTGGGTAATGTTCTCTTTTCCGGGTTCAAGGTCTCTTATGAATTTGTCAACAGTATCTTCGAGCAACTCCTTGCCCTCGATCGATATCTCCATGTCACCGTTCAGGTCGAGTTCCCTTGCCATTCCGCGAAGTACGCTCTGGAAGAATGAGTCTATTGTCTGTATGCGGAAGTGCCCGTAGTCATGCAATATGAGTTCAAGAGCCAGACGGGCATTCGTGATGATTCTCTCTTCGCTCCATTCGGGCATCTGTTCCTTGATTTTCTTCAGGTAATCCTTAGCTCCTTTCGACCTGTTCGCAATACCGTAGAGCTTGCCCAGAATGCGCTCCTTCATCTCTCCTGTAGCCTTGTTTGTGAAGGTTACGGCAAGGATGTTTCTGTAGCAGTAGGGGTTCTCTATCAATAGCTTTATATATTCGACAGCTAATGTGAAAGTTTTGCCCGAACCTGCTGAAGCCTTGTATATTTTAAGACACTTTTTCATGTTTCTTGTGTTAGCCTGTTATTTCTATTCTGCTTTTCCCGTTTACGCCTTTAGCGACCTTGATTTTTACAGGAATACGGTCGAGCATTTCTGTAAGATGTGATATTACGCAAATGTTGCGACCTTTGCTCTGCAACTGCTCGAGTGCATCCATTGCACTGCCTAATGTCTCCTTGTCAAGTGCTCCGAATCCTTCATCAATAAAGAGTGATTCGATACTCATCTTGCTCGATGAAATTGACGATAGCGCGAGCGAGAGTGCAAGCGATGCAAGGAATGTCTCACCGCCCGAAAGCGAGTGTACCGATCGGCTCTCGGACATCATCTCAAGGTCTATGACTTTGATACCTAACGAATCGGGAGATATACGTGACAGCATATAACGTCCTGAGAAATCCTTGAGATGTGCGTTTGCGACATCAAGCAATATGTCGAGCGTGTAGCCTTGTGTAATGCGCATCAGTTTCTCGCCCTTGGCCGAACCGAATGTGTTGTTGAGCGTTCTCCATGAATCGGCATTCTTCCACTTTTCTTCATACTCGGCTTTGTATTGTTCAAAGAGAGTATTGTTTTCTTTGTCTTTGAGTAGGGTGGCATTGATTCTGCTTATTCCGGATGAGATGCTCTTGCGTACTTCGGTTGACCTTGCAATGTTCTCTGTTATCTCCTCAATGGAAATTCCGTCAGCCGGTCTTGAAGGAGATGCCATGTGATCCTCGATATTTCTTTTCCTCTCGGCAAGGGTGGCTTCGGCAGTCGCAACATTCTTCGATGCTCTCTCAATATTGTTGCGCATTGCGGTGATTGTCTCATTACTTACAGCCATTATTGACTTCAACGCAGGGAGGTCTATGCCATCTTTCCTTGCGGCAAGATATGCCGCAATATCGGCTGAAAGTTGCTCATATTGCTTTGATTGTGAGTCAATGAGTTTCTCTTTCTCATTGATTTCGCCTTCCTGTCTGCTATGATGTTCCGCGACATTGCTTCTCTCTTCGACGGCGCTGCTGAACTCTTTGTTTGCAGCGGCAATCCTGTTGCAGTAAAACTGTTCGGCTGCTTCACAACTTGTCCATTTGCCAAGCAGGCCTCTTAATTGGCTGTCGAGATCCTTTGATTCCTTCTCTGCTGCAACATATGTCTTCTCCTTATCTTTCAACTCCTCCTGCAACTCTGCCATTCGCTTGCGGTTGCTTTCAATGCTGTTGCAAGCCAATGAAAGTTCCTCTTTGATTTGAGAATTTCTGTCACAGTTCGATTTCCATCCTCCGGCAAGTTTCTCCAGTATCTGCTTAGCATTCTTCTGCTCAAGGATGGATGCAGTTGCGGAATCATTACCTGCAATCTGCATGTTGCTCTCCTTGATTCTCTCTATTGACGAAATGTAGGTCTCTATTGCACTTTTGTGCTTGCTTATCGCCTCCTTGCAATCCTGTATGCTTGCGGTCAGGTGCTCGATCTCATTCTTGACATCGGTTTTTGCCTTTTCGAGTTCTTTCTCGGCAAGAGTTTTCTCTTGTGTCATAAAGTATTCGTGATGACGGCTGCCGCACACAGGGCAGGGCTCGTTATCCTTGAGCATCTTGCGTAGTGTTGCAATCTCGCTCGATAGGGTCTTTGCCAGTTCCTCTTCACGTGCCTTGACAACTGTCAGACGTTTCTCCCTGTTCTCCAAAAGTTCCTGCTCTTTGGCAAGCGACTCTTTATGCTTGTTGGCCTCTTGTGCCGATGTCTCTGCTGAGGTTATGTTTGTAATGAGTACAGGAACAGACGGTATTATATGCTCAAATCCTTTATTCGCGTTGAACCATTCTGTGATTTTTTCCTGTTCTTCCTTGAGGAGATCAATTCTCTTCTCATCCTTCTCTACAAGGGTTGCAATCTTCTCTTTATCCCTCTTGACCTTCTTTATCTCATCTTCGAGTTCACCCATTCTTTTGAGGAGTGACGCAATGCCTGCTTCAACCTTTACGGCCTTGTTTATCTGCGGCTTTGCCTCTTCGTACTCCTTGCCGGCAGAATCCTGCGCCTCCTGTGCTTTCTTGACTCTCTCTCCGCACTTTTCAAGTTCTTCCTTGCTGCTTTTGATTGCATCCTTCAGGACGGTAAGCCTGTTCTTGTTCTTTGCGTATTCCTGTTCAATGGATGTGCAACGGATAAATGTGTCACGGATTTCCTGCAGTGAGTCGATTCTCTTCAATTGCTCTATTTCCGGTCTTCTGCGTTCCATTTCTTCTTTTGCGGCACGCAGGTCGTCTGCTGCTATTGATAGTTGCTTATCCAATGTCGCCTTATGTTCGCTCCATTGCTTCTCGAGAGTCAGTTTTTTAATGGATTTCTCATTCTCCTCCTGTGCATTTAGCAATTCTTTCAGTTCCTTGTCAATCTCGGAAATTTCTTCAGGTGTGAGTAACTGCAGGGCTTTTTTCTTTTCCTCAACAATCCTCAGTTCATTTTCTGCATTAGTGTATCTCTTATATATTAGGGCAGAAATTTCACTGTATATCCCGGTGTCGGTAAGCGTTTGCAGTATCATTGCCTTGTCATTCTCATCGGCTTTGAGGAAAGCCGCGAAGTTTCCTTGCGCAAGCAATACCGCACGCTTGAACTGCTCGTATGTCAATCCTATGAGTTCCTGTACCTTGTTCTTGTATTCGGTAATCTGTAACGTTTCTGTTTCATGGGTCTGAAGATTCTCCAGACTGCATGCTGCAGGAGCAAATGAACCGTTAGGGCTGTTGTTCCTGCGCTTAATACTCCATCTTGCCCTGTAACTGTTGCCGTCAACGGCTGTAAAATCCACTTCGGCATATGCTTCGACAGTACCGCGGCGCATAATGGTCCTTGCATTGTCTTCTTTGAGGCCCGTCTTGCCGAACTCCTCGATATTCTTGCTGTTCTTGATACTGTCGAGCCTTGGCGAACTTTCGTAAAGTGCTATGCACATGGCGTCAAGGATGGTACTTTTACCCGAGCCGGTAGATCCGGTTATTGCAACTATCGAACTTTTGTCAAGCGGCTCCTTGCTGAAATCGACCTCGAACTCGCCTCCCAATGATGCAAGGTTCTTTCCTCTTATTGCCAGAATCTTCATGCTCTTACCTCCTTGATTATTTCGTCCAACAATAGTGAAAGATGATCGGGCATCTCCATCTTGTTCTCTCTCTTGAAAATATCCTTCATCAGCTCCTTGGGATCGCTGTTCTTGAAATCGTCATATGTCATAGGACGCTCATCGTCATTGCGGGTGATGTTGCTCACAGCTTCAATTCGTGTAAGGCGTACAGCCTTCCCCTCAAGCGCCTCTTCAATGCTTTGACGCAGCATGGTGTCTACCGATGAGACAAGGACGCGCACTTCAAGAAGCGGAGAGTCCCATCGGATTTCGCCTGTCTCAAGGGCTGCTATTTCCTCAAGCACACAATCAAGCGGCTGTGGAGTGGAGGGAATGCTCAACAGTTTTACAGGAGTCTCGAACTCCACTTTTTCAATGTTGCATGAACCGTCTTCAATGATTACCTCTGTCACGCTCTGCCTGTTTCGCCTTTCGGCAAAAGACATTGGCAATGGTGCACCAGAGTAGCGGACATTATCCCTGTGTGCCACACGTTGTGCCTTGTGGAGATGTCCGAGTGCTGTATATATGATTCCCTCACTGGCAAAGGTTGCCTCAATGCCTTCCATACCTCCGATGACAAGATGCTCGGAACTGTCACCTACAGAGACCTCGGCACCCGATGCTTGCAGATGTCCCATTGCAATGATAGGGGAGTAGCCTCTCTCCTTTGCTCTGGCGTACAATTCGGAATAGACTTTGGCAACACCTTGGCTGTAGTTCTCTGCTTCGGGATATTCGTTGTGCCTCAGATATGGTACGGCAAGACAGCAGCCTCCATCCTTTATGGGGATTATCATCCTGTCGAAGTCAATGCCATCCTCGTTCCAATGTACAATTCCCGAGACTTGTATGTTGAAGCTGTTCAACAAAGGGGCAGGGGCTTCTATGCGTGCTGCCGAGTCGTGGTTTCCTGCAGTTATTATTATTTGCAGTGATTGGTTTTCGGCTGTCACATCCTTGAGGAAATGATAGAACATCCTTTGTGCCTCGGCCGAAGGATTGGGTGTGTCGAAAACATCACCTGCAATAAGAAGGATGTCCGTCGAACGCTCCTTTATAGTCGCGCGCAGCCAGTCAAGGAAAACCTTATGTTCCTTAGCCCTGTCGTGTCCATAGAATGTCTGTCCAAGATGCCAGTCGGCAGTATGTATTATTTTCATATATGCATAGTGTGAATATTCTGCTAATATACAAAAAAAAAGTAGAAATCCTAATTCGGATTTCTACAAAAAGGGTATATAATACTTTTGAATTCATTAAATCCGGAACTTATGATTCCTTCCTGTCGATACAATTCAACTTGGTTTTAAAGTTGGGTGTGGATATATAAATTTTATCCTCGTATAGTTATAACTCTCACTCCAATACTGCATTAATGAATCCGGTCATAATTATCCTTGAATCGGGACTATTAGGTGTTTCAAGAGTGATGGTACCTTTTCCTGTATTATGATATTTTCCATATACAAATTCATAATTAAAGGTGTAATCATCCGGGTTCTCGTCCTCGGTAATTAAAAAAATACCTTCTTCCGAATAGTAGTACCCGGTCACTTTATTTCGCCACCCTAGATCACCGTTATTACCATAACAGTTCAAATACACATCTTCATCATTCTTCCATGTCTTTGTCTCAAGTACCCATCTGAAGAAACTCTCATTAGAAGCTTTGTTGAATGATAGTGTCTTTTGTGAACTGATTGAGACACCTGCCCACACTTCTGAATTAGACAACGTTACTTCCCACTGCCAATTGTTTGTAGTTGTAGCAAGTATTTTGGTTTCAGGGTTATATGCCCAGTAACCATAAATTGTAGATTGGCCGGAATAAGAGCTTGCAGGACGCATCCAACAAGTTCCATCTCCCCAAAATATGAAATCTCCGGCTACGATAGTGTTGTCATTCTTTATCCAGCAGCCGACAAAAGCGCGAGCCTCTTCAGGCAAGTTGTCTTCGGGAGATGTTGGATTTTCAGGTACTACTCCTTCGTCATCATTACTGCAAGAAACGAGATTAACACACAGGAACAACGCAAATAGTGCAGTTGTAAAAATTTTAAATGCTTTCATAGCTTAAACAATCTGTATACACAATACCCCGGTGTATAGGATTATAAAAAAGTGCGTGGGTACTATTGCCTTATCTGTTCAGAGGTATCGCCAAACACCCACAACTCGATAAACTACAATAGCCCACGCAGTAGTATATAGTTCACCTGGAAGTGAGTATAAACTACGCGTGAGCGTTTTGCCGATTATCTTTGAGTTGTTCATTAAATTGGCGATTTTCTGAACAAAGATAAAGTCAAACGCTCTTATAAAATATGTCACCCATACTGTTACGTACAGGAATTCGGTGCAAATATAATAACAAATAGACAAAAAATATTCAAGCACTTGAATATTTTACGGCGAAAATTTGGCTTGCCGTTATTTCTTCTCTGCAAACCACATTTCGTTGGCCCTGCGTGTGGCGAATGCGTTGTTGAAACGTGCTGCGGCAATGGAGTATTTGATACCGTAGAAGCGGCGGGCTCTCTTTGGGCAGACAACAATGCAGCGTCCGCACTTAATGCATTTCTTCTTGTCGACGCCCCTTGGCGATGACGTGTCGATGGCTCCTGTAGGGCAGAGGCGGGCGCATGCACCACATCCGGTACATTTACGCGATGCAGTAGGCCAGATGGGTATTCCACCCGGTACTTTATATGGACGGTTGCCCGGTATCTCAATCTCTCCGAAATCTGCGGCCAATTGTGCAGCAGTCTTCTCTACAAACATTCTGATGTCAGCAAAGTCCTCGGTGTCGGGGCGCGCAGTGCCCACCTTCGGGAAAATGGAGTGCTGTGCCACAAATGCTCCTGCTGCAACGGTGCGGAAACCGCACTCTTTCATAATGTCGTGCAGTTCCAGGACCGCATCGTCATAGTGTCGGTTGCCATAAACGGCTATGACTACAGCCGGGGTGTTGTCGCCCTTGAAACGGCGCAGACGTTCCACTGCCATAGCCGGCACACGCCCGGCATATACAGGTACGCCAACAACCAAAAGCTCATCACTTGGGATTGTCACCGCGTCACTCGATGAGTCGTTTGTTATATCATATGTAACGGTCTCTTTCGAGAGTTCTGCTGCCACTGCCTCAACCACACGCTTTGTGGTATATGTAGCGCTGAAATAGAGTGCTGTTGTTTTCATGTTTGTGTTGTGTCGGTTGTACTTTAAGTTATTCTATGTTTGCTGAATAGTCCAGACCTTCGATTTTTGCGAAGTTCAGGTAACGCTCATGAAACTTTTTAAATGTAGTTTTGTATTCATTTGGACTTGCAAGAATAAGTCCTTTGACAAAATCCTCTAATGTGATATGTTGTATTTTGGATTTATATTCAGGTGTGAGTTCGTCAACCAATGATGTCAACTCACGAGAAGTTGAAAGATTCTTTTCGGGTGCGATGATGAGTGAGTATGATTCGGCCGATATATCTTTACCATAAGATTCGCTCAACATAAAGTTGCGATAGATCTGGGTCAGTTTTATTTCAGACTTTTCAATCTTTTTCTCAATATCCCGGTCAAAGCACTTGAGTTGTCTTATAAGTTCGACAGCCTTGTTTCTGTTTGAAGCCTCATTTCCTCCGAGGTTCTCAGAGTATTTGATTTCGATTGCAATAAAACATTCTTTACCGTTATTGTCTTTGAAACGGATGATTGCATCCATTGCACTTCTGTCGCCCGTGAGATTTTTGTAGTTGTTTGGAATGAATTCCAGGTCAACATCTGTTACCAGCGCTATCGGACAGTCGGGCAAGACTTTCTGTACAACTTTTGTTATGGTTTCGGGTGATTCGCACAGCATCTTGCGTAACGGACAAAAGAGATTGAATGCCATAGGTTGGCTTGATAATAGGTTATTGAACATCCTGTCTGGGTTGATGGTTTCAAAAGGCTTTTTGTATGCGATTCTGTATTTTGCATAAATGAATATATAATCCTCAAGGAAGTTCGCACCGGTCTCTTCACCATTATTAATATAATTGCCATAATAATAGACTCGGTCCTTGCTTCTATAAGGGCGTATGCGTTCTCCGATCTCATTCCTGTATACGGATTGCAATAATCTGCAAGATGCTACAAATTTTGAGTCCCCGGAATAAGGCTCACCGTATATATTCTGTTTCATGCTTTTCATGGTGTGTGTTATCTCGAATGCTAAAGTATATATTTTTGAGCATAATTTCAAGAATACTGCGTGTATTATAAATAGATATCGCTCTCAACTTCACTTTGCAACCGGGTTGCAGAAAAGAGACGGTATCTTTGCGTCATAAATAAGAATCTGTTATGGCACATTCTCACAATCATAGCTATGCCGGAGGGCTGAAGAATACTCCTGTCCGTGTATTATATGTATGCCTGGTAATTAATCTTCTGTTCGTTGTTGCCGAGACGATGGCCGGGTGGCAAAGCAACTCGGCAGGCCTGTTGTCCGATGCAGGGCATAATCTTGGCGATGCTATGGGGCTGCTGTTGTCATTGGTTGCAATATACTTGAGCCGCGCAAAAGGGAATATAAGCAAGGGTGCCTCTAAATATGTCACGCTGGCGAATGGCCTTTTGCTGCTGGGCGCTGTTGTGTTGATTGTTTCAGAAAGTGTCGGTAAGATTATAAATCCTCATGAAGTGAATGCTCATACGGTAATAATCGTATCTGCTGTGGCAATAATCATCAACGGACTCACCGCGTGGCTTTTGATGAGAGGGCAGGGGAGTGACATAAACATCAAAGCTGCCTATCTGCATGCCGCAACAGACATGTTGGTATCTGTCAGTGTAGTAATCTCAGGCATAATAATCTCCTTTACAGGATGGAATATCATTGACCCAGTACTTAGCCTTGCAGTTTCACTGTTTATAGCAATACCTACAATAAAACTTCTCTTTGCTGCTTTGAAAAATATAATTAACCGCTAACTTTGCATGGTATGGATGATGTTGAAAAGATACTTGCCGGTGCAGGCATAAGACCAACTGCAATAAGGATAATGGTAATGAAGGAAATCATTACCATGGGTTATGCCTTCACCTTGACAGAAATGGAAGAGAGACTTGACACGGTGGACAAGTCGACCCTCTTCCGTACTCTTACTCTTTTTATGGGACACAGGCTTGTCCATGAGGTATACAACGGGAGCAATGCCAAACTCTATTGCCGGTGCGAATGCAAAGGCATCCACACATCGCACATCTATTTTACATGCAAATCCTGCGGCAAGACCTTCTGCATCAAGGATGTCGATACTTCTTCAATCCCGCACCCTAATGGTTTCGTGGTTGAGGATACCAATTGCGTAATGACAGGGCTATGTCCCGTTTGTGCAAATATGCTTTCTTAAAACTTTATTTGTTAAGCGTAAAACGGCATTGGGGGTAATTGGAACAGCCCAAGAATCTTCCGTATTGGGGGCGTCAGCTGAACTGTGTCAAGGCTGTTAGATAAATAGGAATTTAACTTATACTAAAGTACCCTCGTCTTATAAGTGTTATAATGATTTTTCTATTCTTTTCATTTCTTCTTTCAGATATTTCTTCAGGCACTTGGCTATTTCGGGGTAATAATTGTCCAATGTTTTATAACGATTTCGGTGCTTGGAGTAATAACGTAAGGTGGTAACTAGTTCTGGTATCCAGAGGAAGCCTCTTCCTACCTGAGCGCACATTTCTTTTTTTACCTGGTCATAAGCGAAGCCGTTCTCCTGCATATAGATGATGACTGCTGCACGGACGACACTCTCGTTGATGACCGTAGCGGCGTTTCCGTAGGCTTGACTACTCATGGCGCGATAATGTCGGCCTAACAGTGTTTTACCGATGCTGTCAAGAAGAATGGCATTTGCATCGTACAAAGAGTTGACAAATGAATGGTTGAATTCATGAATAAGTGTCGAGGCATAGTCCATTCCATTTTCAAAAGGACTGTTCATAGTTTCGTCTGTATAGTAACCGCAGATGGCGAAAATTTCTTTAGGCTGGCCTATCATTTGCCTGTTTGTGCCATAGTTTCCACCCCCATTGGTAAAACCAATGATGATACGGAACTGTTCTGTCGGTTCCGTTCCATAGAACTGGGGATACCAATCTTGGTGAAAATACTTCATCACGTTCTCCTCGTATGCCTGAAGTACGGACTCGTAGAAAGTCTGGTGCTGCTTGTAAAATTCGTGGAAGCGGGTATCGGAATAGAACTGATTGAGCCGGACGAGGAATGTATCAATTTCCACCTTCTGCCAACGCTTTTCGAGGTCACTCTTTTCTCCTGTGAATGACACCTTCTGACCGTCAGTGTTAAGATGGACGGCCATCGACATTACTGCATCGTAGGATATGCCACAATTTTTCCGCAGTTCTTTGACATATGCGACAGTCGGGTGCTGTCCATACGCGGAAAACCATGTCTCCGTGTCGCTTGTGTATTGCCCGCCATTATCCATGCAATACTCAGGAAAACCGGCCGTGCGTGAAATAATGGACATCAATTCTACTGTTTCTGATGCTTCAACTTTAATCTGTGCATCTGCAAAACTCACTGCTGACAGCATTGCCAGCAGAAGCAGGAAACGTTTTGTCTGTTTATAAAATCTCATATCTAAATTGGAATTTACTTGTCTTGTTCCTTAATAATCGGAATAATAAATTCCGATTTATCGGTGTAAATATAACAAATCTACAGCAAATTGTATCTATCTTCGAACTCGTTCTGTCGTATTGGGTTTCAAAACTTATGCTGTTCACTAGACCAACCCCAAAATCTCTTTTTGCCAAGTAAACTTTGTTTCCACTCTTCTGAATTCTCATGCCCGAATATCCATCCTTTATAATTTTTTGTCTCTATTACAAAAATTCCGTATGGTGACACTACAACATGGTCTATTTGTGTAGTTCCATAACGAGTCGGTAATAAAAGATCATTCAGCGTAATATACTCTTTATAGAGCCAATCAAGTTTTCGTGCTATACGCCTTTCGCCTCGTTTGCCGATGTTTTGTGGTGAAGACCACCATATATTCCATGCTGCAAACAATATGAATATGCCGATGATAATAATTAAATTCATGCTGTCTATGATTAAAAGACTGAACAGCTCGTAAAATTATATTAAAGCCATCTTCCGGCCGGCGTCGAAGGCCTTTTGCAGGTCTTCCTCCCAATGGGCATCGCGCCAGGTGTGCTTTGCTTCCTCGGAGAAGCTGCCAAGTTCATAGTTGTCATATTTTGCCACTTGGCAGGTGTTGTAGCCGATGATGCGCTCTGGCTCGCCAAGAGCTGTCGTTATGCACCATTCCATAGTGCCGAAATGGTTGCTGTTATTGCGGTCGGGCGTGCCGTTCATCGTTTCAATGAGCACCACCGGCATACGCTTCGGCGCGGTTAGGCTGTAATCGTTGTACGATAGCCACGGGAAAGAGAGGCGCTCAAGAAAGGCGCGCATCACTCCTGTCACCTCTCCGAAATATATTGGCGAGCCAAGGACAAGGCCGTCGGCATTGGCTATCTCTTCCAAGACTGGAGTCAGTGCATCCTTGAATTTACATATGTTCGATGCCTTGCCCTTGAGTTTGCAGGCCATACATGACATGCAACCCTTATAATCCAACTCGTAGAGTCGTACTCTTTTTACCTCGACATCCTTGCCAACTGATTCTGCACCCTCGGCAAACTTCTGCAATAACTGTGCGGTGTTCATATTGCGGCGTGGCCCGCCGTCAATGATGACAATCTTTTTCATATTCTGCTATTTTATATCTAATGAACGTATGATAAACAATCCATACTGAAATCGCGTTAAGAGAACCCCTCACTGCGTATAGGGATGAACTGGTTCGCGGTTCTGTGTGAATTTATATCTTACTTACGTTAATAACAATCAATCCGCTTTAAAGTTACTGATTATTTTGATACGGCATTGCCTTTTGATAAAAATGATGTAACTTTGCCGTCGCTTTCAAAAGCACACGAAGACAAACATATTTAATTAAAAAAAGAAAGAATCATGTCAAAGTATTTGGTGGAAGACACACGAAAGGTTACTACGCACCGGTTTATCGAAATGAAGCGCAAGGGTGAGAAGATTGCAATGCTCACCGCATACGATTATACTACAGCATCTATCCTTGACAACGCAGGTATTGACGCGCTGCTCGTGGGTGACTCTGCATCTAATGTAATGGCGGGTAATGTAACTACATTGCCAATCACACTCGACCAGATGATTTATCACGCAAAGGGTGTCGTACGTGGCGTTAAACGCGCGTTGGTTGTTGTGGATATGCCTTTCGGTACATATCAGGTAAATGCTGACGAGGCTGTGAAGAACGCAATCCGCATCATGAAGGAGACTCATGCCGATGCTCTCAAGCTTGAGGGTGGTGAGGAGATTCTCCCCTCGGTGCGCAAGATTCTTGATGCCGGTATCCCCATTATGGGTCATCTTGGACTTACCCCACAGAGCATTAACAAGTTCGGAACTTACGCTGTACGTGCCAAGGATGAGGCAGAGGCAGAAAAGCTCCTTGCCGATGCAAAACTCCTCGAAGATGCCGGCTGTTTCGCGCTTGTCCTTGAGAAGATTCCTGCTGCTCTTGCCGAGAAGGTAGCAAGCTCAATCTCTATCCCTGTAATCGGTATCGGTGCCGGCGTGAAGGTTGACGGTCAGGTGCTTGTATATGCTGACATGCTCGGTATGACAGCCGATTTCTCTCCGAAGTTCCTCCGTCGCTATGCCGACCTCAACACAATCATCACTGATGCGGTAGGCAGCTATGTGAGCGATGTGAAGGCTTGTGATTTTCCAAACGAGAAAGAACAGTATTAAACAAGGAATGGCTAAAAAGCAAACTTCTGCGTTCTATGAAGCCCTCAAAATCCTCATTTACGCTTAGTAAACTGCGGTATTTGAGGGCTTCCTAAGCCTTGAATTTTATCTTTTTATCCATCCCTTGTAACACTCTTGATACAATAAAAAACGGAGACTGCAATCGCAATCTCCGTTTTTTGGTTAATTGTGTGTGTCGTTATCAGCAGATGTACTGCTTGCTGATTGACTGGTTGTTGAGCACGCACTGGATAGCCTCGGCAAAGCCCTTTGCAATTGAAAGCTGCTTGAGCTTTGGACAGCATCTGTCATAAGGAATACTGTTTGTAAAGACAATCTCAGTCATCTTTGACTCGCGCACTCTCTCTGATGCATTACCCGACATGATACAGTGTGAGGCGATAGCACGTACTGACTTGGCTCCGTTCTCCATCATAAGGTCGGCTGCCTTTGAGATTGTACCGGCTGTATCAACGATGTCGTCTACGAGGATAACGTTCTTTCCCTCTACATCACCGATAATCTGCATAGTGTCTACAACATTTGCCTTTGCGCGTGTCTTGTGGCAAAGTACCAGAGGCACACCAAGGCACTTGGAGTATGTGCTCGCGCGCTTTGAACCGCCTACGTCAGGTGTTGCGATTACGAGGTCCTCGAGATTGAGTGACTTGATATAAGGAATGAATACCATTGATGCGTAAAGGTGGTCGACTGGGATATCGAAGAATCCCTGGATTTGATCGGCATGGAGGTCCATGGTGATTACGCGGCTGACACCGGCAACACTGAGAAGGTCGGCAACAAGTTTTGCACCTATTGATACACGTGGCTTGTCCTTGCGGTCCTGACGTGCCCAACCGAAGTATGGCATAACTGCAACAATGCTCTTTGCAGATGCGCGCTTTGCTGCATCAACCATAAGGAGGAGCTCCATAAGGTTGTCTGAGTTGGGGAATGTTGACTGAACTAGGAAGACGTTCTTGCCACGGATTGACTCTTCGTAAGAAACGGCGAACTCACCGTCTGCGAAGTGTGTAGTGTTCATCTGGCCAAGTTCGCAACCGAGCTCTTTACAAATCTCTTCAGCAAGGTAGCGTGACTTTGTGCCTGCAAAAACCATGTAAGGGGTATTTTCCATGATACTTTATAATTAATAGGTTTGTTATAATGTCTTTAAAGCTTGTCCACAACCTTCTTTATACGCTTGAAGCGATCAACAAGCTCGGTATAGTCGGTAGAACGGCATGAGTCGAAATTCTCCCACACCAGTTCATTCACGATAACGCCACCGAAGCCGTAGTTTGTAAGGCGCTTGAGGTTTGCCTCGTCAATGTCACCGAAAGCCCATGTATTCTTGTTGATCACTTTCTTGCCTATTTCGTTAAGTTCGGCACTCTGGTAGAATGTGCGTCCGAGTGGACCGAAGCATACGATGTCATATGTCTTGCGCAGTTCCTTCAAGTGTTGCAGGTTGTTGGCATAACCGACCAACTTGCCCTTCTCATTGCCCAATGGAGGGTTTGAGTCAAGTGTAAACAGCGTTCCTGCAAGCTTGTACTCCTGCATGAGACGGTTGTTGCAGGTATATATGCGTTTGTGGTATTTCTTTGGTATAAGGTTGAGCAGCCTCTCCATGAATTGCGGATGAGGATACTCTTTGTAAAGGAAAAGATAGTCAAGCCCCTCGTCAAATAGACGGGTGATAATCTTGTCCTCTTCTACAAAAAAGGTCGGTTTTGTCGATACGGCCAGTTTCATCTATATTGTAATTCTGTATAATTCGATATAATCAAATGCAAAATTAATACTTTTTATGATAATGCACACGATAAAAACATACAATTATTACAAAAAGTAGGGTTTATTTCCTTTTTCGTGGTTTTATTCTTCGTCAAGGTATCTTTTTGCAAGTGATCCGAACTCCTCTATGCGACGGTCGCGGAGGAATGGCCACCATTGGCGCACCGTTTCGCTACGCTTCATACTAACCTCGAAAACTTCGCACTGTTCCTGCTCGCCAAGATGCGCGATGAATTCGCCTTGTGGTCCTGCAATGAAACTGTGTCCCCAGAACTGTATGCCGTTGGTCATTCCTGAGGGGTCGGGCTCGTGCCCCACGCGGTTCACGGCTATAACAGGTAAACCGTTTGCAACGGCATGACCACGTTGTACTGTCTGCCATGCACCCAACTGGCGTTCCTTCTCCTCGGGAGTGTCGCTGCTTTCCCAGCCGATTGCTGTAGGGTAAATAAGCAGGTCTGCGCCACGGAGTGCCATAAGGCGTGCTCCCTCGGGATACCACTGGTCCCAACATACCTGCACACCCAATGTGCCTATGGATGTCTTTATCGGACGGAAACCGATATCACCGGGTGTGAAATAGAATTTCTCGTAATATGCCGGGTCATCGGGTATGTGCATCTTGCGGTATTTGCCTGCAATGCTGCCGTCGCTGTCAAAAACTACGGCTGTATTGTGGTAAAGGCCTTTGGCACGTGCCTCGAAAAGTGATGTCACAAGTACCACCTTGCACTCGGCTGCCACTTTGCTGTAGAAATCGGTTGATGGACCCGGGATAGGTTCTGCATAGGAGAAGTTCTCTGTTGACTCTACCTGACAGAAGTAGGGTGAGTTGTGGAGTTCCTGCAATACTACGAGCTGTGCTCCTTTAGATGCAACATTATGTATGCATTCAGCCAGTTTCTGCTTATTGCTGTCAATATCTGTGCCGATGCTCTGCTGTATTATTCCTACTTTTATTGTATCCATTGTCATAGTTATTATCGGGGGTATTGCATGGTTACGCAATGTAGCGAACCGTGTTGTTTTATCAATGCACGGCAATCAATGCCGACAATGCTGTACGAAGGGAATGCCTCTTTTAAAGCCTCTGCTGCCTTGCGGTCATTCTCGGGTTGTGCATATGTGGGGTAGAGTACCGTATTGTTGATTATGAGAAAATTCGCGTATGTCGCCGGCAAACGTTCTCCTTCCTCGTCATGGATGGGGTCGGGTGAGGGCAGGGCAACCATTCTGTATGGTTTGCCTTCGGCAGTGCGTAACGCGGTTATCTCATCTTCCATGGCACGCAGGTCTTCGTATTGCGCATCGCTGCAGTCTGTCGCCTGCATGTACACGATTGTGTCGTTGGGGGCAAGGCGCGCAACGGTGTCAACGTGACCGTCGGTATCATCACCTATGAGGTTGCCATGATTGAGCCATAATATGCGTTCGGCATGCAGCATCTTTTTCAGGCACTTCTCAATCTCCTCCTTGTCCATTGGCTGGTTGCGGTGAGGTGCAAGCAGGCATTGGCTTGTTGTCAAAATTGTTCCTTTGCCGTCACTCTCGATTGAACCGCCCTCGAGCACGAATGATGTACAATCCTCATATTCACCGCTCACAATCCCGGCATCGTAAAGCTTGCCGTTGATTGCATTGTCGAGCGATGCCTCGAACTTGCGTCCCCATCCGTTGAAGCAGAAGTCTATGTAGTGGGGTACATTGTCACCAAGCAAGGTAATGAATGCATGGTCGCGTGCCCAGGTGTCATTGGTGGGAGCCTCGAACAGTGTGATGTTGTTCATTATCACATTGTTCTTCTCCAGGGTTGCACGGACTTTCTGTGTGTCGGGTGCAACGATGAGCAATTTGACGCGCAGGCTTATTGCTTTGGCAAGTTCAATATAACATGCTTCAACCTCGTCGAGCATATAATTCCAATCGGTGTTTTCATGCGGCCAGGTAAGCTGTACCATCTGCAGACGATGCCATTCTGCAGGCATGAACAATTCTCTTTTCGGCTGCTCCATTATTGTGGCTGGACTTTACGTTTGCGGTCAAAGAACGGGTTCTTGGAACTTGCGCTCACCGGTATTCCTATTATATAATTGCATCCCGGCATCCAACCAAGTTTCAATGCAGCATATCCGACTGAATACATTACACGGGTGTCAAGACGAAGATCTGCTGCTGTTGCGCATGCTGAACCGACTGCTATGCCCACGTCTATGGTGTTCATTGCACACGGAACGCCCGGAGTGCGTTCACCGCAGGTTGGGAAACCGCAGTATCCGCAGTTGAGACACATCGCTTCTTCGCGTGAGCCGATGAGCAGAACAGCCTCAGCAGAGAGAATGTTGTCGGCATCGCGCATGAGACCTCCTCGGCCCATGTTCTCGCCAATCTGATGGAGTGCATTGCCCAGTGCGACAATGTCGTCATCCGTTATCATCATTATTTCGATTATATCTACACCTTTCGCCTTTGGCGCGGTGCGTGCAGCAGTCATCATCTGCTTTGCACATTCAATTACATGTTCATGGCGAACATCCCTTTCGTTATAAACCATAGTATTCCTTGTTAATGATAGTTTTCGCGAAGATAATGAATATTTCAAAAAGATAGCTATAAGGTTTGTTTAAATTTATTCACCTTCTCATTTAGTGTAAATATTTTTTAACATGTTTGCTTAAAAAATTATTCCTGCAGTTTGATTTTTTTGTAGTTTTATATAATTTCGCACGTCTAATTGATAAACAGGACACTTTATTTTAATTTAATCATATCATGAAAAGATTTTTTCTTTCTTTGGCGGTGACATTCGTCACCATCATTTCGTTCGGACAGACACAGTTGCCTGTTGACGAGAATGTAAGGATAGGAAAGCTCGAGAACGGACTTACCTATTACATCCGTCATAACGACAAGCCTGCCCAGCGTGCCGAGTTCTATTTGGCGACCAATGTTGGTGCTTTCCAGGAGGCTGACGACCAGGACGGTCTTGCACACTTCCTTGAGCACATGTGTTTCAACGGTACAAAGAACTTCCCCGACAAGAAACTGCTTGAGTATCTGCAGAGCATCGGTGCCGAGTTCGGCCGCAATATCAATGCATCTACAGGTTTTGAGCAGACTCAGTACATGCTGAATAATATTCCCATTGTCCGTGAGGGTATCATTGATTCATGTCTTCTTGTTCTTCACGACTATTCACATTATGTGACATGTGACCCCAAGGAGATTGATGCCGAGCGTGGTGTAATCCTCGAGGAGCGCCGTTCACGCCGTGATGCCAACTGGAGAATGTTCGAGAAGTCATTGCCATACTATTTCGGCGAGACACAGATGGCACGCCGTACACTCATCGGCGGTGAGGAACAACTAAAGACTTTCAAGCCCGAGAGCCTTACAAGTTTCTACCGCAAATGGTACAATCCTGATATGCAGGCTGTAGTTGTCATAGGTGACGTTGACGTTGACCAGATTGAGCAGAAAATCAAGGATACATTCGGTTCTATCCCTGCTCCTGCAACACCAACCGTAAAGCCCATCATCAATATCCCCGGAAATACAGAACCAGTAGTAGGTGTAATTACCGATCCTGAGGCAAGCGCATCAATGATAGAGTTGCTGTGGAGAAGCGAGGCTATGCCAAAAGAGATGGCTTCGACGGATGCTGCATTCGTTCTTGATATCGTAAAGGCTGTAATCGGCAACGTGTTCCAGGAACGTATGGAGGCTGTGACAGCATCGTCAAATGCACCGTTTATCAACGGATCACTCGGTATCGGCGCCTTATGCGAGGGTTGCGATGCTGTTCAGGCACAGGTGGTTTTCAAGGATGGTGATACAGAGTCTGCATTGAAGGCGTTCTATACCGAAATTGAGAGAATTAAACGCTATGGCATAACTGAAAGCGAACTTGAGCGTGCAAAGACAAAGCTTATAAGCCAAGCAGAGAAGGCTGTAGAGGCTGCTGCAACACGTGAGAATTCCGAGTACGTATGGCCAATCCTCGGACACTTCTTCCAGAATAACTATCTGCTTTCACCAGAGACAGAACTCCAGATGACACAGATGATATGTTCTCAGTTGCCATCTGCTGTTTTTGCCCAGATTCTTGCTCAGGTAATTACAGAGGAGAACTTTGTTGTAATTTATAAGGCTCCGGAGCGTGCAGGTCTTGAGCATCCTACAAAGGAGACTCTTCTTGCGGTAATAGATGAGGTGAAGAAAAGCGAAATCTCTGCCCCTGTAGAGGAGGGTGCCGGTGAGCCTCTGCTCGATGCCGATGCAATTAAACCGGGTTCAGTGAAGAAGGTGAAGAACGGTGCTTACGGTTCGTCTGTATGGACGCTAAGCAATGGCGCCAAGGTTGTCTTCATGCCAACAACCCTCAAGAACGACGAGGTAATCATCTCTGTTGTAAAGGATGGCGGCAGCACTCTCATTGAAACTTCTGAACTTCCCTCTTTCGAGGATAATGCTTGGATGCTCTTCCAGCAGAACCGTGGTCTTTCAAAGTTCAGCGGTGTTCAGCTCAAGAAGATGCTTACAGGTAAGAATGTAAAATGCGCATTGAATATCGGCAATACAAGCCACGATATAACAGCTACTGCAACTCCCAAGGATATCGAGACTGCGATGCAGCTTATCTACCTGAATGTGGCTGATCCACGTTTCGACAATGAGGAGTACCAGAACGGTATCAACCAGATTAAGGCTATTCTTCCTAACCTTGAGAAACAGCCTATGATGCAGTTCCAGAAGCATGCCAATGCAATACTATATGGCAATCATGAGCGTCGTCAGGTTGTCAGCACAGAGATGCTTGAGAAGATGAATATCACAGACCTTGAGAATGCAAGCCGTCGTCTCTTCGGTGATGTTGCCGGTGCAACAGTATATGTTGTCGGTAATATCGATGCCGAGACTCTCAAACCATTGGTAGAGAAGTATATCGCTTCGCTTCCCGGTGGCAAGAAGGGCGCAAAGGTTATCGACCGCAAGGAGAATATCGTGAAAGGTGAGGTTGTGAGCGACCTGCCTATTGCAATGGAGACACCAAAGAATACAGTTCTACAGGTTTACTCTGCAAAGATTCCTTACAGCATCCAGAATGATGTGCTGCTTGAGGTTGCAAGCCTTTACCTTGACATGATTTATGTTGAGACTCTCCGTGAGAGCGAAGGTGGTACATACGGTGCAAGCACAGCAGCTCAAATGCGTCGCGAGCCTAAGCCTCTGGCGCTTATTCAGGTTGCTTTCGAGACAAATCCTGAGAGTGTGAAGAAGTTGTCAGACCTTGCTGTTGCCGGAATTTACAGCCTTGTAGAGGATGGTATTCCTGCCGATAAACTTGATATGATTCTCCAGAACATCAAGAAGAACATCCCACAGAAAAGGGTAAGCAACTCTTACTGGATGAATTGCCTCAAGAGCATGAATGACTATGAGGAGGATTACGATGCATTGTATGAGTCTGCAGTAAACAGTGTGACATCTGAGGCTGTTCAGGAACTTATGCAGACAATCGTAAACCAGCATAACTTCATACAGGTTTCAATCAGCCCGGCTGAATAAGAAACGGTATATGGTTCTTATAATAATGAGGGTGTATGCCCTCATTATTTTTTTTGCTGTTTTTGTAGTTTTCGGGGATTCTTTGCGTCCAATAAGCAAATAATAAGATAATGGATAATCTTGAGAAAGAATTTGAAACGGTTGTAAGGGAGCACCGCAGCACGATTTATACAGTGTGCTACATGTTCTCCAATGATGCCGACGAAGTGGCGGACCTGTTTCAGGAGACACTCATAAATATGTGGAAGGGGTTTGCCCGTTTCCGTGGAGAGAGCGATGTGAAGACATGGATATGGCGCGTTGCGCTCAATACGTGTATAACCGCCGAACGTAAGAAAAAGAGAAGAGGCGATGAAATCCCGTTGTCGATGGATATAAATCTTTTTGAAGACAACGATTATGATACACGCCAGATACGTATGTTGCGTGAGCGGATTATGTTGCTTGGTCACTTTGACAGGGCTATTGTACTTCTGTGGCTCGAGAATCTCAGTTATGAGGATATAGGTGCAATAGTCGGAATAAGTGCCAAGAATGTCTCGGTGCGTCTTGTAAGGATACGCGAACAATTGAAAAGAATGTCTAATACTAAAAATAACAGCCATGGACAGAAGGGATGATGTTATGATTGAACTTGAAGAAATGAAAGGGCAGATAGCGTTGCTTAAGTCCAAACTCGAAGAGCAGGAAATCGTTCGCGAGCAACATATGCGCAGGGCTATAAAAGGCAAATTGCAGGATTTGAACCGTGTTGCGGTGAGGATGATGTTGGTTGGCGTTTTTGCGATAATCTTCTGTACCTCGGTTTTTGTGCACTACGGGTTCTCGTTCTATTTTGCCGCTTTCACTTTTCTAATTCTCATGTCCAGTACAGTGGCAACTTACGTACAGCATAAGAATCTGCTGAAATCAAAGGACTTGAGCAGCGACCTTCTGAAAGAGACGTATGACCTTGTCAAACTGAAAAAAAGATACGGAGAGTGGCTCTATTTCGCTGTGCCGATGGTTGCAGTGTGGTTCTCCTGGCTTGTATATGAAACCTTGAATTATATCCCCGACCGTGCAATGGGTATAGGTTTTGTTGTCGGTTCCGGTATCGGAGGGGCAATAGGTGGCCTAGTTGGTCTGAAGATACACTTCAAGACTGTGAAGAAAATAGACGAGATGCTTTCACAGATAAAAGAACTGGAAGAACAATGATACAGCAAAAGGCGGTGACCCATTTTTACATTTGGGTCACCGCCTTTTGTAGAGAGGTTGGATAAAAGATCTATTTTAGCCAGCCTCTTTATATTATAAACCTAATGTTCTTTTCTTCTGCTGTTTTTGTTCTTAACATGGCATTTTTACCTAATCTTGATTATTTTTTGTAACTTTGCACGCCAAAAAGGCGAGGGCTGTTGTTTGAAATATGCCATGATTTGAAACAGAGATGATTAAGAGACTGATTTTTATACCGATACTTTTTCTGTTGCTGTGCGTGTCATCGTGCAGCAGTTTTGTTGCAATAGAACGCAGTGAACACGAATGTTCCGATTCGGCTTTTGTCCAATACCTCAAAAGCGAAGGAATTCCTTATACCCACAACAATCATGTCGATATACTCAACGGTGCCCATATGAAGTTCGATTCGTTGTTGGCAGATATCGAAAAGGCCAAGCATCATATTCATCTTGAGTATTTCAATTTCCGTAATGACTCAATAAATGAGGTGGTGATAGGATCACTCGCCAAGAAAGCGAAAGAGGGTGTTGAGGTGCGTGCCATGTTCGATGCATTCGGCAATATGTCCAACGACCGTCCACTGAAGAAGAAAGACCTTGAGGCAATACGCGCACAAGGGATTGAAATCATCAAATTCGATCCTATAAATTTTCCTTGGGTGAACCGCAATTCACGCGATCATCGCAAGATTGTTGTTATTGATGGCAAAATTGGCTACATTGGCGGAATAAATGTTGCTGATTACTATTTGAACGGTATTGAGGGAGTGGGAGAATGGCGTGACATGCATTCAAAGATTACGGGTGAAGCGGTAAACGAACTGCAGAAAATTTTCCTTGATATGTGGGAAGCCGAGGGTGGTGGACGCATTGACGGAAAAGAGTATTACCCGGAACATGATGTTGAAGGCGGTGCTGACGTTGCTGTTGTGGACCGTTGGCCGGGAAGGACTCCGGAGCGAATGCGTCGTGCATATGCAAATGCAATACACGCGGCAAAAGACAGCATAATTCTTATAAACCCATATTTTATGCCAATGCCTATTGTCCGCAAGGCGCTTGAGAAGGCCATTGATGATGGTGTGAAGGTTACGCTCATCTTGTCCGAGAAAGGTGATATTCCACTAGTTCCTGACGGCGTGTGGCGTGTAGGATATCAACTGATGAAGCGTGGGGCAGAGGTGTATATGTACACGGGGGGATTCAATCACTCAAAGGTGATGTGCGTCGATGGAAAGTACTGCACAATCGGGTCGGCAAACTTGAACAGCCGTAGTCTTATTTATGACTACGAAACGAACCTTTTCATATTCGGCAAGGAAGATACCGATGAACTCCAGCATTATATCAATCTCGATAAACAGAACAGCTATAGGCTGACTAAGGAGATTTATAAAGATCGCTCATGTTGGAGACGTTTCTGCGGTTGGTTTGTGACTGTTTTTACACCGTTTATGTAGGTGGTATTTGACGGTTCTGTACAAACTGTCTTCAACATTGATTAAGATACTTGATTTTAGGGGTCAGTAGCAAAAAGGTGTGGGTCAGCAAAATATTTGCAGTAGTTATGAAAAAGAGATCCCTCGTCGCTACGCTCTGTCGGGATGACAATTGCGCAATGACAAGCAGAGGTAATCTCTTTAACCGGCACCGTTAAATTC
>JAFQEZ010000065.1 GCA_017398805.1 Bacteroidaceae bacterium | reverse complement strand
GCTTGCTCTACTGCAACCGCATTAGAGTGGGATAAAGCTTGGAAGGGAAAGAATGAGCCAAGTGGTAGAGCCGTGAGAGATATCCATTTGGAAGGTAGGTCTAATTTATAAACAGATTAAAATGTCAAAAATAATTCGATTTACAAAAATGCATGGACTTGGCAACGATTATATATATGTCGATACTTCATTGTATCCTATAAAAGATCCGTCGGCAACTTCCATCAAATGGAGTGATCGCCACAAAGGAATCGGTGCTGACGGCTTGGTCCTGATAGGAATGAGCCCGGTTGCAGATTTTTCCATGCGTATATTCAATGCCGACGGTTCCGAGGCAATGATGTGCGGCAATGCCAGCCGCTGCATCGGCAAGTTCGTATATGACAATGCCCTGACAAGAAAGGATGAGATTTCGCTTGAGACGTTGTCCGGAATCAAACGGCTCATGTTGCATGTCACAGGCAATGAGGTTGAGAGTGTCACCGTAGATATGGGAGTCCCCTCTTTATCCAATTCCCGACAGGTGGCAACAAGGGACGGTAGCTTGATGAAAAAGGATTTCAACATCAATGGTGTAACCTATTACGGTACATATGTGTGCATGGGTAATCCGCATCTTGTCATCTTTGTGGAAGATGTGGAATCTGTACCGTTGGCCAGCGTAGGACCTGTACTTGAGAATCATCAACTTTTTCCTCAAAAGACAAATGTAGAGTTTGCGGAAATAAAACCAGACGGAAGCATTCGTATGAGAGTTTGGGAACGGGGCTCAGGCATTACGCAGGCTTGTGGAACGGGGGCTTGTGCCACAGCTTTTGCTGCAATATCTACAAACAAGGTTCAAAATGAAATTCTTATACATATGGATGGTGGTGATTTACAGGTATATTGGGATAATATTGACAAGCATATATATATGAGAGGAACTGCCGAAAAGGTATTTGATGGAGCTATCGAATTAAATGAATAAAACAGAAATATTATGGCAATAATTAATGAAAACTATCTCAAATTATCGAACAACTACTTGTTCTCGGAAATAGCAAAGAGAGTTAAGGCATTTAAGGAGAACTATCCGGATAGAAATGTCATTAGTTTGGGAATAGGAGATGTAACACAACCTCTACCAAAGGCATCTGTGGATGCAATGGCAAAAGCGGTAGAAGAGATGGGTAAGATAACTACATTTAGAGGATATGGCCCTGAACACGGATATGATTTTCTTATTAATGCCATTATCAAGAACGACTATTTGCCGCGTGGAGTGGAATTGTCGCCATCGGAAGTATTCATCAGTGATGGAGCCAAAAGCGATTGTGGTAACATTGGTGACATCTTGAGTATAAACAATAGCGTCGGCGTGACAGACCCCGTATATCCGGTTTATGTTGACAGTAATGTTATGAGCGGACGTGCCGGTAACCTTACAAATGCCGGATGGAGCAATGTGGTATATATGCCGTGTAATACGGCGAATAATTTCAAGCCCCGGATTCCTCAGAGGCATATCGACATCATCTATTTATGCTATCCGAATAACCCGATGGGGGTTGTGTTGAGCAAGAAGGAACTGGAAGATTGGGTGGAATATGCCCTTGAGAATGACTCACTCATTTTATTTGACGCTGCTTATGAAGCTTACATACAGGAGAGTGACATTCCACATTCGATATATGAGATTGAGGGAGCAAAGAAATGTGCAATAGAGTTCAGAAGTTTTTCTAAGACAGCAGGGTTCACCGGTGTACGGTGCGGATACACTATTGTTCCCGAAGAACTGACAGCCTTCACGCCGGACGGCAAACCGGTGGGTATGAACAGGCTGTGGAACCGACGTCAATGCACAAAATTTAATGGCACAAGTTATATTACACAAAGAGGTGCCGAGGCTATATATACTGAACAAGGACAGAAACAGGTTAAAAACACCATAAGCTATTATATGTCAAATGCCCGACATATGAAGAGCGCGTTCGAAGAGGTTGGCATAGATGTCTATGGTGGAGAGAACGCACCCTACCTGTGGTTGAAAACTCCCGATTGCTTATCTTCATGGGAATTCTTTGACCGCATGTTGTACGAAGCCAATGTCGTTGTTACTCCGGGTGTAGGTTTCGGCCCGAGCGGTGAGGGATTTGTCCGCCTGACAGCCTTCGGACGCAAAGAAGATTGTTCAGAAGCGATGAATCGCATAAAACGATTGCTCAATTGAAACACACACACTCATGAAAGGTTTTGTAAAAGTTGCATCTGCAATCCCCAAAGTAAAAGTAGCCGATTGCAGATATAATATTGTTGAGATAAATCGTTTGATTCAAGAAGCTGCAACGTCCGATGTGCAGATTATCGTATTCCCGGAACTTTCCATCACTGGTTATAGTTGTGGAGATTTGTTTTTTCAACAGGTACTTCAAGAAGACGCATTACTGGGAATGCTGGAGATTGCAGAACGTACTGCACATCTGGATATAATTTCAATAGTCGGACTTCCTATTGTTATTGGCCATCAACTGCTAAACACAGCCGCAGTTATACAGCGAGGGCACATATTGGGCTTGGTTCCCAAAAGCTACCTGCCCAACTATAAGGAATTTTATGAACAGCGATGGTTTACATCTGCATTTGACAACCAAATATCGGAGTATGACATTCACGGGGAACATATCCCTGTCGGGAATGATTTGTTGTTCTCCACGCGGGAAGTAACGTTCGGAATAGAGATCTGCGAAGACTTGTGGGCTCCCATTCCTCCCAGCTCATATCTTGCAACGCAAGGTGCTGAGATTCTTTTTAACCTCTCGGCATCCGACGAATGTGTCGGCAAACATAAATATCTCCGCAATATGATTTCTCAGCAGTCGGGGCGGCTGATTGCCGGATATGTGTATAGTTCGTGTGGCTTCGGCGAATCTTCCACGGATGTCGTCTTCAGCGGAAATGCGTTTATCTGTGAGAACGGAAATTTCCTTTGCGAAGCCAACAGATTCAATTATGAGCCTCAGCTACTGATAGGTGATATAGATGTGGATTGTTTAAGAAACGAACGGTTGACAAATACCACCTTCAAGGCATGCCGGAATCATATAACCCAGTCCTCCCTTAGGATGATTATGGCCAAGCCTTTGACTAAAATAGGGAAACTCCTTCATAGAACTATATCGCCCCACCCGTTTATCCCCAAAGGCAGAGATTATGAGGAGACATGCCATGAAATCATATCTATTCAATGTGCAGGACTGGCCAAACGACTCACACATACCCATGCAAGAAGTGCAGTAATAGGCATATCGGGAGGACTGGATTCTACTTTGGCCTTATTAATATGCGTCCGCACCTTCGACCAACTTGGCAAGGACAGAAAGGATATTCTTGCCATAACAATGCCGGGATTTGGAACGACAGACCGCACATATCTCAATGCCGTAAACTTGATTAAGGAATTGGGATGCAGCTTCAAAGAGATTGACATCAAAGAGGCTTGCAGGGTTCATTTCAAGGATATAGAGCATACGGAAGAACTCCATAACGCTGTCTATGAAAACACCCAAGCGCGTGAACGGACCCAAATCCTGATGGATATTGCCAACCAATACAATGGAATTGTCATAGGAACCGGTGATTTGTCCGAAATCGCCCTTGGCTGGTCCACATACAATGGTGACCACATGTCAATGTATGGAGTAAATAGTGGCGTTCCTAAGACATTAGTCAAATATTTGGTTCAATGGATAGCAGACAACAAAACCGATTCGGCACTTCGAACTATTCTGCTGGATATAATTTCCACACCTGTAAGTCCGGAATTACTACCATCTGGCGAAAATGAGGAGATAGAACAACGTACTGAGGATGTAGTGGGTCCGTATGAGCTACACGATTTCTTCCTGTACCACTTCATGCGCTATGGAGCAACTCCCCGAAAAATTCTATACTTGGCGACTATCGCTTTTGCTGATTCCTACGATGAATCCATCATAAAGTATTGGCTTTCCATCTTCACCCGTAGATTCTTTGCACAACAGTTCAAACGCTCATGTATGCCCGATGGTCCTAAAGTTGGCAGTGTTTCACTAAGTCCCCGTGGCGACTGGCGAATGCCGAGTGATGCAAGTTGTAAATTATGGTTAGATAAAATATAAAAAAGCTACGAACATCAAATTTCTGAGAAATATATGTAATTTTGCATCAAACTAATGATTTGCATATGGAGAATAACCAATTTGATGAAATAGATGAAACAATTCTTCAAATGTTGGCTAAAGATGGCCGTGTACCCTTCCAGGAGGTAGCTCGCGCCTGTGGCGTTTCAGGTACGACAATCCATACACGCGTACAAAGGCTGATGTCATTAGGTGTCATTCAAGGTTCTGAATACATAATCAATCCTGCCAAGATCGGCTATGGTACATGTGCCTTCGTAGGGCTTACGCTCAAAGAGGAAGCTGCTCTTGATGTAATTGTAGATGCTTTGAAACCGATACCCGAAGTAGTGGAAGTCCATTGCACCAACGAAGCCTACGACCTCTTTGTCAAGATCTATGCCAGAAACAACGAGCATCTACTCGATTTGATTCAGACACGACTCAAGCCTCTTGGGTTGTCACAATCAAAGATCATAATCTCATTCAGGGTCATGCACAATAAACAATTGACAAGATTGCCTGAATAGAAGCTGTTTGACCTTTTTCCGCCCGCTGGAAGTAAAAATCAATTCTTACCCGCACGTTTATACAACTTTCACTCGTTTTTATTATATTTGCGGTAAACCGCGAATATGGACTGCACTCGCCGTGAAATATCAAAGTAAACTTTGCTTATCTCGCTCGTTTGTTGTTATATTTGAGGTAAACCTCGAATATTTTCTGCACTCGCAGTAAAAAACATTCAAGCAAGTTTGATGTTTCTCGCTCGTTTGTTTGTATATTTGCATCCAAATTAAAATTCAGCAATATATGAGCAAGATTATACTTACAGGCGACCGCCCTACCGGACGCCTCCATCTGGGACACTACGTAGGTTCTCTGCGCCGTCGTGTGGAGTTGCAGAACTCAGGCGTATATGATAAGATTTTCATCATGATTGCCGATGCGCAGGCACTTACCGACAACGCCGACAACCCCGAGAAGGTGCGCCAGAACATTATCGAGGTGGCGCTTGACTACCTCTCTGTGGGCATTGACCCGTCGCAGTGTACAATATTCATTCAGTCACAGGTTCCCGAACTTTGCGAGCTTGCGTTCTACTACATGAACCTTGTTACGGTATCACGCTTGCAACGCAACCCTACCGTAAAGACCGAAATACAGATGCGTAACTTCGAGGCGAGCATCCCTGTGGGATTCTTTACCTATCCCATCAGTCAGGCATCGGACATCACTGCATTCCGCGCTACAACCGTTCCTGCAGGCGAGGACCAGCAGCCTATGATTGAGCAGGCCCGTGAGATCGCACGTCGTTTCAACAGTATCTATGGCGAGACACTTGTTGAGCCCGAGATATTGCTGCCAACCAACAGTATCTGTTGTCGTCTGCCGGGAACAGACGGCAAGGCAAAGATGAGCAAGTCGCTCGGCAACTGCATCTACCTCTCCGACACTGCCGAGGAACTCAAGCAGCATGTGATGTCAATGTACACAGACCCCGATCACATCCGCGTTCAGGACCCGGGCAAGGTAGAGGGCAACACCGTATTTACATACCTCGATGCATTCTGCCGTCCGGAGCACTTCGAGAAGTACCTCCCCGACTACCCCAACCTTGATGAACTGAAAGCACACTACATGCGTGGCGGCCTTGGCGATGTGAAAGTAAAGAGATTCCTCATTGCAATCCTCGAGGAAGAACTTGCCCCCATACGCGCACGCCGCAAGGAGTGGGAGAAGAAGATACCAGAAGTTTATGCACTCTTGCAGAAGGGCTGCGAGGCTGCACGTGCAGTAGCAGCCGACACTCTTGCAGATGTTCGCCGCGCAATGAAGATAAATTATTTTGAGGACAAGGAACTGATTGAAGAGCAGGCTAAGAAATTTGCCGCTGGAGAATAAGAAGATTCAAATACTTAATAACACTTCAATTCCGGTTCGCTCATGGACCGGAATTGTTTTTTTAAAATAGAGCTACTATGGAATTCAAAAGACTTTTTATTGAGAAGAAACCGATAATAGGCATGATTCACCTTAACAGCGCTCACGGTGAGACTGTTCTTGAAAGAGCAAAGAAAGAGATTGAGATTTACTTCCAATATGGCATTTATCCGCTTGTGGAAAACTACTTCGGTTCCGCCGATGATTGCGAGGAGGTTCTCAAGTGGCTGAAAGAGAATCATAAGGAAAAGATTTACGGTATAAACATCCTCGGGAACTACCATAAGGCATTTGAACTTGCAAAGAGATACGATGCAAAGTTCATACAGATTGACTCGGTATGTGGGCACCTGCAGCCAGATGATGACGAGGAGTACGGAATGTCGCTCGAGAGGTTGCGCAAGGAGAATGACATTGTGTTATTGGGCGGGGTACGTTTCAAATATTGCAACGTACTGTCGGGAAGAAGCGTTGAAGAAGACCTGCGCATCGGTATGACAAGGTGTGATGCTATCGTATGCACAGGAACAGGAACCGGCTGCGCCACCCCGTTTGACAAGGTTGATATGTTCAAGAGTGTATTGGGAGATTTCCCGGTGATAACAGGTGCCGGTGTTACACTCGAAACCGCCAAAGAGACTATGGAACACTGTGACGGATTCATCATAGGCAGCTGGCTCAAGCACACACACATGGACACAGGGTTTGTCAGCGAGGATAATGTACACAAACTATATGACATCGTCGGAAACAAGAAGGCATAAAGCAAGTTGCAATTTGTCAATTCTAACAAAACTAAAGGAGTGGGTGACCCAAAAGTGAAATGGGTCACCCACGTTGTAGGGAGGTTAGTCCGTTTTGGGTATATAGCCAATGGGATAAACTAAACCTATTGGTAAATATGCCAGCACATCTACTATTCTCAGAAGTCCTACAATAACTCTCCTGGATCATTTGAGAGTATCTTCTCGGCAAAAATACGAGCAGCATAACTCTCTGGTATCAGAATTTTCTTAATATCCATAGCCCTAAGAATTGAGGAGTGTGTTGTATCAAGTGCGCGTGCTATGATATTTTTCACCTTTAATTCTTTTAATGAAGCTACGGCTCTTAAAGAACTGTCCATACTCTGTCCTATCGCAACGATAACATAATCAATCTCATCTAAAGGCAAGCTCCGTAATGACACTCTTTCGGTTGCATCCATAATATATGCCAAGTCTATTCTATCTTTAATCTCTTCGATGCAATGCTCATTGCAATCTACTCCGATGACAGAGTGTCCCATATCGGTGAGAGCGGTGGCAAGGGTACTTCCAAAATTTCCTAATCCTATTACAAGGTATTTCATACGAATTCGTTTTATTAGTTTATTATTATATCCTCTTTGGGTAAACGATATTTGGGTTGTTCTTTTTGTGGCAGTATGCTCATAAGTACGGTAATAAATCCTACGCGCCCCAGGAACATAAGGACTACTAATAGTATTTTACTGATATTGCCTAAAAGTGGTGTAATGCCCAAGCTGGAGCCTACTGTGGAGAATGCCGACACGCTTTCAAACAGCAGGTCGATTGATGGTATGCTCGGCTCCAACAACAATAGTGCGACATAGAAGAGCGCAATGATACATATTGAGCCAAATACGACGACCAGCGTTCTTCGTATCGAACTATATGTTATTTCACGGTTAAACAGTGTTGTGGTGTGTTCGCCTTTAATAAGCGACTTTAACGAGGCAATAGCCACTACAAATGTATTTACCTTGATACCTCCTGCCGTAGATTGCGAGCCGCCACCTATCCACATCAGCACCAAATATAGTATGATAGTCACTCTCGAAAAATCACTTAGTGAAACGCTGTTGAAACCCGCTGTTCGTGGTGCCACGGCATTAAACAGTGACTGCACAATCTTTTCACCGGCAGAGAATGAGGCAAATGCCCCATTCCACTCAAAGAGGGCGATGCCAATAGTTCCAAGAAGTATCAGAACCAGAGAGGAGTATAGTACAATCTTCGTGTTGATATCGACAATGTGCATATATCGCGACCGTGGCCCGCTCTTTCTGAACGCTTTGTGCAGGAGTTCAGAGCCGTAATATGAGAGGATTCTTTTTACACTCATAAGTATAGGGAATCCGATACCGCCCAAAACTATAAGAAGCGAGATTATCAGATAGAAAGAGTTATGACTGTATAATATTAAATCATTCCCGAGATTCCCCTCCAGCGTGGAGAATCCTGCATTGCAGAATGCCGATACGGCGTGAAAGAGAGAAAAGAATATCTCATCATCGAGGGTCATCCCCATAGTTGAATGAATACTCAGCCAGATGAAAAGAGCTCCAATTACCTCTATCACGAAAGTAAACCCTAAAACATTTGTCAAGACGGATTTCAGCGTTTCGGAGCTCGACGCTATCATATTCTTCAGTGAAAATTGAGAATATAATCCGATGCCACCCATGAAGAACAGGGCAAAGAAACTCGTTATCGTCATAATCCCCAACCCTCCGATCTGAATCAACAGAGCAATGATTATTTGCCCCTCGGGGGTAAACGTATGAGCAATCTCTACGGGGCTTAATCCAGTAACACAAACCGCACTTGTTGAGATGAAGAGTGCATCTACCATAGGTAGTCGGATATGCTCCAATGTGGAGCGAGGTAGCAAAAGTAGCAGAGCCCCAAAGGCTATCACCGTCATAAAACAGACTACAATTAGAAGCGCAGGATTTGTCCTTTTGTTTACAAAGTTTACTATCCATTGCGATATTGTAATCAGCGACAATAGACCAATGATGCTTATGATAAAATATTTATGAATCAGCACAGACCATAAGGTAGTGAGAATTTGACTATCCCCGGGCGTAGTAAAAAACTTCGGTAATGCAGAAGCACAAAGCATAATGCCTAAAATAAGGGTAAATGACATCCCCTTACGCCAAACCTCACTCCAATGAACGATAATCTCATAAGCAAATGATATGAAATATACCCACCAACCAGTGTTATAGACAGACAAGATGAAGGACATCTCGTGGGCGTCAAGCACGAAACCATAATCAACTATTATGGCTGCGACAACAAATATTGATGTCAGTATAGAGACTATCCTTACAATATAGTCTGCTCTTAAAACAATAGGTTTAAGGTCAATCATCGATTCAGAACCTTATGAACGATTATCGGTTATTTCATCCGTTTTAGCCATTTCTCGCGCGCATACGCCTGCAAATCTACTACCGTATCACTCTCATCGACTATCTCTCGTCCGATGATGGTTTCGATAATATCCTCCATCGTTACAACACCCAGAAAACAGCCAAACTCATTCTGTACTTGGGCGATGTGTTCCTTTCGTTTGAGCATCTCTTCCCATGCGACACTTACCAAAGTATCCTCATTAAATGATAGTATAGGACGCTTTATTTCTGCCAACGATTTATCAAAGTCGTCTTCGGCCATCTTCTCAAGAACGGTCTGTTTAAGGACAAAGCCCGTAATAAAGTCGGGGTTGTCGCTGTAAACGGGTATTCTTGAAAAAATACCATGCATTTTGTTGGCATGAAATTCCTTCAATTTTGTACTCTCCGAGGCCGTAATTACCACGGTTCGTGGAGTCATAATCTCATACAGAGCGATACTCTTAAGCTTAAATATGTTTTGAATCATATCACTCTCAGTAGCTTCAAATACGCCCTCCTTTGTACCGACGCTAACCATTGCCGACACCTCTTCTCGACTGACGGATAGAGGTTGCTTTTTTGCAGCTATCAAATTGGTTATAAGTTCAGAAAACCATACTAAGGGGTATGAAATAATTACTAACCAGTGAATTATCTTTGAGGCAGGCATGGCTAACTGTCGCCAATAATATGAGCCTATGGTTTTAGGGATAATCTCCGAGAGGACAAGTATTAAAATGGTTAATACGGCTGAAATGACACCGAAATAGGCCTCGCCAAAGACCTTTACAGCCTCTGCTCCGACACCTGCCGAGCCTACGGTATGAGCTATGGTATTAAGGGATAGAATCGCAGAAATGGGGCGGTCTATATTCTGTTTCTGCTTCATCATAATAGAAGCATTCTTAGCTCCCTCCTTCTCTTTCATTGTAATAAAAGACATTGGCGTAGAGAGCAATACAGCCTCCAATACCGAACATAAAAATGACACAGATAGCGCCATTAATAGATATAATATAACTAATTCCATATACGAAGATTTACCGATACATCTGCATCGGAATAATAAAAATAATGATTGTTTTAAACGATAATATTGTTACTGCTTACGACAAACTAACCCCTGATTTGCAAAAGGTCATAGCAGGGGTATAGCATAGACTGCAATAAATCAAATAAGGAATGTGCAGAACAGTGTAGACAGAGGTCTTGATGTTTTAATGGAGCATGTATTAGGTGTAACGATATGCTCCGTAAGCCTCCTAATAGAGTGATATAAACTCGCAAAATGCGAGTGAGAAGTTCTATTCGAATGTTTTTTTACTCTCCTTAAGTAACACTCATCATTGGATTCGTTTTCCGCATCTGCATATTCGGTCGTACTATGATGCAAGACTTCCTCCAAGTTCATAATGGGGGTGGTTTGAGTACTTAAAATATATTCAAACATTCCACTTTGAACAGAAACAACCATTATTAGTACAGTTGTTATTGTTCTTATTATGTTGCACCTAAAATACTCCATATATTAGTAATGGTAAATCATATGCAAAATTAGCAAAACAGGTGTTAACTGCAATACAATATACATAAATTAACCATTTTAGATATAACGAACAATTGTTAGCGATTATTGTTTTAATGGCTACCATTTCTCATTAAAGATATGGTAGCCCAAACGGATACCTTATTTTGAGATACCCTCGTTAACATTTTTATATCTTCATTCCCCTGCTTTTCTTTGGTTGAATCGGCTGTCGGATTGACTGTCGTAGTTTGTCGTATTGTTCGTTGAACCATTGGCTGAGGGGTACTCGATTTGCAGTTATGGTAAGTCGCTTGTCGTTATCTCGCAGAATCTGTAAAGGGGTATTATCCGTAGCAAACCATCTGTTATGCTCCGAGGAGAATAGTCGCCCTGTAAAGTTCACAATCTTACCCTTAAACAGCTCGGCAAACTCCATAGCCGAAAGCCCGATTTGCTTGGCGAGGCGTTCCAATCTTAGGAGGTGGGCAAAATCGGGATACCTACGATGAGCAGTGTTGATTATTGAATTGAGGATGTTGGTCTCCTCCTTATGCTCTGCCTCCTTTGCTTCAAGAGCCTTGCGATGCTCGTTATCCTTATTCATCATTGCCCTGCTGTGCTCCACCTCCATTTGTTTGATGTTGGATTGCAGTTAAATTTCAATTCAAGGTACTGTACAAAAAGTCAAAGAACATCATGTCTGGCAAGACCGCACACGTGGCCCTGTCAAAAGCATTCCATTGTTCTTTGATTCTTGTGTTGAGAATTTCACTATTGTAATTTTTAAGAAGGCCCATCAGTGGACCTCTATTGATAAGAGTTGTAAACAACTGCATTTCTATCGCGAATATAGATATTTTCTTTGAAACAAAATATATTTCAGCAAAAAAATCCCATTCACGGTTTCCTCAAACGACCTTACCATCCTTCTAATGCCCTAAATGAGAGCATTATCAGAACGGCATAGGCTCATTCGGAGCCGAAGCAAGTTCCGGCGGCATCTGCTCATTCTGCATATATGTCGGGATGTCCGGTATATATTCAGGCTCCGATGGTATCGAGGAGTTCATCTTGGAACCGCGCATCACAGGAATATCACTCGGGAAGGGAGTGAGAGACTCATCCTCAATATTCATGAAACGGGCATACTCTTTCTTGAAGACAAGAGGCACATTATCAAGACCACCGTTACGGTGCTTTGCGATAATGATTTCAGCCTTTCCTCGCCAGTCGAAATCACCCTCCTTATATATATGGAAATATTCAGGACGGTTCACGAACATCACAATGTCGGCATCCTGCTCAATGGCACCCGATTCACGGAGGTCGCTGAGCTGCGGACGCTTACCCTCGATACCTTCACGACCCTCGACATTACGGTTGAGCTGACTGAGCGCCATTACCGGGATATTCAACTCTTTGGCAAGTCCCTTCAATGCACGCGAAATGGTACTGATCTCCTCCTGACGGCTACCCTTGCCCGTGTTGGCTGTCATCAGCTGAAGGTAATCGATGAAAATCATCTTCACACCATGTTCACGAACCATGCGTCGTGCCTTGGAACGCAACTCAAAGACGGACAACTGTGGAGTATCATCGATATACAGAGGCGCATTTTCAAGCTGCACAATCTTGCTGTCGAGCTGACCCCATTCGTAAGGTTCAAGCTGGCCGCTACGTATCTTGTCACCGGGAATCTGGCATACATTACAGATGAGACGCTGCACAAGCTGGACGTTACCCATCTCAAGAGAGAACATACCGACAGGAATACCTTGGTCAACAGCCATATTACGGATTAGCGAAAGTGCGAAGGCAGTCTTACCCATCGCCGGACGTGCTGCAAGAATTATAAGGTCGGTAGGTTGCCAACCTGACAGCACCTTGTCCAGGCGATGATAACCCGTACTGAGACCGCTGATACCGCTTGTATTCTTTGACGCTGTCTGTATCTGCTTATATGCCTCACTGATTACCGGGTTAATTTGGGTAAAATCCTGCTTCATGTTCTTACGCGAAATCTCGAAGAGTTCCGACTCTGCTTGCTGCATGAGTACGTCAACATCCTGAGTCTCGTCGAATGCCTGTACTTGAGTCTTGCTTGTGAACTTGATGAGGTCACGGGCAAGTTTCTTCTGTGCAATGATATTGGCATGATACTCGATATTGACAGAAGAAACCACACGGCTTGTCAGCTGTGCAATATATACAGGACCACCAACCTCTTCAAGCGTACCGAGCTTGCGCAGATATTCTGTAACGGTAAGAATATCAATCGGACGGTCATTGAGGTTCATCTGTTGGATTGCGTCAAAAAGCAATTGGTTGCGTTTGTCATAGAATGACTCGGGACGGAGAGTATCTCCCAAACGTCCGAAAGAATCACTGTCAATCATGAGTGCACCGAGCACAGCCTCTTCAAAATCAAGAGCCTGAGGCTGTACATGACCATATTCGCTCAACTTGGGGGTTGTATCTGCAGCCTGACGGCGTGCCGTTCTTCTTTTAGGTGTATTTGTATCTTCCATAATCATCAATTCGACTGCGAAGATACATATATCGCGACAAAGAAGAAGAAAGAGCACCACTCCCTTTATCAACAAAAAAGAGCAAGTTATCAACCAGAGGCACCAAGAAAATGAAAAAATAATTTCCGGTTCTGTAAAAAAATACTTTTCTTTGTGTCACGTGATGTCAAGTGACATATAAAAAACAAGCTGCTTGGCAGTTATTATGTATCACAAAAGCAAATAGAATCAATAAACAATGAAAAGATTTATATTTACAATAGCACTGATGTTCATAGCATTTAAAGGTGCAGCAAATGAATCATATCAAAACAGGGTCAATAATGAAAGACCCGGATACCAGTACACCACTGATGAGAAAAAGAAAGTAAGCGAGAAAGAGGTTGCAGATATGGTTGTCGAATTGTTGAAAGGATACACCGAGAAATTATCTTCAGCCGGAAGTGTTCAGGAACTTATGGGTCTTGTAGCAGAAATAAAAGTCGAATATGACAAACTATGTGAGGAATATTCATCACAGATAAGTTCCATAATGGACGAGAACAAACCCAAATTCGACAAATTGAAGAATGAAATCAACGCTCTGATTGATAGCTTGGCAAAAACTGCTGAGAAAAAGGCAAAAGAGTTTATAAAAGAGAATCTCTGATTCTTTATACGGTTATTTCAAGACCATCATAGGCAAAGTGCACTCCCTGGGGAAGGCACTTTTCTATTTTTGCATGTAACCCGATGTGATGCATCATATGTGTAAAATAGACATCACAAGGCTTTAAATAGTCAACTATCGCTAAGGCTTCAAGTACTGTCTGGTGCGAATTGTGCGGTTTAGAGTAACGCAGGGCATTCATTACAAGCACCTCTACCCCACGGAGTTTTTCAAGTTCTTGAGGTTCTATGCGGCTCATGTCGGTAATATAAGCAAGAGAGCCGAAACGGTATCCGGTTATAGGGAGCCTTCCATGAAAGACTCTTATAGGAGTAATATCCAACCTGCCTACAGTGAACGGCAAATCGTGCTCCACAAGATGAAGCCCGATATTTGCCACACCGGGATACTTGACCTCGCCGAAGCAGTATGGGAAAAATGAACGGACCTGTTGCGATGTATCTTCATCGGCATAAATTGGAAGTTCCTTGTCACGTGTATAAGGACGCAGGTCATCTATGCCTGCCATGTGGTCGAAATGTTTATGGGTAAGGAACAGTGCATCTATCTTCTTTACATCGGCCCGTAGCATCTGAGTGCGGAAGTCAGGGCCGCAATCAATGAGGATTGTCGTGTCACCCTCCTCGAGCAATGCAGAACAACGCAGACGTGAATCACGCGGATCGACAGAGGTGCACACCTCGCACTTGCACCCGATTTCGGGCACTCCCGTCGAAGTTCCTGTACCTAAAAACGTAAGTTTCATTTGATTACCCTATTACATTCACTTCCATATTCAGTGTGACACCGAATTTCTCCTTGACAGACTCTACAACAGCCGATGCAAAAGCAATGACATCCTCCCCTTTTGCACCGCCACGGTTGACAACAACAAGCGCCTGATACCGATAGACACCTACATGTTCATGAGGAGTATTCTTCCAACCGCACTGATCTATCATCCAGCCTGCCGAGAGTTTGACGTTGCCATCTGCCAAAGGATATTGCGGCATATCGGGATACGCCTCCTTTAACGAAGCAGCAACGGGTGCAGCCACGACAGGATTCATAAAGAAACTTCCGGCACTGCCAATCTCTGCAGGATTGGGGAGCTTTGCCTCACGTATCTCGCACACTGCACGGCGCACATTCTCAAGCGTGGCGCCTCCGAGTTGTTCTACCCTTTCGCTCAAGTTACCGTAACCGAGTTTGAAAGCAGCATTCTTTTTCAAGCGGTAGGTGACATAAGTAATGACATTACGTCCCTTCTCCTCGGCCTTGAAAATGCTGTACCTGTAGGCAAAACGGCACTCATCATGAGTGAAACAACGTTTTGAAGCATCGGACAAGGAAATAGCCTCCACTTTTTCGATAAGGTCACCGGCCTCTACTCCGTATGCGCCCACATTCTGCACAGCGCTGGCACCGACTTCACCGGGAATGAGTGAAAGGTTCTCAAGTCCATACCATCCGTTGGCAACGGTGTATGCAACGAGTTCGTCCCAATTGACGCCGCTGCCTACACGAAGCAGGATATCATTTTCATCTTCCGCCACAATATCCATGCCATTTATGACTGAATGCAAAACAATGCCATCAAAATCATTGACAAACAGAAGATTACTGCCACCGCCAATCACCAAAGAAGGAGTTTCAAGACCACTTCCTATGAATGAACAGAGTTCATCTTCAGAAGAGAACTCGACAAAAGTCTTAGCCTTTGCCTCTATGCCGAAGGTGTTATGCAGCAAGAGAGAATATGATTCGAATTTCTTTATCATTACAATAAGTTTCTTACATTGCATGAATAATTTTCCATACAGCCACCATGTGACATGCAGTTCCCAATAGCACAAAGAAATGGAATATTGCATGGACATATTTTATTCTATGCAAACTGTATAGCACTGCACCGGTAATATATGCCACTCCCTCGCCTACAACCCAAAGGAACACCGAAAGGGGAACCGAATCGTAGAACTGCTTTATTGCCACAAGTATTGTCATCCCCATGAGCACATAGCATGCAGTCTCAATGTAATTCTGCTTTTTTTGGCTATATACACAGACCCATGTACCTACAAAGGTACATATCCAACAGAATATGAAGATACCCCACCCCCAGAAACCGACATCACGCATGGCAATAAGAGTTATTGGAGAATAACTTCCTGCTATGTACCAATATATTGCAGCATGGTCGAATTTCCTGAGTGTACGTCGTTGCAAAGTGCCCGGTTTTGAAGAATGGTATGCCGTTGAACATATGAATGAGCCCAACATGCCGATTATATAAAGTACGATGCTGGTTATATCCCATGCATCACCACCATTTGCTATCACCCTGTAGAGGAAGTAGGCACCCACAACAGCAGCGCCTGCAATACCTACCGCATGCGATACAATATTCAGCCTCTCTTCTTTTGGACTATATATTTTTTCCTTGTCGCTGCTCATAAACCAATGTATTATTCCACAAAATTAAGAAAAACTGCGAAAAAACAGAGAGATAGAGAGCAAAAAAAGTGGTACGTTCAATTGAACGCACCACTTTTTCATATTTATGTTTTGATTACGCGAACCACTTAACGTATGCGAAGTCCATACGGTGAGGAAGTTCCTCGTGGCTTGGATACATACGGAACGCAATCTTGAACTCACCTGCATTTGTAGGTGCAATCTCTGCGCCGAATGTAAATACATTGCCCTCGCGTTTAACAACCTCAAGAGGATAGGTCATGAATACCTGATCCTGACCCTTTGCGTCCGGAGCAAGTACAACAAGCTCAATAGCAACCGCATTGTCAAGACCCTTCTCGTCAACCTTAACAGTAACGTTGTACTTGTCTGCTGCAGACATTGCACCGTTGAGGAAGTTAGAATCGCCCTCGATTGAAAGAACCTCGATTGCATTCCACTTGGCAGCAACCTCTTCCTTCCACTTTGCAAGCTCGCGAACAACCTTAGAGTCATTAGCAATGAGGCGGTGATAACGCTCTGCCTGCTTACAGTAGAACTTGCTGTAGTAGTCATCGAGCTGACGCTTCATTGTGAAGTGAGGAGCAATTTCAGCGATTGAACGCTTGATGCAACCTACCCACTCGTCAGAGTATGCTTTACCGTTGCGGTTATAGTACATTGGAAGAATCTCGTTCTCAAGGAGAGTGTAGATTGTAGCAGCATCGAGCTGATCCTGGAACTCCTGGTTCTGGTATGTGCGCTCCTCCTTGAGTGCCCAACCTGCACCTGGCTTGTAACCCTCGCACCACCAACCGTCGAGGACTGAGAAGTTGAGTACACCGTTCATGAGAGCCTTCTCACCTGATGTACCTGATGCCTCGAGAGGACGTGTAGGAGTATTCATCCAGATATCAACACCTGATACGAGCAACTTAGCAAGATCCATATCGTAGTTCTCGAGGAAGATAATCTTGCCTACGAACTCAGGACGGCGAGATACCTCGATAATCTTCTTGATCAAGCCCTGACCTGCACCATCGTGTGGATGAGCCTTACCGGCGAAGAGGAACTGGATAGGACGCTCGGGGTTGTTGAGCAACTTTGCAAGACGGTCGAGGTCTGTGAAGAGGAGGTGTGCACGCTTGTAAGTAGCGAAACGACGTGCGAAACCGATAACAAGTGCATCGGGGTTGATCTTCTTCACAACATCAACGATACGCATAGGGTCACCCTGGTTCTTCAACCAATCCTCGCTGAACGCCTTCTTGATGTAGTTGATAAGCATCTTCTTGCGTGCAACGCGTGTATTCCAGATAGTCTCGTTAGAGATATTGTCGATTGCATGCCAGATATCTTCGTTTGACTGGTCGCTAATGAAGCTTGGGTCGAAGTTCTTGCGATAGAGAGCATCCCACTCAGGAGCAACCCATGTAGGATAGTGAACACCGTTGGTTACATAACCCACGTGGTTCTCCGATGGATAGTAACCCTTCCAGATCTCGGCGAACATTGATTTTGAAACCTTACCGTGGAGACGGCTCACACCGTTGATCTCCTGACAGGTGTTGCAAGCGAATGTAGACATACAGAAACGCTCGTTCTTGTCACCTGCGTTGATGCGGCCGAGGTTCATGAGGTCGTCCCATGTGATGTTCAACTGGCTTGCATAGCCTCTCATGTACTTGCCGAAGAGAGCCTCGTCAAAGTAGTCGTGACCTGCAGGAACCGGAGTGTGAACAGTGTAAAGGCTGCTTGCACGTACAATCTCAAGTGACTCCTCGTATGTGTAACCGGTCTTGATGTACTGTGTAAGACGGTAGAGGTTGCAGAGAGCAGCATGACCCTCGTTGCAGTGATAGATATCCTTCTTGATACCCATCTTCTCAAGTGCAATCATACCACCGATACCGAGCAGAATCTCCTGCTTCAGACGGTTCTCCCAGTCACCACCGTAGAGTTTGTGTGTGATAGGCTTGTCGAACTCGCTGTTCATGTCGAAGTCTGTATCCAAGAGGTAGAGGGGCACACGGCCTACGTTTACTCTCCAAACATTTGCATGAACATAGTAGTCGATGTAAGGAACGTGGATAACGAGTGGAGTTACACCATCCTCCTCGTATACGCGCTCGATTGGGAGCTGGTTGAAGTTCTGTGCATCGTAGTTGGCAATCTGTGAGCCGTCCATTGAGAGTGACTGGCTGAAGTAGCCGTAACGATAGAGGAAACCTACCGCACACATATCGACATTTGAGTCTGAAGCCTCCTTCAAATAGTCACCGGCAAGAATACCGAGACCACCTGAATAGATCTTGAGAACGCTTGTAAGACCATACTCCATACAAAAGTATGCAACAGAAGGACGCTCAGCATTGGGCTTTACATCCATATATTTGCGGAAAGCCGCATATACATCTGCAAGTTTGTCAAGGACAGCCTTGTCCTTAGAAAGCTCGTCGAGTTTCTCAACACCCAACTTCTCAAGGAGAAGAACGGGGTTGCCGCCACAAGCCTTGTAAAGGTCTGCGTCGAGCATAGAGAAGAGTTCTTTTGCCTCCTCGTTCCATACCCACCACAGGTTACGTGACAACTCCTCGAGTCTCTTCAAAGACTCAGGAATGTAAGATTTAACATTAACAGTTTTCCAAGCTGGTTGGTTTGTGTTACTAATTGCTATCATAATTTATAATTAAATGAATATTTCCTTATTTATATCAAAAATCCACCACAAGATATTTCATCAGATTCCTCACATACGTTCGGAATGACAAGGTAATGCCGATGTCATCTCGAACCGCAGGGAGAGATCTCCGTATAAAAACGATTGAGATATCTCGTGTACACTCGATATGACAATTGTGTTGTGATTATTTTTTGTCAACCAATATCGTCATCTTCACTTTCTACCGGTTGCAGCATTCAATGCAAAATCGTAAGCCTCGAGGTAGTTCTTTATAAAGTGCTTCCACAGAGCCTTTTCCGCCAATTTCGCGACCTTTTTACGGCACTCTGAAACCTCCTTTTCAGAAAGTTTTGCAAAGGTACAAATATTTTTCGTAATTTCCTCGGCTGCATCGAAATAGTTACTGTCGGTCCTGCATACAACCTCTACTCCATCAAGCAACTCAGCCCTACGTCCAAGCACCGAGTTGGCCCAAAGACCGAAACCTGCAAGGTTAGTGGTGATTGTAGGAATGTGGAATGCTGCACTCTCAAGCGGAGTATAGCCCCAAGGCTCGTAGTACGATGGATATACGCTCAGGTCGTTACCGATTAGAACATCGTAATACTCCATGTCAAAAACACCGTCATTGCCTTTCAGGTAGCAAGGAGCATATATAACCTTCACACGGTTCTTGCCTGTGCGGTTGTCTATCTGAAGATTGCGGATAGAACATGCGATTGCATCCTCGTAGAAGTTATAAAGTTCGTGTGTAACATAAGGATTGGGAAGCGGAGTATCCCACGACTGTTTGTCGCTTCTCAAACGCTTTACAAGATCCTCACGCGCATCGCCCGACCATGCAGGAACATCGATGAACGCAACTACATCGCGATCAAGTTCGCCACAGGCGTTAAGACGTGCCATACTCTCAAGGAACATGTCGATACCCTTGTTGCGCATCTCCATGCGACCGCCAAGGTTTATTATGAGAGCATCGTCCGAGATTGTATCGCCTGTAAGGGCTCTTGCCACTCTCAGGCGCACATTGCGTGCCACCTTTCTCTTTGCCTCAAAAGCCTTGCCCGAAGGAACGAAATCCTTCTCAAAGCCGTTCTCAAGAATAACATCACATTCACGTTCAAGCAACTGCTTGCACTCACGTGCTGTAAGCTCGCTCACTGTTGTAAAGCAGTCAATGTTTGCAGCAGTCACCTTCTCTACCGACTGCTTTGACTCGACATTCAATTCTGCAGCCATCTGGTCGCCATTGTAACCCTCAAAGAAGTCATACAAAGGTTTGCCGTTCGATGCAATTGAGCGTCCGATGCTTGTAGCATGTGTTGTAAAGATAGTGCCCACAGCCGGAAGATGTTTCTTTACATAAAGCGCTGCGTTACCGCTCTGCCACTCGTGGGCCTGCACTACAACATTGCTGTTCTTCTTGATATTTGTATTGTAGAAACTCTCGATTACCTTGCCTACAGCATAACCGAAAATCATTGAATCGTCATAGTCGCCATAACCATGAAGGGAATCCACCCCGAAATCGTTCCACAGTTCGCCATAGATCGCATCTTTGTCCTCCATGTAGCCTGTATAATCGACCAGCACCACCTTCGGACGTCCGGGAATCTCCCAATAACCGCAACGTACGGTCATTTTATCATTGCATACCTTTTTGCGCCATGCGCTCCAAAGGCGCTTATCCTCGGTAAAAAGCGGATTTTCTTTCTCTTTCCAAAGGTCGGGTCCAATGTAGACTGCTGTCAGATTCTCTATCTCAGATATTGTACGAGCCTTGGTAGACACCACTGTGTATATACCGCCGACCTTGTTACAGACCTCCCAACTGATCTCAAAAAGATAATCGGGAAGCAATAAATTCTTTTTCATAAAACAACACTAAAAAAAATTAAGGCAATCCATACAGAACACCTTATTATAACAAATGGGAATCCGGAGAAACAACCATTCTCCCTATTCCATTGCAAAATTAATATTTTTTTTCGAATTATTAAAATAATTAAGAACAATAAGTAAAGTAATGGAGAGATTTACAGCCTTTGTAAAAATTTCGGACATAGAATATATACATGATACAATATAACAGACAGATGTCCGCATTAAAGCGGACATCTGTCTGTTATATTAATGCAACGGATTATACAAGGAATGTTGCAACGAGCGCAAGAATAGCATAGAACTCGGGAAACGCTGCGTAAATCATTGTATTTGTCTGCACATCGTGTCCCTGAGACATACCTACGATACCGTTTGCACATACCTGACCCTGACGGATTGCAGAGAAAAGGCAAACAAGACCAACACCGAGGCCTACACCGAACCACAGAAGACCGGTCTCGGCATTTACCTTACCGAAGTGCAACAGGAATGCCAAGAATCCATAGAGACCCTGGGTTGCAGGAAGTGCAGAAAGAATCATATAACCAGCAGACTTTGAAGGGTCCTTCCTGAGTGCACCCTCAGCTGCGTTACCTGCGATTGTTGTACCATAGCAACTACCAATACCGGCAAGTCCCAACATGAGACCCATGCCCAAATAACCTAATAAAAGTTCCATAATGTTTAATTTTTATTTATTGATTCGTTTATTTTCTATCATTTGTTCTTGAAAGGTTTGTACTCCTCTCCTTTACCGTCGTATCCGGCATTCTTGAAATATTCCACGAATGTCAGACGGAGCGGATGCACGAAGGCACTGAGGCATGACATAGCGATATTCAGAGTATGACCAAGGACAATGATAAGTCCGAAACCTATCCAGCCTATCACCTCTCCGAAGCCCTCCTGACCTTCCACAACCATCATGGCAAGGCTGTTGAATGTCTGTCCGAGCATACCTCCAGCCAATCCGAGTGCAAAGAGACGGATATACGAGAGAATGTCACCGAGCAATCCCGATGCCATGTTATAAGTATCCCACAGACCGGCACCTACATTGGCAAAGATGTTACGGCGGAAATCATTGAGTATATATATTCCCAATGCTCCCACTGCACCTATTGCAATGAATGCCCACTTAGAGATTTCGGCAGGTACTACGCTCAGCAACGAAAGAGTACCTATTACAGCGCCGCCTACTACAACCAGCCACCATCCCCATGCGCTCAAGGAGTCCTTGAAGCCATAGAACACAGTACTGTTTATAGCCTTGACTGTCATTGCTATCGATATGTGTACCACACCTATTCCAAGTGCAAGAATCATCTGTTTGTCGTAGGTAGAACCGAAAAGTTCCACTTCACCTGCGAAGATGAACTCCTTCATCGACGCAGGGATATCAGTACCCAAAAGGCTTATTCCGAAGAATGTACCGAGCAATGCACCTATCACTGTGGTGAAGATACCGAGTGTTATAACAAGGTTCATCATTCCTGCGAGGTCCTTGCCAAGTTTCTTCTTGAGTATGAAACCGAGCAGTATCAGAATGAGACCGTATCCGGCATCACCCATACAGAATGCAAAGAAGAGCGAGAAGAATGGAGCTACAATAGGCGTCGGGTCAAAATCCGTACCGCTTGGCATACCATACATCTTTGTAAGCACCTCATACATGCGTGTGAAGGCATTGTTCTTCAATTTCACAGGGAAACTGTCACCACGACGCGCCGGACGTAGTTCATAGAACGCACCGCTGCCGTCGAGCATGCTCTTCAGTTCCGTTGTATTCTCCTCAGGCACCCAGCCTTCGAGCAGGAGCAATCTGTCACCGGAAACCTTTTCGCCGTCAAGATGAACCTTGGCAAACTCAATTTCGCGTGCCAGACTATCCTGAGCTGCATGCAATGTAGCAAGTTCCTTTGCCGACAATTCCCGCAACTCTTCATTAAGTTCCTCAATGCGACGCATTGCAGCATCCAGCTCTGCATTCAGGGATTTGAGAGAAGCCTTTGGCAAACGCGCCTGCTCTGCATCTATCTCAAACTCCTCACCGGCATGAGTAAGTGTCACAAAGTATATACGTGCCTGCTTCTCTGCAACCCTCACTGCATTATAAAGAGTCTCCCACTCGCAGTCATAACCTTTTTCGGGAGTAATGTAGAAACGCAATTCCAGCCCGCACTCGGCAAGCCTCTCTACATTGCCGTACTCGAAGTCTCCCCATGGCTCAAGCATAGATATATCCTTTTCGAGCACCTGTATTTCACTCTTCCTGAGTTCAATATCGGCATTTATGGCATCTACTCTTTCCACTACTGCTGCCGCATTGGAAACTTCACCTGCGGGAGCGCACTCTTTTGGAGCAAAAGCCTCAAGACGCTTGATCGTACGCTTATACTTTGCCGAAGTGGCCAAAAGTCCCTCAAGTTCAGGAGTGTCGGCAGCACCACTGTTCTTCTCGACGATATGCACTACCCCAACCTCACGCAGACGTTCAAGGAAAGCGGTATACTCCTTGTGATACACAAGAAGTGTCAGTTTATTCATCTTAGCTATCATGCTGTCACCTCCTCTCTCTGCTCCAGAAGCGATTTGAGGATCTTCTGCGATGACTTCGACAGGTTCTCCTCGTCCTCCATGAAGCGCTTGATTTTACGAATGGCATCCTGATAGCCCGGTATCTGCACCTTCTCGAAAAGATTAACCTTTTGAGTAGTCTTCTTGCGGGCATCCTCAAGCAGCACCAGCTTGCGGTTGAGCAGTTCGCGGCGGATGGCGGTCATAGCCATCTCCTTAAGCAGCTCTATTCCGTCGGCAAACCACTTGGGCGATGCAAAAAGACTGTAAGGGGCAACCACAAAGCTTGCATTCTCAAGAACCGGCACGCGCACACCTGCCACCTTCTTCTGCACGATGTTCAGTTCGCCTGTCTTTACAAGCGATGCATCGAACTCGTTCCAGAGGGCAAACAGTGCACGGTACTGCTCAAGTTGTGCTGCATATGCCTCATCGTGTTCCTTCATCGCATCCTTGCACTTCTTTACCTCAATGCGCAACGCACTCTCTTTGTTCTTTATGATAGGGAGCGTGCGCACACGCATCTTGAGCTGTTTCTCAAGGTGCTGGAGCGATGTCTTGTTATATTGAAACGCAATCATTTTGCTTGTTTATCTCTAATTGTTTGAAACTGTCACCTTAATATTATATAAGGTAAGAATCTGTTTCTTATTTCGCTGTCCAATACTTATCGATAAGTTCCTGACGCATGTTAACCTCTTCGGGCTTGAAGTATTTTGAGAAGAGACCCCATGTAACATCAAGCATCTCAGTTGTATTGAGGTTTACATCGATTGCAAGCAACTTGTCGGAATACTCCTTAGCGAATGCCAGTGTACGCTCATCGTAGTCGGTAAGGTCGAAACCGTTCTCCAACTTTGTCTTTGCGTTTGCGGCATCGGCATAAAGACGTACCGCGGCATTCATCACCTGTGGGTGGTCCTTACGTGTCTTCTTACCAGAAACAAGCTGTTTCAGACGTGAGAGCGAGCGGAACGGGTCAACGATAACCTTACCGATATCACTGTCACGGCGCAAGAAGAGCTGTCCCTCGGTGATATAACCGGTGTTATCGGGTACAGCGTGAGTAATGTCGCCACCTGAAAGTGTTGTCACTGCAATGATGGTGATTGAACCGCCGGCAGGGAACTGCACCGCCTTCTCGTAAATCTTTGCAAGGTCGGAGTAAAGCGAACCCGGCATAGAGTCCTTGGAAGGAATCTGGTCCATACGGTTCGACACGATTGAGAGCGCATCGGCATACATTGTCATGTCGGTAAGCAACACAAGTACCTTCTGATTCTTCTCTACTGCAAAATACTCCGCAGCTGTAAGTGCCATATCAGGGATAAGCAGACGCTCAACGGCAGGGTCCTCGGTGGTGTTCATGAACGAGATGATACGGTCGAGCGCACCGGCATTGGTAAAGAGGTTCTTGAAGTAGAGGTAGTCATCGTTTGTCATACCCATACCTCCAAGGATAATCTTGTCAGTCTCGGCACGCATCGCCACATTTGCCATAACCTGGTTGTACGGCTGGTCAGGGTCGGCGAAGAACGGAATCTTCTGGCCTGTCACCAATGTATTGTTGAGGTCGATACCTGCAATACCGGTAGCGATAAGTTCCGATGGCTGTTTACGTCTTACGGGGTTAACCGAAGGACCGCCGATCTCAACTTCAACACCCTCAACCGCAGGACCACCGTCAATAGGGTCACCGTATGCGTTGAAGAAACGTCCTGCAAGTTGCTCGCTTACCTTCAGCGTAGGAGCCTTACCAAGGAATACAACCTCGGCATCGGTGGGAATACCACCTGTACCCTCGAACACCTGCAGTGTAACCTCGTCGCCCATGATCTTAACCACCTGGGCAAGTTTTCCATTAACGGTAGCCAGCTCGTCATATCCTACGCCGGTAGCCTTGAGCGAACATGTCGCCTTAGTAATGGAAGTAATCTTTGTATATATTTTCTTGAATGCTTCTGTAGCCATAATAGCGTTGGTTAATCGTTAGACGTCTGTTTTGTAGCAAGCAGTTCTGTAAGTTCAACATAGAACTTGTTGTACTTGTCGCTCTTGTATTCAGAATAGTTCATCTGCTTGCAGATATTGATGACTTTCTTGAAGAATTCGGTCACCTGCTGGAACTCCTCGAACTCATACTCAGCACGACAGATATCGGTAACGATACCCAGGATATCCTGCTGACGCTCAAGCGGAGTCACTGCATCTACCTCATCGAAAGCATCCTGCTGAAGCACGACAAAGTCAATGAGTTCCGATTTCCAGAATGTAACATGGTAATCCACAGGTACACCGTCATCACCGAGGATGTTTATCTGCTCGGCAATCTCCTTACCGCGAAGCAGACGTGTCTTTGCCTCGTTAACCATTGATAACCATCCCTCACCCATACGTGGAGTGATATACTCGGCGAACTCAGGATATTCGATATATTTTGAATATGAGTCAATGGGGTTCACAGCCGGGTAGCGTTTCTTGTCGGCACGGTCCTGCTCAAGGGCATAGAAACAGCGTGCAACCTTCTTAGTATTCTCGGTCACAGGCTCCTTGAGGTTACCGCCGGCAGGAGATACTGTACCGATGAAGGTGATTGATCCGACCTCGCCGTTGTTCAGGTAGACATATCCTGCACGGCTGTAGAAGTTGGCAATGATTGACGATATATCCATCGGGAAGGCATCGGGACCGGGAAGTTCCTCCATGCGGTTCGACATCTCACGCAATGCCTGAGCCCAACGCGAAGTGGAGTCAGCCATGAGCAGCACCCTGAGTCCCATTGCACGATAATACTCGGCAATGGTCATAGCTGTATATACCGAAGCCTCACGTGCTGCAACGGGCATGTTCGATGTATTGGCAATGATGATTGTACGCTCCATGAGCTTACGGCTTGTATGCGGGTCTACCAGTTCCGGGAACTCGGTAAAGATCTCCACCACCTCATTGGCACGCTCACCGCAGGCAGCGATGATAACGATGTCTGCCTCCGCCTGCTTTGATATCGCATGCTGTAGCACAGTCTTTCCGGTACCGAACGGACCGGGAATGAATCCTGTACCGCCTTCAACGATAGGGTTAAGAGTGTCTATTGTACGTACACCTGTCTCAAGGAGTTTGAATGGACGTGGTTTCTCCCTGTAATCCTCCATTGCCACACGCACCGGCCATTTCTGTATCATGTTCAAAGTCATCTCTTCACCCTCGGCGTTGGCAATTACCGCAATGGTATCGGTAATCTTGTAATCACCTGCAGCTGCAATCGACTTGACACTCCACTCACCCTTGATACCGAAAGGTGCCATAATCTTCAGTTTCTGGTGGTTCTCCTCCACAGCACCCAGCCATGCAGCAGCAGTCACCACATCACCGACCTTTACAAGAGGTTCGAAGTGCCATATCTTATCCTCATCGAGCGGATTAGTATAATCACCGCGTTTGAGGAATACACCCTCCATCTTGTCAAGATCATTCTGCAAACCGTCATAGTTCTTCGACAGCATACCGGGAGCAAGTGAAACCTCGAGCATATGCCCGGTAAATTCCGCCTCCTCACCAATCTTCAAACGGCGTGTGCTCTCGAAAACCTGAACATACACCTTGGCACCGTTGATCTTGATGACCTCAGCCATCAAGCGGTCGCCGCCGGTCTTTATATAGCAGATTTCATTCTGCGCCACAGGGCCGTCAACAGCCAGCAGCACCATGTTCGCTATAACACCGGTTACTTTTCCTTTTGTAGCCATATCTATATATTAGAAGCTGTTTAAATTTCTAAAAAAAAGTTTTATTATATTAGAAGCCGCCATTTCGTTGTCTTTTATGTTCAAAAATGCCTGTTTTCCTCTTTTTCTCGGTTACGTAGCCCGCTACGCGCCCTCAAAAAACAACAAAACATTCTATTTTTGACCTATAAAAAACTTAACGATATAAATTTAAACAGCTTCTTATTATTTATTCTTTCAATAACCGTAAAGAGACGGATTAGTCCATACCCTTCTTGAGTTCGGCAATCATCTTATTATACTGTTCCATTCCTTTTTCGGCATCAAGCCCGGCCCAACGCTCCACAACAACAAGCTGTTGCAGGAAGACAAAAAGCCTCTCTACCGAGAAGTAGCAGAAAACAGAATTATCATCGAGCCAGCGCCAACGCATCGCATCGAGCTGATGCTCGCGATCCTGCAGGCGACTGTTCTCGCTGAGACGTACAACCTCTTCAAAATAGTCAAGCGATCCTGTAAGACCGAAGTCACGGGCTCCCGAAGTGCGCAAAGCCAATGCAACCTCATTGTCGCCTATGACAGCCTCTTCGACACTCATCTTGTACTTTCTTGCAGTGACAGCGACAAGTATATTGTTGACATTGAGGTTGAATGTGAACCAATCGGCGGCAAACCTGTTCGGACACTCCATCGCATACTCATAATAGCGTGCGCTGAGCAGATTTTCCCAAACAACGTTCGTCTGCCCCTCATTCGCGATGTAATACTCCACAAAAGAGTAGAGATAGATGGGAACACCCTTTGCCGGGGCGTCACCGCACTTTGCCGCTTCTACTATCGCAAGGAGTTCAGCACGGTTGTAGCAACCTTCACTTTCGAGTATAGCCTCTTCGCCACCACGCAGTATCCTGAGCAGATTCGCATTGTCACGCTCAAGAAGGATGAGATCGACTACACGTGCATCATTGGCCGACAAGGAAGGATATATCTCCTCCTTGAAACGCTCCACGGAGTATTGGTACTTGGCTCCGTCAAAAGCAATGTCGGGCAACCCAGCAACAAGGCAATGATAATTGCTCATCACTTATCAAATAGAAGTTCTACCATCTGAGGACGGAGGAATGCCTTGAAGAAGGCCTCGAACTCACCCTCACCGAAATTAACCTTATAAGAGCCGTCGGCTGGTGCAATGGAGAACTGTGTCTTCTTGCCGTTCACCTGCTCTATTGTAACACCCTTGTCGAGAAGCGCCTTTGCATTCTTTGCAAAGTAAGCCTTCAACTGCTCAGCCTCTGCTGTAGAGATCACAACAGGCTCATCGGCGCTCCAACGCTCGGCTATCTTCACAAGAAGAGCCTTGATTGTGTCACCGGCAACAGCCTCTTTTACAGCAGCTTTTGCAATATTGTCGGTAATGATATCGGCAGCCTCAGATTTCAATGCGCTGACAGCCTGTGTACCATAGAGTTTTATCTCGGCACGTGCATGACTGTCAAGTTCAGTTGCCTTCTTCTCAGCTGCTGCGACAATGGCTGCAGCTTCCGCCTCGGCACTCTTTACAATCTCCGCAGCCTTCGCCTTTGCCTCCTCGACAATTCGCGCAGCTTCGGCATTACCTTTCTCTACACCCTCGGCATAGATTTTCTCGGTCAATTCCTGAATTCTGTTTTCCATTATATATATGTTTTATTGAGTTACATTAAACAACAACCTGCATCATTTTGTCAATGAATAAAATGTCGGTGTCTCATTATTAAAGCACAAAACACAAAGCATCTTATTTTTCAAGTCACCAACTACAGCAACAATGCAAAAATAACGCAAGCATAGAGTAATCATGTTTCCACAATCATGCCTTTTTAGCATCAAAAAGCATTATACCCTATAATTTTACAAAAATAGTTATTATAATTAACATTTTCAGTATTTCGCAAAGAGAATTTAAACGAAATAACGAAATTTTTCTTTAATACCAAATTTGAACACGACCGAGTCTGCGAAAGATGCGTACATTCTATGAAGAGTGGCAGATGCTTTCAGACAATTCGTTCGTTGAAACGAACAAATTGGTAGATATTGAGAGTAATTCGTTCGTTGGAACGAATGAATTACCGACTGTACAGTTTAAGATAGATGCAAAATTTCCCGATTACCGCATTTATGAACATTGGTTTCACACACCATTATGCCATCATCAGCAAAGTAAAGGATGTAGAACAAAGGAAATTTTATATTCAATTTGCAGCAGATACCAAAGCAAAGGTTGAGGATTTGGAGCAGATTATAAATGATGATTTGTATAGCCATCAAGGAGAATTGCCAAATAATTTCAAGAAAACAATCCCCGACCAATTGCAAGCGTATCGTGCCATTACAATGTTCAAGGATGAATATCTGCTTGACTTCATCAATACCGAAGCCGACAAGGTTCTTGATGCCTTAAAAGAAGGTGATGATAAATTGAAACAGGAAGCTATAAAGGTAGCCCAGAAAGTCCTAATTTAAAACCATGCATAAATGGGAACAGTGGACATAGACGCTATTGTTGCAAGACTTCATAAATTGGAGGAGGAGAATTCAAGGTTGAAGACTCTTCTCTCCAAGCACGGAATATCGTATGAAGAAAGCAAGCAAGAGTAGCGATTGTTAATGATGCAGATCTTTTTAAGGCATTAGCATATGAGATAATGTCAAAAATGAGATAACAGAATAGCCTGCGGCTTCTCAAGCTATTCTGTTATAAAGACTCTAAAAATATTACTCAACCTCCAAGAACCCCATTAGGAACGCATCGGGGAAGACGAATTTCTTTTCGCCGAGGGTGAATTTGATGTGGATAAACTTTTCGTTCTTGTTAATTTTAACAACTGTGCCTTTACCGAATTTCTTGTGAAGTACGGTGCTATCCACCGCCAATTCCTCTAATTGGGCTTTGAGGTCAAATTCGGTTTTGTTGGGAACAATATAAGGTTATGGCGATGCTGGCACAGTCAACTTCACAAGCTGTGGTTGAACAACGAATGGGGTTGGATTGAGTTTGTTCCACTTTTACAGCTCTATAAGTCCTCATTTCGAAATAATTTCATTAACTTTGGAGAAAAATAACAGCAATTACATAAGATCATTATGAAGAAATATATTATTGCATTTTTGATATGCTTAGGCAGTTTCTCATTAAGTTATAGCCAAAGCTCTGATGAGAAAATTGCAGAGGCAATAAATAATTCTGATTGGTTTGCATTAGATTCTTTATACCAGACTGAGCCCAAAGATTCGATAAGCCAGATTCTTGAAATATTTTCTCGCTGTCTTATAGGAAATAGGCTAAATCGTC
>JAFQEZ010000064.1 GCA_017398805.1 Bacteroidaceae bacterium | reverse complement strand
ACATTAAAGTAAACTTTATGTTTAGCTCACTTGCACAAGCCTTGACACAAAGTGTCTTGTCTTGGCTGCGCTCACTTTGTGTGTAAGCAAGCTTCCACTCGTTCGTTTGCACAAGCCTTGAACTTTGCTTTTTATTCACCCTCAACAAAAAGAGGATGACTTTTGAGTCATCCTCCTAAAATCATCTGTTTAAATGAGATTTAGAATCCTACACTGAGCCTTGGAACATCTTTCTCATCAACACCGGCCTCTTTGCAAGCCTCTTCTATTCTCTTCTGAGCCTCTTCTATAGCTCTTTCGATCTCCTTCTCATCTGTCTCCTTTACAAAATCAGCCTTAGCCAAGTCCGTCATTACTGCAACAAGGTCCTCATTTACCTTCTTGCTCTCCTTTGCAAACTCAATGTTGTCGATTATAAGGTCAGCGCTTGCATCGATATAATCCTTAGTAGCCTCAACTACAGCAGCAGCATCCTTATCCTCAACAGCAGCCTTAAGATCCTCTGTGAACGCCTTTTTGTTCTCAAGTTCTGTTTCAGCAATACCACCACCGCAGCTTACCAATGCGAACATTGCAACAACTGCAAAAAACATTTTCTTCATAATAGTAATTAAATTAAAGGGTTAATAATATAGTAAAATTACATTTCTATTGTTTAGAACCATGACAAAGATAAAATAATAAAATATAATAAGCAAGTTTTTTTATCCTAAAATATAAAAAACAGAGAAAAATGCTTAAAATTTGCTAAAACGGATATCCGGAGATACATTAATCATGATTACCATAGCAATACAATGCATCCTACAAAGAATTCATATATTCATTGAATTCATCGTAGTCCCTGATGTTTTTGTCATCTGCAAGTTCATCCACTACTTTATCTAGTTCTTTGTCATACTCCTCAAAAACATCGATGAATTTATTAAGGTCGACAGCGTTCTTCAACTCAAAATCGTTGTCATTTTGGTATCTGTTCAGATTCTCTGCTATAAGATCACAATCCTCTTTATTCAATTTGTAAAGATCGTACAATTGGCACATCATCTCAAACTCAATATATTCGAGTTCCTGATAACTGCTGGCGTTTTTGATTTTTTCTGTAGCATCGTTATATACTGTCGCCACGTCAGCTACTACGTTATTACTGCCACAAGAAGCAAAGAGCAAGGCTGTAACGAATACAAATATTATTTTCATAACTTTCTGATGTTTAATATAATATGAATACTATAATCTCACACATTATCAATCGCGATAATATACTGAATCTTTGAGAGATGTCTTTTTATCGACTTCTTTGCTTGCATATCTTCTCATTACCTTAACAAAATCCTCAAAACGTTCCATCATATACAACTCCTCGGCATCAGTTCTTTTCAATTCGCTACGCTTTGCATCCATAATTTCCTCGTAATCTTTTCGCACGGCAAGATATTTGTCAACATCATCAGGATTTGCATATACCTTATCATTATCATTGTGATAATCCTTTATATCATCGGCAAGTGCATCCAGTTCGCTCTTGTGCTCAACGTAATAGTTATACAAATCCAAATCGAGCCTTGCAGATATACCTTTCAACTCAATAATGTTATCGGCTCCCTTAACATCATCGATAGCATCTTCATACAGAGCCACCATGCCTAATATAGGACTATCCACACTCTTCTTTTCGCACGAAGCAAAGAGTGCAACAACTGTGCATAGCAATAAAATTCTCTTCATAATTGTAAGATTTAGTGTTTTATATAATGATCTTATGTTTCGCAAGTAATATTATGCTGTCTATGTTATCCTGAGCGTCGCGAACCAACGGTCGACGCCCGAAGGGGCTAAAGTCAAGGATCTTGCGCTGGGACTTTGCAAGAGACTTTGCGAGATTCTTCACTGCGTTCAGAATGACAGTGTCTGTTAGATGTCTGAAATGCTGTTGATTCCACTCGCAGAACTTAAGTTAGAGATTTTGACAGTTTCTTAAATAACTTCTTATATCATATCGAATAGCTGATTCCTTTAAGGAGATCGATAATCACCTCTCTTTGCCGTGGTGTAGCACCAAGTTCAGTGGCCTTTCTGTCAAGTTTCAACTGGAATGACTTGTTTGCCTCATCTACCTTTTTCAAGGCCTCAATCTTGTCTGCCGAAGAAAGGATCTTACCGCTCGCCTTGAACTGTTCAACTGCAGCAAGCACATCCTTCTTTACGCCATTCACGACAGAGATAAGCGAATCGGCATCCTCTGCCTTTTCAACCGCTATAACCGCATCATCGTAAACCTTGACTATCGGGTCAAGGGCATCGGCTGAGGCTTTATCAGAATCGGTACACGAAAACACCGCAAACAACACACACATCAAAAACGCCAGTTTTTTCATACCTTATATGTATTATAGATTAATTTCACACTTTATCGTATCCACACTCTCATCAGTACTCTCCAATGGCATATCCACCGGATTTTCCACATTGAGAGGCATTGTATCAGAAACTATCTGCGAAGGACGAGGATTGTGCCCAGCCTCATCCTCCTTTGGTGCCGAAGCACCGCCACCGCAGCTAACAAGCAATGTTAGCGCAGCAATAATCAAAAAACTTTTTTTCATATCCATAAACCTATTCATCATTTACCTCTTAACTTAAAGAGTTTATCCATGTATGCCTCCTCGTATGCATCCCAAGCTTTCTTTTCTGCATCGATGTCAGCCTTGTATGCCTCGGCATTCTCTGCAATCTCATTATTGATCTTTACTATTTCAGCTGCACTCTTATGTTTCTCGGCTGTCTGCAACGAATCAAGAGTGTTGTTGATTGCATCAAGCTCTTCAAGAGTTGCTGCATTCTCCAATTTCACAAGTGCATCGTTATACATTTCGGCAAGCCTTGTATAATAATTCGCCGAAACCTCCTTGGCTTTTTTCTCATTTACATCTTTTGTGTCTTTTTCTACTGCATCGCTACATCCCACGATTGCAAAAAGACTCATAACAATCAGAATATTTCTTAACATAATATATCACTGTTTTACATTCAACAATTTCAATGATGTGTTCTTCTCAAGATAGTACTTATAGTAGTCCATCAGTCCTCTCTCGCTCTTATCAAGGGTCTGCATCCATGCGATCTGCTCTTTGCAGCTTCGTACATTATCGTCCGTTAACTTGACAACCCTGTCACTTATCCTCTTGATATCGACTGACTCCATTTCTTCACCAAAATTCTGTAAGATAAAGGCGTATATAGTCGCAATCCTTGTAGAGTAGGGAATTTCAAGACCATACACCTCAGAGGGTAATTCCTCGAAACATTTGTCGAGAAGTTTTATTATCGCCTCAGCTTTTTCTATTATCTTCTCCTTGCTGCCAAATGTCTGAGCTTCGTTTTCAATTTCAGAATACATCCTTTCTGCCAGCTGTACAAAACAACTGCGGTGCCTTGTTATCATGGCGCGTATCTGCTCATCGGCGTAATAATCAGGATTCTCCTTGATACCGCCCCATTTGAATCGCGTCATAACATTATTATAGAACTTCTCGGTATCGATAGGATAATTCTCACCGTTGAACCTTTCGTCAAGAGGATAGCCATATTGAGTCCAATCAAATGGTGTAATACGGTATGCCAGACCTTCAAGCACCAGGAACGGCAAAAGTTCTGACGGATAGTTGTCAGTGCCCACCGTTGTAGCAATGTATAGAGGACGTTCCCAGTTTGCATTGGCAATCATATCAAACATAAGGAACTCATGCCTGTGCAATCCAGACCTATTCGAAAGATCCAACACCATATATTCGGGAGATTCTGTTCCATTTTCAACCGGTTCCGGGAGCATCATACCCGAGCGCTCAACAGCAGCATAGTCAATCGGTATCCTCAGTTCCGAACTCGGAATGATTGCAACACCCTTATTCAAACGCTTTTTGACAAAATCCGCTAACCATTTACCGTATTCCGCCATTCCATCATCACCGCTGCTCATCAACCTCTCAGCATAATCCAGCATCCTCTTCTTGACATGCTCGATGACTTCTTCAACTGCCTTACGCTCTGCCGAACTCTTTTTGTCATTCGCCTCCTGTATCCAAACTTTAGAGACATTGCGGACATCATGTATATCACCTATCAGTTCAGCCTTTTCAGGATTAGCCTTAAGATAAGCATTTATATACTCTTCGGCTTCCCTAGGCAGTATATATATAACTCCGTTTGTATTGCCTATATAATCTCCACGTTCCCATGATATCGGGAGTGACGGTGACTCGTATGCCGGAGAACGCATCTGGTCGATATACCAGTCGGCCGACAAGTATGAGAGGTTGCACACACGCACATCCGTACGTTCCCCTTCAACCTCCTGATTATACCATAGCGGGAATGTATCGTTATCACCACAAGTGAATATAATGGGGAATCCCTCATCGGGCAGAGTATTCAGATAGTTCAAACCGAAGTCACGGCATGCATAGCGTCCGCTACGGTCATGGTCATCCCATGTCTGTGATACCATCTGTATGGGAACCAAGAGACATACAGCACCCACAACACTGCCGACAAGCAGTTTCTTTTTCTCTTCACCATCCTTGAATTTTCGGATGATGAAATGTGTTATCGCCGCAACTCCCATACCTATCCAGATGGCAAAGGCATAGAACGAACCTGCATATGCATAGTCACGTTCACGCGGTTGCATAGGTGTCTGGTTCAAATAAAGGACTATAGCAAGACCTGTCATGAAGAAGAGCATGAAAACAATCCAGAACTGCTGCTTTCCCTCTTTGCCTCTTCTCAATTGCCATACTATACCAAGGATTCCCAACAACAGCGGCAGGGCAAAGAAGACATTGTGTCCCTTGTTCTCTTTCTTATCGGCAGGCAGGAGATCCTGATCACCAAGACGAGCATTGTCAATAAACGGAATTCCACTTATCCAGTTACCGTTTTCGCTTTCTCCATTGCGGTTCTGTATATCATTCTGTCGACCTACAAAGTTCCACATGAAGTATCTCCAATACATGTGGTTCACCTGATAACTGATGAAGAATTTTATATTCTCACCCTGGGTAGGAGCCTTAGGAGTTCTTCCGGGGTTGTAAGCCTTACGACCTATCCAATTATAATATTCCCTTACATGATTACTGCTGTGCATTCGTGGGAATAACATATTCTGCTCATACTTGTAGTCGCCATTTTTTTCAACCTTCCCATTCTCATCTTTCAGTCTCTCGTATTCACCATCCTCAGTCTTGATATATTTTGGTGCACCCTCATCCTGGACCGGTTCACCATTTTTCTCAAACTTTACTTTGGATGCAAAGTGCTGTCCGTAGAAGAGAGGCCTTGTTCCGTACTGTTCACGGTTAAGGTATGAACCGAGAGTGAATATATCCTCAGGAGAGTTCTGGTCCATAGGGGTATTTGCCGATGAACGGATTACGATGAGCGCATACGATGCATATCCCACCATAATCATAAGCATACAAAGGAACATCGTGTTGAATGCTCTGAGGCTGATGAGGAACTTTTTAGCACTATCGGCATAATATGTCGCAATCTTATACACCGCATAAAGGACCACAGCTCCAATCAACAGGCTCATCAACAGGCTATTTCCATAGAATGGAATACCCAACAAGGCCACAGAAAGAGTAAACACCCAAGCTATGGTACTCTGCTTCCTCCCCTTTGCCGAAAAGATTATACCGGTAATCAGAGTGCCGAACAGCAACAGCAGATAAACAACCACGCCGGAATTATAAGGCATGCCGAATATATTCACGAAGAGCAGTTCGAACCAGCCTCCCACTTTAACCACACCTGGAACGATACCGTAAAGGACTATCGCCACAAGTACAGCGGAAACGATAAGAGCCAGGAGTATCCCCTTAAAGTTGGCATCGGGATGTTTCTTGAAGTATGCCACCAATACAATAGCAGGGATACATAGCAGATTCAGCAAGTGTACACCGATAGAAAGACCCACCAGATATGCTATAAGAATGAGCCAACGGTCGCTACGCGGCGAATCATCACTATCCTCCCACTTGAGGATGAGCCAGAATACAACAGCAGTAAAAAGCGAAGAATAACCGTATACCTCACCCTCGACGGCACTGAACCAATACGTGTCGCTCCAGGTGTATGCAAGGGCACCTACCATACCCGAAGCAAGGATTGTCACGGTCTGTGCACCTGTGATGACCTCGCTTTTGCCTACTATAAGTTTACGTGTAAGATGTGTTATGCTCCAGAAAAGAAACAGGATACCACCGGCACTCAGAAGCGCCGACATGATATTTACCATGTATGCAACCTGGGCTGGTTCAGCAAACAATGAGAAGAAGTTTGCCGTGAGCATGAAAAACGGCGCACCTGGCGGATGTCCTACCTCAAGTTTGTTACCAGAGAGAATAAACTCAGGACAGTCCCAGAAACTTGCAGAAGGCTCCACCGTAAGGCAGTAGGTTACTGCAGCAATGAGAAATGCGAGCCAACCGAATAGATTGTTCAGTCTTTTGAATTGTTTCATTATGCTGATTATTTTATCTTTTGCTATCGCAGGAAAGCAGACTCCTTTCCTAAAAACGTGCAAATTTACCTAATATATAGCAAAACAACAAAACAATCGCGCTAAAAATAGAAAAAACGGCATGACAATACGGGGGCAGAACGGAAGAGTACTTAAGGATATACCTGACGATATCCACAAAGCGCGACACTCTCATTGTACAAGTCCATCACATCCTCCTCGAGAGTGATCCCGAGTGTAGTCGCAACACTGATCTCGTGCTCCATACACTCTACAACTCTATTCATTGACCTAAGCGTCTTCTTTGTCTCATTTGCATCAGCCTTAGACTCATTGGCAGCCTTGTATAGCTCGCCTAACATTTCATAGTGCATATCAAGCAGCTTTTCTACATGCCTCCTTACAACTCCTGCAAACGCAGGGTCATGTACAGCCGATGTCATAAGCCTTGCAACAGCCTGCGGCAAGCCGCTATTCAAACTTGCTATGCGCATATCATGATCATCGCTATCCAACATTAAAAGTATCTCACTCTCCAGAATCTCCACAAGCCTTGCATTGGATACAGGTAAAACATCATCAACCTCCAGCCCACGGGTTCTGCCGTCATAGTACATACGCAGCATCTTGTAAAGAAGTTTCTTTGAATTATCCTCACTTGAACCGTACTTGTACTTGCTGACCTTATACCATTCGACATACTCCCATGAATACTTCAGCAACTCCTTAAGGTTCTGTATATAAAGCCTACTAAGCCTGTCACATACATCGTCACCCACATATCCGCCAGCACCCTTCTTGGCCGATTCGCGGATGTAAAGTTCCTTGCATATCTCTGCAACAGTCTCCTTGCGGTCATTGATATTCAACGGAATCTTATCGGCAGGCAACTCCACATGCTGCTTCTCGAGCAGAGCAACAAGTTTCCTTAGCAGTTCGCTGTAATCGCGGCCCTCATCCCCATCCTTTACAATCTTCTTGTACATGGCATCGGCAAGTTTCGCAAACACCTGATGATGATAAGTTGCAAACTCCCTTGTAACCTCATCGGCATAATAATTCTCCTTCTCTTTTATACCACCCCAAACAAAACGTGTCATGACATTGTTGTAGGTTTTGTCGATATCCACAGGATAATCGCCTTTGTTTATCTCATCGATATCATACCCGTACTTGCTCCAGTCGAACGGGGTGACACGCAACGCCATACCTTCAATCACAAAGAATCGTTTCAGATAGGTATAGAAATCAGAATTCAGAATTGTATATGACATAAATACAGGACGTTTCCACTCTGCGTTTGCAATCATGTCAATATGGACCATCTTGTACTGCTCGAAGCTCTTTTTCCCGGAAAAATCTATCCTCATATACTCCGGCAGAGGAGCATTCTCGGGAATCATCATACCCGATTCGTAGACTGCAACCGAATCCACCGGAATATGAAGTTCGGCTGGCATACACTTGACACCGATATTTCTCATCCTGCCAATTGCCTCCTTAGCCTTGTCACATTTGCTTTCAAAGTATCCGATGGAATCGGACAGCACCACGCGCTCCTCCTCACTGCACTTCTCCAGTCTCTTTTTTATCACATATGCACTGCTACGCCAGATGGAGATAGAATCAGAGTAGACTTTAGGGCCTCTTTTCTTCACATAATCAAGCAGTTTATCCACCACTACCCTCTCTGCAGACTTCTCCTTGCTCACAGATTCCTGAATCCAGTACCTTGCAACACTTTTCGCATCGAACGGATCTTTACCAAGCAGACGTCTGGCTTCGGGTTCTTTTGCGAAATACTCCATTATTACCGGGGTAGTCTCCTTCGGCAACACAGTTATATTGCCTTCACGATGGTTACGGTAGTAATCCCTATCCCATGTAATGGCTATGGCAGGAGATTCATAAGCAGGAGATTTCAACTGGTCAAGATAGTCACTATTCCATGTAAAGGCGGCAAAACATACTCTTGCATCTGTACGCACCCCCTCCACTCCTTGACAATACCAAAGAGGATATGTATCATTGTCATAACTTGTAAAGACGATGGGACAGCCTTCATCCGACATCGAGTTCAGAATATTCTTCGAGAAATCACGACATGCATAGCGTCCGCTACGGTCATGGTCATCCCATGTCTGCGACAACATCTGCAGCGGAACCAGAAGGCAGAGCGAACCCACCACACAACTTGCCACAAATCTCTTCTTTTCATCGGCCTCTTTCAGTCTATTACCGATAAAATGCATTATTCCCGCCACACCCATACCTATCCAGATGGCAAAGGCATAGAACGATGCTGCAAAAGAATAATCCCTGTCACGTGGTTGCGATGGTGTCTGGTTCAGATACAGCACTATTGCCAAACCGGTCATGAAGAAGAGAGTAAATACAACCCAGAACTGTTGCCTGCCGGTTCGGCCTATCCTGTATTGCCAAATGAGACCAAAGATACCGAGAACCAACGGAATTCCATAATAGAGATTACGTCCCTCATTCTCCTTGAGGTTGCTTGGCAACATATCCTGGTCGCCATATGCAAGGTCATCAATGACAGGGATTCCCGTAATACAGTTACCATGCTCAAGACCACCGAGGAACTGTACATCATTCTGCCTGCCGATGAAATTCCAGGCAAAATACCTCATATACATGTAACCTATCTGATAGAACATAAAGAACTTTGCATTGTCCCACTGCGTAGGCACTTTGACCTCTTCGGGATTTTTCTTGCCGGACCTGTTCTCGGGATGCTTTGCCTTGACCGTATTTGTAACCTCACCACCAATCCAAGCCTCATACGAATCGGCATGCGAACTGCTATACATTCTCGGGAACAGCATATTCTGCTCATACAGATATTCCCAGCCATACCCGGCCAGTTCATATCTGTCACCGACACGTTTATATATGGGGTTGGTCTTCTTATACATATAATCACCAGTCTCTTCGTCCACCTTCAATTCCGAATCGAACCCAGGGCCATAGAGCAATGGCCTTGAGCCATATTGTTCGCGGTTTATATATGAAGCAAGAGAGAATATATTATCGGCATTTACCTGCTCCATAGGAGTATTCGCAATGGAACGTATCACCACAACCGCATACGAAGAATAGCCCACCACTATCATTATGGCACAAAGGAATATTGTATTGAAAGCCCTCAATGATGCTATGAATCTCTTTGCCGCAAAGAATACGACGACAAGCATGATAACCCCGACAACAACACTCACGAGCACTTCGTGCCCATAGAAAGGAATTCCCAAAAGGGCAAACGCAAACATAAAGATAGCTACAACGGAATTTTTACCCAATCCCTTGACTGTAGCGACCACACCGGCAACGAGTATTGCGAAAAGCAACAGAAGATACAGGATAAGACCAACATGGAATGGTGCTCCGAATACATTCACAAACAGGAGTTCGAACCAACCGGCCATCTTGAGCATACCCGGCACTATGCCATAAAGTACCATTGCCACAAGCACAAACGACAGGAACAACGCAAGAAAAGAACCTTTCCAGTTCGCCATTGGATATCTCTTGTAATATATCACCAGCACAACTGCCGGAATACAGAGAAGATTCAGGATATGCACACCTATTGACAAACCGGTGAGATAAGCTATCAGTATCAGCCAACGGTCATTCGATGGAGAACCGTCACTCTCTTCCCATTTGAGTATAAGCCAAAAAGTTGCAGCTGTCAACAGGGACGAAAAGCTGTAAACCTCCGCCTCAACGGCACTGAACCAGAACGTGTCACTCCATGTATATGCAAGCGCACCTACCATACCCGATGCCAATATGATAACTGCCTGAGCGTCAGTCATCACACCACTCTTTCCTATAATGAGCCTGCGTACCAGATGCGTTATACTCCAGAAGAGAAACAGGATACATCCGGCACTCAGAAGCGCTGACAATATATTGACACAATATGCCACCTGATCAGGTGCAGCGAACATTGAAAAGAAATTTCCGGCAAGCATGAAGAAAGGCGCGCCCGGCGGATGAGTAACCTCAAGATTATGCGCCGACGTTATAAACTCGGAACAGTCCCAATAACTGGCAGAGGGTTCTGCCGTCACACAATATGTCATTGCTGCGATAAGGAATGCAAACCACCCGAGCATATTGTCCAGACGCCTGAAACGCCTTGCTATTCCATATGAGCCTGCTTCATGTAGCATGGAGAATTCTTTTTGATACAGTGCAAAAGTACTCCAAATATGGCGAGCCTGCAAAATAAAACAAAACAAGTTACACAAAACCGCCGAAATAAATGCAATAAAGCTACATCGGATCAACGTCATAATACATCTGTATACCTTTGTAGCGCGGATGACTGCAATAGGAATCCATCATATTCAATAACGTTTCGTTGACCTTATACTGCGACAAGGAGTTTTCGACTTTAAGTACTATTTTCCTTATGTAAAGCTGCTTGACCCGTGCCACAGGCGGCAGGTCGGGCCCAAGCACACGTTCCTTGAAGACCTCACGCAAACCCTTGCCCACAAGTACCGAGAACTCTTCAAGCAAATGCACGTCACGATGCTTGACATATACGTAAACCAACCGATAAAAAGGAGGATAATGGAACAGCATCCTCTCGCCTATCTGCTGGTCATAAAAAGATGCATAATCATTCCCCACGATAAAAGGAATCACCGGTGCTTCGGGCATTTTGGTCTGCAGGAACACCTTGCCCTGTCCGCTTTTGCGCCCGGCTCTTCCAGCCACCTGCGACATTAGTTGGAAAGCCCTCTCAGTCGCCCTGAAATCGGGATAGTTCAACAATGCATCGGCATTTATTATACCGACCACTGCCACATTGTCGAAATCAAGCCCCTTGGAGACCATCTGCGTACCGATAAGGATATCGGTTTTCCCGGCCTGGAAATCATTTATGATATTCTCGTATGAACTCCTTGTCCTTGTGGTGTCAAGATCCATGCGCGCAATGCGTGCATCAGGAAAAATATTCTGCAGGTCATTCTCTATCTTCTCTGTTCCGTACCCAAGATCTATGAAATTGCGCTCCTCGCAATTAGGGCAATGGACCGGTGCAGGAATTGTGTATCCACAATAGTGACATGTGAGTTTGCCGGCCTTCTTATGCAATGTCAGACTCACATCGCAGTGCTTGCATTTGGGCACCCAGCCACAACTCCTGCACTCCAGCAATGGTGCATATCCGCGGCGGTTCTGAAAGAGTATAATCTGCTGACCGCTTACAAGTGCATCTTTCATTGCATCTACAAGAGGATCGGAAAACGGACCTGTAACCAACTTACGTCGCTGAAACTCCTGCATGTCAAGCACCACTATCTCGGGCAGTTGCAATGAACGGTGCCTTGTCTTGAGATTTACAAGAGCATATTTCCCGACAGTGGCATTGTAATAACTTTCTACCGATGGGGTCGCTGTGCCCAAAAGAACCTTTGCCCCGAACTGTGAGGCCAACACAATTGCGGCATTACGCGCATTGTACCGCGGCGCCGGATCCTGTTGCTTGTAACTATTCTCGTGCTCCTCATCAACTATTATAAGCCCAAGATTCTTGAACGGCATGAAAAGCGAAGAACGCACACCAAGAATCACGTCGTAAGGTTCGTCACCGAGTTGCTTCTTCCATATCTCAACCCTCTCAGAATCGGAGAACTTCGAATGGTAGACACCTACCCGGCTCCCGAACACACGCCTGAGACGATCCACAATCTGCTTTGTAAGTGCAATCTCAGGCAACATATAAAGTGCCTGTTGCCCCTTTTTTATCGTTTCAGCAATCAAATGGATATAAATCTCAGTCTTTCCAGCAGAAGTCACTCCATGCAACAACACTACATTCCTGTTGCCGAACCCCTCTTTAACCTCTTCGAGCGCCTTCTGTTGCGCGGCACTCAAAGCATTCAACGGAGCGGCCTCATACGTTTCGGCATCCAAACGCCCCACCTCGACCTCATATGTCTCAAGAACTCCCTTATCCTGTAACTCCTTATAAATATTGGCAGACACTTGCGCCAGCTCAATGAGCCTATGCTTGGAGATTTCTGCCGGATCTTTGGAAAAAGGCCGGACGGCATCCAAGAATACAGCAAGAAGCCTCTTTTGCCGAGGTGCACGCGAAAGCGACTGCAACAGCAGGTTTACCCCCTTTTCATCGCGCCATTTCGCCGACAACATGACCCTCGTTTCTATCTTGGGTTTGAACTCCCCTTTGAGACCTTGAGGAACAGCAGCCTTGTATATCTCACCTACCGAACACAAATAGTATTTCGACATCCATTCCCATAACTTCAACTGGCCGGGCGTTACCACCGGTGCTGTATCAAGAAACTCAAGTACAGTTTTTACCTCATAACCTTCGGGGGCCTCACAGTGCACTCTTGCCACCAAAGCAGTATAATGCTTCTTGGGGCCGAAGGGAACGACAACCCTGCAACCCACAAGTTCATCGCATTCCATATTGTGAGGAATGCAATATGTAAATGTTCCCTGCAAAGGCAAGGGCAGAATGACATCGACAAATTTATCCATAACGGACGCGAAGATAATCTTATACTTGCGAAACTCAAAATTTTTAAAGAGTGATATTTATATAATAAGGTGTAGCAGGCATTGACATCTGACAAAACAAAAGTTTTTGATGTTTTCCACTATCTATTTGTAATAAAAGCACTGTTTATTTGATTTTTTTCGACAAAAACTTTGCGCAATTAAAAATAATGCGTACCTTTGCCGAGGTTTTGAAAAAGGAGGGTTTCCCTTACTACCTATAATCACAAAAAACACAAAGGCATGATTAAGAATTTCAATAAGAACATAAAGAATTTAGCTGTAGCACTTTTTGCAGCAATTGTGCTTGCAAGTTGTGGCAGTGACTTTATGGGCGAGTTGGCAAAAACATATGATGCCGGCACTGAAAAGGTAAATGCAGCCAAGACCGAAGCAGAGTTCAATGCGGCAGTAGCAGAGACCAACAAACAGGCTGCAATAATATTAAAGGAGAACAAGGAGGAGTGGGAAGAGAAGGTTCTTGAAAATAAGAAAGACTCAACAGCCCATGCCGAAGAATTTAAGACGCTCAGTGTTGCTCAGGCAAAATTTGAAAGTGCCAAAAAAGCAAAGGAGGAAGTTCTTACAAAACAATAAAAGCGGGGCAACAGCTCATTGTTTTTAGCAAAAAATAATTTTTTTTTAAAATTTTTCACTTTTATTGTTTGTAATTCAAAAATAATGCGTACCTTTGTGTCGCAAAAGAGAAAAAGAAAGTTTAAACCTTATTTAATAACAATTTAATTTTTTACAATTATGAAGAAGTTTATGTTTGCTGCAATGGCAGCTCTCGTGTTGGTAAGCTGTGGTGAGGCTGAGAAGAAGGATTCTGCAAAGGACTCAAAGGCTGATTCTCAGACAGAGGCTAAGGCTTAATCGATTGAGCACAAAATTAGCAAATAAAGGACAGATTTTTCTGCCCTTTATTTTTTTTTTAAGAATTTATATATATCTTTGCAGTGATTTTTGGAAATCACTACTATTTTTATAAATAATTTATTTTTTACAATTATGAAGAAGTTTATGTTTGCCGCAATGGCAGCTCTCGTATTGGTAAGTTGTACAGGTGCTGCTGAGAAGGTTGATTCAGCAAAGATTAAGGATTCAATTGCTAAGGCTGAGGAAGCAAAAAAGGCTAAGGAAGCAGTTAAGGAAAATGTCGAAGAAGTTGCGACAACAGTTGATTCACTTGAGGTTAGCACAAACCCAGAGTGCGCAACACAGGGTATTGAACCTGCTGGAGAGTAATCCTTAAACGGAAGATAAAATAAAGGGCTGAACTGCCCTTTATTTTTATTTTAGCGATGTCTAAAGGAGAATACATTATTTATAAACAGCAATTTAGTTGACGAAAACATGGGTGGCAGGCAATGCATTCCAAGATGGAGACTACTTCTGTTGGTAATCCTGCCACAAATAGATTAATATATAAAGAATCCCGGTTTTAACAAACCGGGATTCTTTATATACAGGAATTCTTCATCCTACAGCATCCTACAGCATTAATACCAAAACCAGCTTTTGATTCAACCTCTTGCTTATCTTGGAATAAAATATTAACTTCGCGCCGATTGTGTTAACAACGTGTTTTTGAACATTATATACAACTTAATATATGAGATTCGGTTCAAACAGATTAAGCAAGGTGCTATCGTCTATTCTTGATTTCGTCCACACTACCTTCACAAAGAGCACAATGATGTACACACTACTCCTGACTGCTCTAATTTCACTGAGTGCATGCAGCGACTCAATACAGAAGATGCAGGCAAGCATCTATGAGGAATACACAGAGAAAATCAAGGATGTAACAGAATACGATTCACTCAAAAAGATCAATGACAGGCTGAACAATGAGTTCGTAACATTGTTCAAAGAGAACTCCGAACAGCTATTGGAAGAGAGCAAGAAAGGTGACAAAGGCGACATAAAGGAACTTAAAGAAGCAGAGAAGAGATATGTCGATTCATACATAGGCAAGATTGCACCACAGATTATAAAGAAAAAGAACTCTGCATACGACAATGCCATTACTGGAATCGGTAAATGCGCATCAACTTCGGAACTGACATCGTTGAACAGCAAGACTTACAACGATATCAAGAAGATTGACAAAGCCAATTCATGGGAACTGAAGGAGATGAACAAGAGATATCCTAAAGAGATTCAGTCATTGACGACAAAGAGTATCAAGTATAACACATCATATATCAAGGCTGCAACACCATTCATAATAGAAGAGATAAAAAGGTACACTGCAATAGTAGAACAGACTGACGGATATGAAGAACTCAAAGAAATAAAGAATGAGTACTACAGAAAACGCAATATGTTCTGCACCGAAAAGGATACGATCCTAAATCTGGTTTTCAATGAGAAGATGGTTTTGGATACTCTCAGATCATCAACCAAAAACGACTGTCTCAGTGAGATAAAAAGCATTATTGAAACCGAGGCTGTTTTCGACTCTGTCTACATGAACAAGTTCATACCTTTCTACCTTGAAAAAGAAAAAGAGTTCTATGAAGGAGTGACAACTGTATTGGAGAGCAGCGAAGACAAACAACTTCTTAATGACGTGCAGACTCTGTTCCCTGGAATAAACAATAATTTCCATAGCATAAATCTAAAGGAAAGAAGATGGCTCGAGAACAGATTAAAAGAGGACTCTACAGCCTTTAAAGAGTATATATTGCCAAGAGATGAAGCACTGCAGCGCATGAATACTCTCTATAATGAAAAGATACGCGGAAGCAAGTAAGCAATCAGACTCCACAAAACCCATATGTTTTTAGAGCAGGTTCCACAATTCATCCGCAACATATACCCTAAGGCACTCTGGCGCATGGACCCGAACGAAAAGGCTGTTTACCTGACCTTTGACGACGGTCCGATACCGGTCATAACGCCTTGGGTTGTCGACCTTTTGGGAAGATACAGAATAAAGGCCACATTCTTTATGGTGGGTGACAACGTACACAAGTTCCCTCAGGAGTACATGCAGGTGGTAGAAAACGGACACCGCACGGGCAATCACACATTCAACCACCTTAAGGGACTTTTCACAAGCACAAAGGAGTATGTGGATAATGTGGACCAAGCCGATGCATTCATACACAGTAACCTGTTCCGACCGCCACACGGCATACTGCGTCGTGTACAATACGAGGAACTGAGCAAAAGGTATCAGTTTATAATGTGGGACCTTGTAACACGTGACTACAGTTTCAGGCTTTACGGTGAAGATGTACTTGCCAATGTAAAGAAATACACACGTAACGGCTCAATCATCACGTTCCACGACTCAATGCGTTCCGAGAGTAACTTGAGATATGCCCTGCCTCGCTCGATAGACTGGTTGTTGGAACAAGGATACGAATTCAAGGTATTCAAATGATGGAGAAAAAAGGACTTGTACAATATATAAAGGCCGAGGCAACACGTCTCGGCTTTGATCTCTGTGGCATTGCTAAAGCCGGGGCCGTATCGGAAGAGAGTGCCGGGTATTGCAAGGAATGGGTAAAACAAGGAAAAAACGGCACAATGCAATACCTTGAACGCAACTTCGACAAACGTTGCAACCCCACCCTGCTTGTCGAAGGATGCAAAAGCATCATTGTTGTTGCAATGAACTATTTCCCCACTAATGAGATTGAAGGTATTTCACACTATGCACAAGGCACGGACTATCACAAGGCAGTAAAGGACCGACTTTTCATGTTGTTGGAAAGCATAAACGGAAAGATTCCCTGTCACGGACGGGCATTCTGCGACTCTGCACCTGTTCTCGAGCGCTATTGGGCTGTACAGGCAGGCCTTGGATGGATTGGACGCAACCACCAGCTTATAATTCCTAATAAAGGTTCATATTTTTTCTTGGGCGAACTGCTTGTTGACATTGAACTTGAATATGACACACCATTCACAGCCAACCACTGCGGCAACTGCAACAAGTGCATTGAAAAGTGCCCTACATCGGCACTCCGCAGAGAGGGATTCGATGCGCGGAAATGCCTGTCGTACCTGACAATCGAACACCGCGGTGAACTGCCTGAAGATATCGGTGAAAAGATGGGAAATTGCTTCTATGGCTGCGACCGTTGCCAAACAGAATGCCCACACAACAGATTTGCCACACCGAACTGCACACCCGAACTGCTGCCAAAGCCCGAACTGCTGCAGATGACAAAGAAGAGATGGCATTCACTCACCAAAGAAGAATATGATATATTGTTCAAAAAGAGTGCTGTAGAACGTTGCGGGTATGAGCAGCTGATGAGAAACATATACAAAGTGAAAGGTGAAAAGTGAAAGGTGAAAGGCAATTTCCATTTTCAGTTTTCAGTTTTCAGTTCTCAGTTTTCCGCTTTCACCTTTCAGTTTTCAGTTTTCCGTTTTCACCTTTCAGTTTTCCGTTTTCCGTTTTCCGTTTTCACCTTTCACTTTACTTGCAGATGGCATCAAGCACCTTGTCCTGCCATTCGCGCACCTTTGAGGCCTTTTCAAGGCCGCTGTTGATCATTACAAAGGCATACATGTGCCCATTCTTTCCCAACGCATAACCTGCCAAAGAACATACACCCTTTACCGTTCCGGTCTTGGCTCGCACCTTCTTATATGCAGCATTCCCTTTTGTCCGGTTCTTCATTGTTCCGGAAATGCCCGATTGGGGCAAATGGGCATATAAAACATCAAAGCACTCCTTGTCTTCATATGCATGCTTCAGCACCTCAAGTATAATTTCGGCTGTAAGATAATCATACACAGAGAGACCCGAACCGTCGGCAATGTTGAAACCCGAATCAAAACCAAATTCATCCTTTATGAACTCCCGGAGCACTTCGCACCCGTAGTCCATAGAGAGGGGAAAAGTATTGTCAATGGCACCCAAATGATAGAGAAGAGCCTCGGCACATAGGTTGTCGCTCTCCATAAGCGCCTCATCCACAACATCCACAAGATTACGCTTGCATGTATATATTACATCGGCATCATCCGGCACTCTTGAGAATGCCACATGCCTTACCTCAATCCCGAACTGTGAAAGTTTCTCCACAAGCATAGCAAGAAAGAAATCTGCCGACTTGTACATGTTTATGCTCTCTTTATACGGAGCTTTACAATTCCCTTTTATGCGGATGAGATTGCTGTCATAGATCCAATCGCGCAGGATTGTGAGTTTGCCGAGTGAACAATCATTACTCTTTGCCTCATTGACAACCGAATAGAACGATGACTCCGGAGTAACCGTATATTCAGGTGCACGGCCTCTCGCCGAAGGCTTCACCTTTACCTCCACCGCCCCTTTGCACACCATCAGCGGAGAGAGATAAGGTTGGAAACCATAAGGATTGTCGTCCCAGACCCAGCCGCTGCCCCAATAGAGCGAATCGATGAACGAGCAGTCGGCAAAAAGGGTATCGATGATAGTGCCTGCAGGCACACCGGCAGCCATGCGTTTCATATCATACTCATCGAAAAGCGGATCCACCCTGCCCTTTACATACAGGTTGCGGCAATCATCGGTACTACGTTCATATAGTTCTGTATCAAAGGTATAAGACGCGCCTAATTTTTCAAAAGCAACAACGGCAGTCAGTACCTTCTGCACCGATGCCGGACGCAAAGATTTCTTTTCCCTATGGGAACAGATCATCTTCCCATCGTCAAGATCATATATTGCAAGAGAGACATCACCGCTTGCAAACAGCCTATCCTGCAACAGCACGTCAATCCTGTTTTCTATATCATCCTGAGCCTGGAGCGATGCAGCCATCGGCAACATCAGCATCAGAAATATGAATATTCTTGCTTTCATTATTCAAACACCATTTCCGCAAAATTACTTATATTTCACGAAAAATCGCCCTGCAAGTATATATTATTGGATTTTTTTGTAATTTTACCGCCAAGATAAGGGCGACCGCTTTGAGCCTGATAACCATTAAAGACCCAACCTCGCCCAACGAAAACATATCAGTCACATGGTCAAGAAATTTGATTTTCTGGTTATTGGTTCCGGAATTGCCGGAATGAGTTTTGCACTCAAAGTAGCGGACAAAGGCAAGGTTGCCCTCATTTGCAAGACAACATTGGAGGATGCCAACACCTATTTTGCACAGGGAGGTGTCGCCTCGGTAACGAACCTGCTGGTCGATAATTTCGACAAGCACATAGAGGACACAATGATTGCCGGCGATTGGATAAGCGACCGCGAGGCAGTAGAGAAGGTCGTACGTGAAGCACCTTCACAGATTAAGGCACTCATAGACTGGGGTGTAGAGTTCGACAAGAACGAAAAGGGCGAGTTTGACCTTCACCGCGAGGGCGGTCACTCCGAGTTCCGCATCCTGCATCATGCCGACAACACAGGTGCCGAGATTCAGCAGTCGCTGATAAAGGCTGTGCGCAAGCACCCCAATATCACTATTTTCGACAACCACTTTGCAATCGAGATTCTTACACAGCACCACCTTGGCATTGAGGTGACACGCCAGACACCCGATATCGAATGTTACGGAGCATACATACTTGACATTGCAACAAACGAGGTACATACCTTCTTGAGCAAGGTTACCCTTATGGCAACCGGCGGTTGCGGTGCCGTCTACAAGACAACCACCAACCCCCTTGTGGCAACCGGCGACGGCATCGCAATGGTATACCGCGCCAAAGGAACAGTACAGGACATGGAATTCGTACAGTTCCACCCCACTGCCCTTTACAACCCGGGTGACAGGCCGTCGTTCCTCATTACAGAGGCTATGCGTGGCTATGGTGGCATACTGCGCACCAAGGATGGCAAGGAGTTCATGCATAAGTACGACCCCCGTCTCTCGCTTGCACCGCGCGACATTGTGGCACGTGCTATTGACAATGAGATGAAGCTACGTGGCGACGACCATGTCTACCTTGATGTAACCCACAAAGACCCTGAGGAGACAAAGCGCCACTTCCCCAACATATATGAGAAATGCCTATCATTAGGTATTGACATAACCAAAGAGTACATTCCTGTTGCACCTGCAGCACACTACCTTTGCGGTGGCATCAAGGTAGACTTGAACGCGGCATCGAGCATACACAGGCTCTACGCCGTTGGTGAATGTTCATGTACAGGCCTGCACGGCGGTAACCGCCTTGCCAGCAACTCACTCATCGAGGCTGTTGTATATGCCGACGCCGCTGCAAAGCACTCTCTTGAGCATTTCGAAGACTACAGTTACCGCGATGATATCCCCGAATGGAACGATGAGGGCACAAAAATGAACGAGGAGATGGTGCTCATTTCACAGGACGCCAAGGAGGTGCAGCAGATTATGAGCACATACGTGGGCATCGTGCGTACCGACCTGCGTCTAAAGCGTGCCTGGAACCGCCTTGACCTGCTGTACGAGGAGACCGAAGAACTCTTCAAACAGAGCGTAGTAAGCCGCGAACTATGCGAGCTTCGCAACGTAATCAACGTTGGTTACCTTATCATGCGCTGGGCAATGGAACGCAAAGAGAGCCGCGGCCTGCACTATAACGTGGACCACCCGAGAAGGAAGAAGTAATATATCTAAAAAATATTAGCAGAAGCGCCCGCGGGCTCAGCAGACTTTCCGTACCACTTTACAGCCTCAGAATAGAATTGTGGAACTCCGCACTCATAGCAGAAACCCAGACAGAATGCGCATACGCATTCTCTTGCTCGGCGGCCTCGGAATAGAATTGAAGAACAATTTTGAGCACTATAATGCAAGGCGCAGACCATAACAAGTACCCCTATTAGAAGGCTCGTTATAGTTTCTGAAGGTTGAACGACAGTTCTTCTCCTCGCTGTCCCAACTGCCTCCGCGAAGCACCCTGTAACCGTCAGCGTCATTGTCAACCTTTGGATCCATCTTGGCAATAGCAGGATAAATATCATAGTTATCAAAGCACCATTCCCAAATGTTTCCGCTCATATCATAAAGCCCAAGTTCATTTGGAGACTTCTTTTTTACAGGATGAGCTCCTCCTTCACTATTTGACTTATACCAGGCAACACTATCAATGCAATCATCACCAGAATAGCAGAATCTCTGCGAGTTCTTGCCGCCACGCGCCGCGAATTCCCATTCAGCTTCGGTGGGAAGACGGAACTTTCGGCCTGTAGGAAGTTGGTCGGCAAGAATCTCATTTAACCTGTTAACAAACTCACAACAATCTGTATAACTTATGAAATACATTGGATAATTGGAGCCAACCCCTTTCAGGTCCTTATCCGTCTGAACCTGGATGTACGTTCCCATTACTGCAGTCCAGAGCTCCTGTGTAACCTCTGTTTCGGCAATGTAATAATCATGTACAAAAACCTCGTGCGTTATATTCTCATCCAGTTCTCCGTCTTTAAAACCCATCATGAAACGTCCTCCATAAACAGCAATCATCTTAAAATCCACACCACCTACACTAAAGACACGGGACTTAAAATCGTCATACTTAGTCTTAACATCTTCTTTTGGTTGCGGAGCGACAGTCTCAGTGCCCATACTAAGGGAATCATTGCCGAAAGACAGAAAACCTGCAATCATACCAACTACTACAAAAAGCAAAAGGCATACAAGCATTACCCTCCTGTTTATAACACTTTTTTTTATTTTCGGATTATTAGGATTATTACCTATACCTATTCTGTTTTTCAACGAACGCAACAATTTGTCAACTGCATCTTGAAGACTTTCAGAACCATTACATTGAATAAAGTTTACGGCACAAAGGTCAAAATCCACAGATTCATTGTAATTGGTATCGTCAAGTTTTATGGGGATTATATGAATCTTCTTCTTTATGGCGTAATTAACCTCCTTGACAGTCCACTCCGATTCATTGGATGAAGCTGATGAAAAATAGAGAAACACTCTCGATTCTCTTATTGCAGCAGCTATTTTTCGTTTGAATTCATCGCCACTCTCTACTCCATCAATATCCCTCCATACAATATATCCAGCATTTATCAGTTCATCGGCAAATTTCTTGACTATTGCAGAATCCTTGCGGCTGTAGCTTATAAAAATGTCGTATTTCATAGCAATATATCCTTCTGTCGCGAAGTTAAAAATTTTTAATGAAGATAGCAAATCCTGAGCATCTTATTCTAACTATTTGATGAGCAACAAGCATGTAGTTAAAAAAGGGGGGAGGATAACAGCACTGACTAATGAACCCGTATCCCGATTTTGAGATTTTTCGCTTTGCTCAAAATGAACTGTGTTAAAATCCAAATAAATCAAGCATGAAATTCGCTATACGCGCAATTATTCTTCACAATGGCGAAAATCTGCTTCAAAAGTTTATTTGCAACAGCAATTAAAGCAACCTTTGCAGCTTTCCCTTTT
>JAFQEZ010000063.1 GCA_017398805.1 Bacteroidaceae bacterium | reverse complement strand
ATTAAAGCAAAGATAGCAAACTTTATCCATTCAGAGTGAGAGAAAGGGGGACATTGTCTCTCTTTCCTCTCTGAAAAATAAATGTTTTTATTGCTTATTATCCGCACCCAAAAAGTTGCATTTATAAGTTGAACTCAAGAGTATTATGTTGGCGCGTTTGCGGTTACGCCCTGCGATAATTAGTGCAATGAGTGTCAGTATTGCAAGAATAATGACAATGGAGACGCTCCACGTTATGGTTTCGCGCAACTTTTTCTCATCCTCGGCGTTGGCTTGTGCCTTTTTTACTTCGGCATCCCTCTTCTCCACCTCGTATTTTATTCTGAGGTTATACAGGTGGTTCTTGTTCTCTTCGCTGTTTATACTGTCACTGTAGATGTGTGCCAGATCGGTGTACTCAAGTGCGCCCTTCAAGTCGTTTCTCTCTTTGAGAACCTCGCTGTGTAACTTGTAGATATGCGGCAGGCGTCCTTTTGCATTGATTTTTTCTGCAGCCTCCAGTGCCTCGGTGGTGTAGTATTCGGCAGAGTCTATCTCTTGGTTCTTGAGGTGCAGCTCTGCAAGTGCTGTGCAGCTGTTGAGCCAATGCCAAATGTCGTTCGTGCTCTTTCCGATATTGTAACTTTCAAGATAGTTCCTCTTTGCCATCTCTATGTTTCCTTCCATTTCATCGATGTTCCCGATGTTCTGGTAACAGAGGCTTATGCCTATCTTGTTGTTGTGTGCTATATTCTTTTCAAGCGACAGGCTGTAGTATATGCGTGCCGAATCGAGTTGCCCCTCTCTTTCCTTTATTGCGCCTATGTTGGCAAGGTTGATAGCCTCTCCGGTGAGGCTACCCAACTCTCTCTCTCCTTTCAGGGCTCTGCGGAACATGTTCTCGGCAACTTCGTTGTTGTTGAGCGAAAGCATGACATTCCCCAGTCCGTTGAGTGTGCGCACTACATTCTTTCGTGCTGTGTAGGTGGTGTCGTCTGTAATCTTGTCGCAAAGCTCCAATGCGGCATAGTGGAAGTTGCCGGCCTCTACAAGGTCGCCCAATCTTCTGAAATTGGTTCCTTGGTTGTTGTATGCGATAATCAGCTGCAGCGTGTCGCACAACTCTTTAGCATCCTTTATACATGTTCCATGTGTCTTGATGGCAGCCTCGAACTCCGAGGCGTTGCGTAGTGCACTGCCGTACTTCTGCCTTAATACAAGTGAAGAGTGCCTGTCGCCCAATGAGTCGTAATGTTCTATCCAACGTGCCAGTTCGGCTTTGTCGTTTATGCTGTCGGCCAGTGCTATCGCGAATTTGTCAGGGCCTTTCTCCTCCTTTTTCTCTTCTCCGCCACAACATGCCAAGAATAGCACCGGGAGCGTGTATATGATTGCCAAAAGATGTCGTTTCATTTTTCAATGTTTTGTCATTGAATGCAATATTAGGCAAAAAAGCGATTCTTTGTACCCGTTTCTCCCGTTTTGCGGTTAATTTTTACGAATTGTTCCTTTCTGGCGGCTGTTGTCTGCAAGACAAACGGCTTCTATAAGAAAATATTTATAAATTTAGGTGACTTGTATATTCAAACAGCTTCTTGATATTTGCCATTTGCAAAAATAAACGTAAATTTGCGGTATATGTCAAATTGGGCATATTATGCCTTTATAAAATCGGAAAAACAACATTTGAGAGATATGTCAAAACAGAATGTAACAATTGAGGAGGTTAAGGAAGACCTCAGGTATCTGCGTTTGCTGGCACGTGATTTCCCCACGATATCAGCGGTATCTACCGAAATAATAAACCTTGAGGCAATACTTCACTTGCCTAAGCCGACAGAGCACTTCCTTGCCGACCTTCATGGCGAGGATGAGGCGTTCCAGCATGTCTTGCGCAATGCGTCGGGAAATATCAAGCGCAAGGTGAACGAACTTTTCGGCAATAGCATAACGCCTGCCGAGAAGAAAGACCTCTGCACGCTCATATATTACCCCGAGGAGAAATTGAAACTTGTAGAGCAGTCGGGCATAGACCTTGACGAATACTACACGACATCGCTCAATCGCCTGATTGTGGTGTGCCGCGATGTATCTTCAAAGTACACCCGTTCAAAGGTGCGCAAGAGCCTCCCCGAGGAGTATGCCTACATCATCGAGGAGCTTATGCACGAGTCGAACGATTATCATAACAAGCAGGCTTATCTTTCGGTCATCATACGCACAATCCTGGGCACAGGCCGTGCAGGGCACTTCATAACAGCGCTCTGCTATCTGATACAGCGTCTGATTATTGACCGTCTGCATATCCTTGGCGACATATTCGACCGTGGTCCGGGTGCGCACCGCATAATGGATGCCTTGTGCGAATATCACCATGTAGACATCACTTGGGGTAACCACGATGTCTTGTGGATGGGTGCGGCTGCCGGCAATACCTGTTGTATTGCCAGTGTGTTGCGTCTATCATTGCGCGATGCGAACACCACGACTCTTGAAGACGGTTATGCGATAAATATGGTTCCGTTGGCGACATTTGCCATGGAGCAGTATGCCGATGACCCATGCGAAATATATATACCGCGTGTCGATGAGGATCGTACAAACTTTACCGAGAAGGATGTACGTCTAATAGCGCAGATGCATAAGGCTATCTCTGTCATAGAATTCAAGCTTTCGGGACAGATAGCGATGCAGCATCCCGAATGGAACATGATGGACCGTTGCCTTATGGAGTTCATAGACAAGGATCGCGGTATAATAACTATCGACGGCAAGGATTATGAGATGAAGGACAAGCTGTGGCCCACTCTTGACCCTGCCGATCCTTATGCATTGACTCCCGAGGAACAGGATGTCATAGAACGCCTGCGTCACTCATTCATCCGCAGCGAGCGCCTGCAGAACCATGTGGGTTGTCTGCTTATGCGAGGCGGCATGTATACGATATACAACTCAAACCTCATGTTCCATGCTGCAGTGCCCATCAACGAGGACGGCTCAATGCGCGAGGTTGTCTTTGACGGGGTTCCCGTTAAGGGAAAAGAGTTGCTCAAGAAGGTAGAACGCATGGCACGTACGGCATTTGACAATGATGTCGATGAGAGCGTACGAAACAAATATGCCGACTTCTTCTGGTACCTGTGGTGCGGTCCGGAGTCTCCCCTTTTTGGTAAGGCAAAAATGGCTACATTCGAGCGCTATCTGCTCGATGACAAGGAGGTGCAGAAAGAGCCCAAAGGCTGGTACTACATTCTGCGCGACAACCCGGAGGTGTGCGACAGCATCCTTGACGAGTTCGGAGTAAAGGGCAATCACCGCCACATAATCAACGGTCACGTCCCCGTGCGTGTCGGCAAGGGTGAGACACCTATCAAGGCCGACGGTCGTCTCATGGTCATCGACGGAGGTTTCTCAAAGGTGTACCATAACCGTACCGGTATAGCAGGATATACACTCGTATATCACAGCCGTGGCTTTGAACTTGTGCAGCATACACCGTTCACATCCACTGAGGAGGCTATCCTCAACGGAACGGATATCGAGAGTACAACAAAGATTGTGGAGATGGTAGGGGAGCGCGAGAAGGTGCGCGACACGGACATAGGCCGCGGCATCATGGTAAAGATTGCCGACCTTGAACGACTCCTTTATGCCTACCGCAAAGGTGTGATAAAAGAAAGACCATAAATTAAGCGGAAAGGTGAAAGATGAAAGATGAAAACTGAAAGTGGAAAACTGTGAGCCGTAGGGGCATCCCTTGTGGGTGCCCTAAAGAGAACAACGCCGTAGGGGCGGTACCGGCGTGTCCGCCCAAAAGAGCAAAGAGTACAGAGTACAGATGAAAGTGGAAAGATGAAAGATGAAAGATGAAAGCTTGTGCAAGCGAGCGAAAGCCAAGTTTACTTGAGGTTTTACAGCGAGCGCAGCCAAGGTTCGACGAAGTCAAAGCTTGTGCAAGCGAGCGAAAGCCAAGTTCACTTGAGCTTTTACAGCGAGTGCAGCCAAGGTTCAAGCCCACAAAGTGGGGTTAAAACTATGGAAGCATTAGTCCTCCTTAGTAGCCCTTAATATCCCTTAATATCCTTAGCCCTTTAGTGCCTTTTTGCCCCCTTAATTCTTTTTACCCCCTTTTTTTAAATATCATTTAATAACCAGCATATGAAAGCAATAGTAAGCGTAATAATGGGAAGCACATCCGACCTTCCCGTAATGAAGAAAGCAACAGATTTCCTTAACGAGATGAAAGTGCCTTTTGAAGTAAATGCTCTTTCGGCCCACCGCACTCCCGAGGCTGTAGAGGCCTTCTCTAAGGGCGCGAAGGATCGTGGCGTGAAGATTATAATCGCAGCTGCAGGCATGGCAGCGCATCTTCCCGGTGTCATCGCAGCAAGCACTACACTCCCAGTTATAGGTGTGCCCATCAACAGCACTCTTGACGGCATGGATGCACTGCTTGCTATCGTGCAGATGCCTCCGGGTATCCCTGTAGCGACTGTAGGCGTAAACGCGTCGCTCAATGCGGCAATCCTTGCAGTGGAGATGCTTTCGCTTGCCGATGCCGATCTTGCCGAGCGTCTTGCCGCGTATAAGGAGAATCTCAAGAAGAAGATTGAGAAGGCAAATGAGGATCTCAAGGAGTTGCAGTATGAGTACAAGACAAATTGACATGTTCAACTATGTACGCCGCAACACCGTTGAGGTGAATGTCGGTGGCATAACAATAGGCTGTACCGCCCCCGTGCGTGTGCAGTCTATGACAAATACGAGTACCATGGACACCGATGGCAGTGTGGATCAGGTGCTCCGCATTGTTGCAAAAGGTGGCGAACTGGTGCGCCTGACAACACAAGGAAACCGCGAGGCTGTGAACATGGGATCTATCAAGGATCAGCTCAAGGCAAGGGGTTGCAATGTGCCTCTTGTTGCCGATGTGCATTTCAATGCATCGGTTGCTGACACCGCTGCCCGATATGCCGATAAGGTGCGTGTGAACCCGGGTAATTATGTCGACCCTGCAAGGACATTCAAACAGCTCGAATATACCGATGCCGAGTATGCCGACGAACTCAAACGCTTGCGTGAACGTTTTGTGGCATTTCTTGATATCTGTAAGGCCGAGGGTCGTGCAGTGCGCGTAGGAGTGAACCATGGTTCGCTCAGCGACCGCATTATGAGCCGTTACGGTGATACTCCGCAAGGTGTGGTGGAGTCATGCATGGAGTTCCTGCGCATTTGCCGTGACGAGCAGTTCAACAATGTCGTTGTTTCAATAAAGACCAGCAACACTACAATGATGGTGACTACAGTGCGCCGTCTTGTGCGTGTGATGGCGGAGGAGGGTATTGCTTTCCCTCTGCACCTTGGTGTTACCGAGGCCGGCGATGCCGAGGATGGCCGTATAAAGAGTGCCGTAGGTATCGGCGCGCTGCTTGCCGACGGAATCGGTGACACTGTGCGTGTGTCGCTTGCCGAAGCACCCGAAAATGAGATACCTGTGGCAAGGGAACTTGTGGAGTATGTCGCTTTGCGCCAGGATGCTCCGGCTATTGACGGTGTTGCGGCAGCCGGTTTCAATTATGAAGATCCAGTGCGTCGCAAGACAACTGCTTTCGGTATAATAGGTGGTGATAATCTGCCTGTAGTTGTCGGAGGTGAGGTTGATGATAAGGATATCGCTTCCGATATTGCAGCGGACCTTGTGCCTGTTGTGAGCTTGGAGAATGCAAAGGATGCCAGGTTCATTGCTGTCACATACGGCGAACTTACCCCCGAGAACATCGCGAAGATAAGATTGCTCAAGGATATTGTCCTTGTTGCCTCATCGGATCATGTGAATGCGGTAGGCGAGTTGCGTGCATTGGTGCATCGCCTGATTATCGAGGGTATCGATGCTCCTGTCATCATCCGCATGGCATACAACGAGCCTTCTGCGGAGACACTGCGCATAAAGGCTTCTGCCGACCTTGGTGTACTGATTATCGACGGCCTTGTTGACGGCCTTTGGATAGAGAATCCTTCAAGCAGCGCTCAGGAGTTGAACGCATTGATGTTCGGTATTCTACAGGCAACACGCGCAAGAATTAGCAAGACCGAATATATCGCATGCCCCGGTTGTGGACGTACAATGTACGATCTACAGGGAACTCTCGCACGCATAAAGGCTGCAACGGCTCATCTTAAAGGCCTTAAGATTGGTGTCATGGGCTGTATTGTAAATGGTCCAGGCGAGATGGCCGATGCCGATTATGGCTATGTGGGTGCTGCCCGAGGCAAGGTCTCTCTCTATCGCCGCAAAGAGTGTGTAGAGAAGAATATCCCCGAGGATGAGGCTATCTATCGCCTGTTACAACTGATTGAGAATGACAGGAATGCAGGAAAATGATTCTGTTTATTATATACGACAAAGGCTGCACGCGTGCAGCCTTTGTCGTATATATAACTATTTATCTCCCTCTTCTGCCTTCGCCGCGGCGCATGCCCGGGCCACGTCCTCTCCTGTTACGCTCCTCCTCTTTATACTTGAGGTACTTATTGTACTGTTCGGGAGTGAGTATCCCCTTCATCTGCTCATCACGTACCTGCTCGCGCTGCTTCTGAACTTCACGCATAGCGTCAATCTGCTCCTTTGAGGGGCGCTCAGGCTTTTTGCCCTCGGCGCGCATCTTTTCATATCGCTCACTGCGTGCCTTGATGCTGTCCTGCATGGTCAGTGCATCGGCATAGTTCATTATGAATACAGCCTGTAACTGCAGGCTGTCGAGCTGCAGAGCCTCGTTGAGGGCTGCCGTCTGGCGTTGTGCCATCTCTTCGGGGTTGAACTCACGGCGGTTTCTTCTTTCACCATCTCTCTCCTGTGCCTGGCTCATGGTAACGAGCATTAAGGCTGCAAATAAAAACAGTACTCTTTTCATATTATCAGTTGATACCTTTTACAATATTACACCCCCTACTCGAGGGGGCGTAAAGACAAACATTGAAAAACAACGAGCCATTGGCTCATCTACATATGTATGACAATGTATATTTTAAAAAGTAAAATAGAAATGCGCACTGTTAACTTATTTTAACACCATCTTCCTCAACAACTCCGTCCACCATTTTTATTGTGCGGTCGGTGTATGATGCAAGTCCCTCGTCGTGCGTTACAATGATGAATGTCTGCCCGAACTTGTCGCGAAGGCTGAAAAAGAGCCTGTGCAGTTCCTCCTTGTTCTTGCTGTCAAGACTGCCCGACGGTTCGTCGGCAAGTATCACATCGGGGTGGTTGATAAGTGCGCGTGCTACCGCCACACGCTGGTTCTCGCCACCCGACAGTTCCGATGGCTTGTGGTCGGCACGTTCCTCAAGGCCCATGATGCGAAGCAACTCCATGGCCTCCGCTTCGGCTTCCTTGCGCTTGCGTCCTGCTATGAGCGCAGGGATTGTGATGTTCTCCAAGGCTGTGAACTCCGGCAGCAGCTGGTGGAACTGGAACACGAAACCGATATGCTTGTTACGGAATGTAGATAACTTGTTGCTGCCCATTTTGGACAGATCCTCTCCATTGAAGAGAATTGTTCCGCTTGTGGGTTTGTCGAGTGTGCCGATAAGCTGCAGCAGGGTGGTCTTTCCAGCACCGCTCGGGCCTATTATGCTTATGACCTCTCCTTTCTCAATCTTCAGGTTCACCCCTTTCAGCACCTCAAGGTTGCCGAACTTCTTTTTCAGGTCCTTTATCTCAATCATAGATTCTTTATTACATATTCAGTAATGTAGCAACCGAATGTTGCCGTAAAGTATGCAAGCGAACCGATTATAGGCTTGCCTCCGTTGGGGTTGGGCGCAATGGCATCCTTGCGTGGCGCCTCCATGCTGTATACTACAGGCAGTCTATGTTTACCTTTTGCATCGCGGAGCATACGGCGTACATTCTTTGCCAGTGTACACTGTTCGCTTTTCCACAGGTCGGCTGTGCGTATGTCGGCAAGGTTGCATTTTGCTCCTGCTCCCATACTCGATATAATCTTTATGTCGCGTTGCCAGCATCCTCTGATAAGCGCACATTTTGGTTCAAGTGTGTCAATCGCGTCGACCACGAAATCATATTCCTGCCCGTCGAGCAGTTCATCGATATTCTCGCTTTCAATGAAGATCTGCTTTACGTCCAGCTTTATATCGGGGTTGATTGCGCGCAGGCGTTCTGCCACGACATTGCATTTAGGTTGCCCCACGGTCGATGCAAGAGCCGGCATCTGGCGGTTGATGTTGGTTACATCCACCACGTCGGCATCGACAATGGTCATAGCTCCGGCTCCTGCACGGCAGAGCATCTCTGCAGCCCATGAACCTACACCGCCAAGCCCCACAATGAGCAAGCGGGCATTCTTCAGCCTCTCCTGCTTCTCTTCGCCAAGCAGCAATGTTCCGCGTTGTAACCAATTGTCAGCCATAATTATACCTTCTTGTAGCATTTCAACATGCGAAAATACAAAAAAATGGCGACAGAGATGTATATATATTCTTTTTTTACGTAATTTTGCACCCGGTTAAACCAATCATTATAATTAAAAGATGAAAATTGCAATCGTAGGTGTCAGCGGAGCGGTAGGACAGGAGTTCCTTCGCGTTCTTGACGAGAGAAATTTCCCATTTGACGAACTGGTACTTTTCGGTTCTGCACGTAGCGCAGGCCAGGTATATAACTTCCGTGGCAACGATTATGTTGTAAAGGAACTCAAGCATAACGACGATTTCATGGGCGTTGACTATGCCTTTGTATCGGCAGGCGGCGGTGTTTCCAAGGAGTTCGCCGAGACTATCACCAAGCATGGCACTGTAATGATTGACAATTCAAGTGCATTCCGCATGGATAGCGATGTACCCCTGGTCGTTCCCGAGGTGAACCCGACCGATGCATACAGACGTCCACGCAACATCATAGCAAACCCTAACTGTACTACAATACAGATGGTTGTAGCGCTCAAGGCTATCGAGAATCTTTCTCACATCAAGCGCGTACATGCATCAACATATCAGGCTGCCAGCGGTGCAGGTGCTGCTGCAATGGCTGAACTTTATGAGCAGTACCGTCAGGTGCTCGCGGGCGAAGAGCCTACAGTTGAGAAGTTCGCTTACCAGCTTGCATTCAACGTGATTCCACAGATCGATGTATTCACAGAGAACGGCTACACCAAGGAGGAGATGAAGATGTACAACGAGACACGCAAGATCATGCATAGCGACATCGAGGTAAGCGCACAGTGCGTCCGCGTTCCGGCCCTTCGTTCGCACTCGCAGTCATTGTGGATTGAGACAGAGCGTCCTCTCTCTGTTGAGGAGGTACGTTGTGCAATAGCCGAGGGTGAGGGTCTTATACTCATGGATAACCCTGAGGAGAAGGTTTATCCTATGCCTCTTTTCCTCGCAGGTCAGGATCCTGTATATGTAGGACGTATACGCAAGGATATCACAAATCCTAACGGAATCCTAATGTGGATTGTAGGTGACCAGATCAAGAAGGGTGCAGCCCTCAACGCAGTGCAGATTGCGGAGTATCTGATTGCCCATCCGGAGAAATAAGAAGGATTATTTCAAACACTTTCTCATTGTTATGGAATTGAAGAACGGCTCTGTTTTGCAGAATGGTAGATACAGGATTTTGGGTGTACTGGGTCAAGGTGGTTTTGGTATAACATATCTTGCAGAGCAGGTTGCTCTTGGACGCAGGGTTGCAATCAAAGAGTTCTTCATGAAGGAGCATTGCAACCGCATCGATGATTCCTCTTTTGTAACATCAGGTTCTGTTGGCAGTCGTGCCCTTGTGGAGAATTTCAAGGCGAAATTTTTGAAAGAAGCCCGTCTGATAGCAACATTCAATAATGTACACATAATAAGCATTTATGATGTTTTTGAGGAGAACGGTACGGCTTATTATGTTATGGAGTACCTTGAAGGGAAGAGTCTTGCCGAGTTGTTGAAGGAACAAGGACACATGAGTGAGGTTGATGCCGTCAAATATATACGGCAGGTCGCCGATGCTCTTGCCGAGGTCCATGCCAACAACCTCCTCCATCTCGATATCAAGCCCGCTAACATAATGCTCAATAAAAAGGGCGAGGCTGTGCTCATAGATTTCGGTATTTCCAAGCACTATGATGAGAGTGGGTCTCAGACAAGTAGCGGTCATGTGGGGCTTAGTGATGGATATGCACCGATGGAACAGTATAAAAAAGATGGCATTTCATCATTCTCGCAAGCGACAGATATATATTCTCTTGGTGCAACCTTGTACAAAATGCTTACAGGAAATACGCCTCCTCATGCATGTGATATAAACGATGATGGTCTGCCGGCAATGTCAGGTGACATATCAGAGCAGATCCGAAGTGCTGTGGAGAAGGCTATGCAACCTCGCAGAAAAGAGCGTCCGCAGAATGTTGAAGAGTTTCTCCTATTATTAGGTGACGAAGTGAAGACAGAGCCTATTATACCGGACGAATCCGCTACAACAATGATTATTAAAGATGATGAGGCTAAAACTGAGATCGTGGCTTTAATGCCAGAGAAGAAAGTTGACAACGATGATACTGTAGTTGGTAAAAGAATGGTTTCATCGACTCCTGTTGGTGCAAAAACAAATAAAACAAGGTTATATTTATTGTTGCTGTTTTCTTTGGCCGTTGTTTCTGCAATAGTATTATTTGCAGTGTCTGGAGATGAAAAGTCTGATGCAACTTATGATAGAACGAGCAAGATGGATGTTGAGTCTGCTTATGAGGTATTGCAGGCCGAAGTGGATGCATCCCAGGCACTTATCGGTCAGGGTTTCGGTAATGGTGTTGTGGCTAATGGCTGTGAACTGATTGGTGACAATTTGTACTATTATTATAAGGTTGACGAGTCGCTTACGCCCTTTGATCAATTACGTGCAAATAAAAACATATTAAAGAAGTCTTTAGTTCAGATGCTTGAGCGTACACCGCTATGGGAGGCGATTGAGGTTGTTGGCGGTTATATTGAATATAATTATGTGGGCAATCAGTCGGGTGAGGAACTTACTATTACATTGAGACCTTGATTATCCACGCTTTCTGTAAACGTCATTGACAGCACTAATAAAGCGCACTGCGAAGTAGTTATTTTGAGTGCCCCAGGATGACAAGTACTGTTCCATGGCAGAATAATGAAAAAGAGGTCTATTGACCTCTTTTTCATTATTCTGCAGCTCTGTATTTACCTTCATCCTTGTCTTCAAGCATGCTCAGGTACGATTGGTATCGCGATGGGGCAAGCTCTCCTTTTTCAAGCGCCTCAAGCACAGCGCAACCCGGTTCATGGGTGTGGGTACAGTTGCTGTACCTGCAATCCTTCGACAACTCGAAGAACTCTACAAAATAGTGCGATATCTCCTCCGTTTCCATGTCGAATGTACCGAATCCTTTGACACCCGGTGTGTCTACAATGTAGCTGCCTGGCATGAACTCGAACATTTCGGTGTATGTTGTCGTGTGCATACCCGTATCATGTGTCTTTGAAATCTCGCCCACGCGGGCTGCAATCTCCGGTGCTATGGCATTCACAAGGCTCGATTTGCCTACTCCGGAATTGCCGGCAAGCAACGATACTTTGCCTGTCATGGCATCCTTGAGATCTTCAATACCTTTTCCGTCTGTAGTGCTTGTATGCAGGCATTGGTATCCGATGCTGCTGTAGAGTGCGGTGAGATATTCAAGTTCCTCGTTCTCGGCCTCGTTGTAGAGATCTGTCTTGTTGAACACAAGAGTCACCGGCACGCGGTATGCCTCGGCTGCTGCAAGGAATCTGTCGATGAAGGTGGTTGCCGTAGCAGGGTGGTTGATAGTGACAATGAGGAAACAGCGGTCAAGGTTTGCAGCAAGAATGTGCGACTGTTTCGAGAGGTTCGATGCCTTGCGTACAATATAGTTCTTGCGCTCAAGAATCTCTACAATGTATGCAGTGCCGTCGCTACGCACGTCAAACTTCACATGGTCGCCCACTGCAACGGGGTTGGTGCTTCTTATGCCTTTGAGGCGGAAGTTGCCCTTGACCCTGCAGTCGACAACAGTACCGTCCATGGCGCGGACGCCATAGACGCTACCTGAACTCTTTATTACTGTTCCCTGCACCCTGCTCTGGGATTATACGGTCATGATCTCCTTCTCCTTGGCTGCAAAGATCTCCTCGGCCTTCTTGATATACTTGTCGTGAATCTTCTGCAGGCTCTCCTCACCGTCCTTTGCAACATCCTCGGGTGTACCCTCCTTAACCGACTTCTTCATTGTGTCGATACCGTCGCGGCGTGCATTGCGGATGCTTATCTTTGCTGTCTCAAGCTCATGAGAACACTGCTTAACGAGGTCCTTACGACGCTCTCCGGTCAAAGGAGGAATGGCAATAATGATAACCTCACCGTTGTTTGTAGGCATGATACCTACAGGTGAATCGATGATTGCCTTCTCGATGGGTGCAATCATGTTCTTGTCCCATGGCTTGATGGCAATTGTGCGCAAGTCGGGTGTTGTGATTGTAGCAACGTTGCTGATAGGCATCTCAGAACCGTACGAACTTACCCTTACACAGTCGAGCAGATGCACGTTTGCCTTGCCGGCACGGATATGTGAATACTCGTCTTCGAGGTGCATGATGCTCATCTGCATCATCTCCTCAGCCTCTTTAAGGCATGCTTTTACGTCTATCATAAATAAAAAAGTTAAGAAGTTCTTTAATCAGGGGCAGCATCTGTTGCCCATTCCTTTTTACAAAAATAGGCAATATGTATGAACATGCAGTGCGTTTAATATTTTTTAATAATTGGAAAGGCTCATTTTTTTTGACTTTTTGCGTGCTATTAGGTATATTCGCACAGGAGGAATCCGTTTCCGCCCTTGAACCGCATAAGCAAACAGTCCGTTAAGGACAATATATAGTGTCTATTTTTTAACAAGGAGGTGATTATGAACGGTGTCAATGAAGAGAAGCTCGTTACTGTTTTTTCAGGCGGCTTGTGGCAGGCACAGCTTGTAAAGGGGTTGCTCGATGCAAATGCTGTGAAGTGTGAATTAAAGGACAACTCTGGTATCTTGACCTCTTCATATGCCATCGCCGAGGGCGAAGTGGCAGTTATTGTGAATGAGGCAGATGAAGAACTTGCCCGCAAGGTTATCGAGGAGAATACAATTCCCGAAGCTCCGGATGCAGAGTAACTGCGGTTCTCTGATGAGGATATTCTATGATATTCATCCCGGCAACAGCCGGGATGATTTTTTATGGTCTGCAAAGGAAGAGTATGCCACTATGACATATCTTTTTGCTACTGAACCCCTTTCTTCCCTTTTTCCCCTTTTCTTCTTTGGCGATTTTGTGTTATCCGATATTTTAACTTACTTTGCATTACTATATAAATCAATATACATGGAACTTAAAGCAGGAGCAGTATTACAACAAGGTAAATACCGTATTTTGAGCGTGTTGGGGCAGGGTGGTTTTGGCATAACATATCTTGCCGAACAGTCATTGCTTGGGCGAAAGGTTGCAATCAAGGAGTTCTATATGAAAGACCTGTGCAACCGTAATGCAGATACTTCCCAAGTTACGGTAGGATCTGTAGGTAGCCGTGAGCTGGTAGATCGTTTCCGTCAGAAGTTCTTCAAGGAAGCATGTAATATTGCATCACTTGAACATAAGCACATAGTCCCGATAATGGATATATTCGAAGAGAACGGGACAGCCTATTATGTGATGAAATATTTCTCCGGCGGTTCACTCTCTTTTAATTCTGCAATCCCCGAAGATGTTGCCCTGAGATATGCAAAGCAGTTGGCATCAGCCTTGCGCTTCATCCATCAAAAGCGCATGATGCATCTTGATATCAAACCTTCCAATATACTCCTTGACGATGAAGGCAATGTGGTATTGATAGACTTCGGTCTTGCAAAGCAGTATGACAATGCTGGTCAGCAGACAAGTACCACTCCTGTCGGTATAAGCCATGGCTATGCTCCTATTGAGCAATACCGCAGTGGTGGTGTCAGCGCATTCTCTCCAGCAACAGATATCTACTCTTTGGGTGCTACATTGTATAAACTACTTACCGGCACAACACCGCCCGAAGCAATGGATATTGTTGCTACAGGAGTTCCTGCATGCCCGGCAAATGTTTCTGCAGAGACATGGAATGCTGTAAAGAGCGCCATGCAGCCGGCTGCATTATCCCGTCCGCAGAGTGTTGATGAGTTCCTCTCTTTGCTAAGTGAAGACGGAACCGAAGGTCGACGCCCAGAGGGGCTAAAGTCAAAGGTGAAAACTGAAAACGGGAAGAATAAAGAGGAAAATGACGGTGAAACTGAACTGAACGGAAAACTGCAAGCGGAAAACGAGAATCAACATTCTGTTAATGATGAGACTTGCATTGATACCGACCCGAACCTGATAAATGGCCATGAGTATGTTGATTTGGGTTTGCCAAGCGGTCTTATGTGGGCAACCTGTAATGTCGGTGCGAGCACTCCTGAGGATTATGGTGATTATTATGCATGGGGAGAGGTTGAAACAAAAAATGATTATTCAGAAAAGACGTATGTCCATTGTAGAAAACGTGGCGTTCTGGGGAGTTTTTGGATTGGAGATTACAAGTATGACTTTTTGGGTACTGATATCTGTACCACGAAATACGATGTAGCTCGTGCCAAGTGGGGCAACAGCTGGCGCCTGCCAACAAAGAAAGAGTTCCGGGAACTTATAAACAACTGCGAATGGAAATGGATAACCCGTAATGGTATAAACGGTTACGAAGTTAAGAGCAAGAAGAATGGAAACTGTATATTCCTGCCTGCCACCGGTTGGCGTAGCGGTTCGTCGTTCCGCAACAAGGGAGGGCACGGTTACTACTGGAGTGCTACGCCTAACGAGAGTAGTACCGACCTCGCGTATAGCATTTACTTAAGCGATGCTTGCCGTAAAATACCTTCATACTACCGCTACAGAGGTTACAGTGTGCGTCCCGTATTCCAGAATAATAAATCGAAACGTAGCAGGGAATAAATCGAATGAATCAAATAATCTGATGCGTATTTAAGAGCGCTCCACTTCGCAGGGCTGATCTTGAACAAGAAAGGTACGGTTTTAGACCTGGGGGAGTTGTATCCGCCCCGTCTGTGAATAGCCGGAAATAATAAGGGCATCCACAAGAGATGCCCCTATAAGATTCTGCCCAAAGGGGCACCTGTCTATTCATCAGCCTCTATTGTCACCGGCATTCCTATGTAGCAATATCGGTAGAGTCTCTTTATATCCTCGTTCTTCATCCTGACGCATCCTTCGCTGCTGCGTGTGCCTATGCTTTCAGGGAAAATAGTGCCATGAAGTCCAATATCGTTGAATCCCGGCACGTTAAGCCTGAAGAAGAGTGGCCCGTATGCGCCCAATCTCATCCCCTTGCCATCCTTGAAGTCGTGCTTCCACGATGTGGCATCGTACATCTTTATTATCTTGAATGTGCCTTCGGGTGTCTTGTGGTCACCTATGCGTGTCTTGTTGCCGAGGTTGGTTCCACATGCTACAGGGCAACTGAATAGTGTGTCGCTCTTTTCGTTGACTACATAGAGCATAAGCTGTTTCTTTGAGACTATAATGCGGTTGCCTGCCTGTATTGCTGCCGGCAAGGCTATCAGTATAACAAGTATTGCAAAAATCTTTTTCATTATACGGTTTATCTTGTCAATGAGAACTTCATGCTGATTCCAAAATCGGTGGTGGTTGTCGGGTACGAGCTTGTCGAGATGAGCGGTATCGTCTTCTGTCGGTCAAAATAGAGACTGAACGTGAGCATCTTGCTGTAGGCATAGTCTGCTGTAAGCGAGTAGTTGAACGACTTGTTTCCGCTTGTTGCTTGGGTTGTACCCTTGTCTATGCTACGGCATATCGATGATGTGTTCCTGAACGAGAAGTCGGCACGTATGTTGATGTCGTTGCCGCTGCTCTTGTTCTTCTCCTTGCTCACCTTTTTGCCACCGCCGAAAAGTTTGAAGTTGAGAATCTTGTACCCCACATTGAAGGCAATCTCCTGTGAGTATGTCTCTACCATCTGTATGGCAGTAAGGCTCAGGTTGAGAACACGTGACTGTATGAACTTGCCGCCGATTGTAAGATTGTTGTTGGTAGTCACATCAAGGCCGATGAGCGGAGAGAAACTCTCGTTTATCGACACTGTGTTGATGTTGTAACGGCTGCTCGGTACAGGCATGCCTGTTGCAGTGTTATTGACGAAACCTATTCCCTTGGTGTACTCCATGTATGTGGCGTAAGTGCTGTATGAACCAACTGCATAGACACTCTTGTATCCATGCTCGATATTCACGCTCTTGAACCACTTCTTGAACCATTCGAGCTTTGATAGGCCCGAATATTTTATCTTCCAGTTAGGCAACATGCGCAACATCGACGGGAATATATCACCATCGCCGGCACCGGTGTATGCCTCAAGGAATGCCGGCACCATCACGTCGGCAGAGTAGAGGTCGACACCACCGTTCGCAGGGTCGTAATCTGCACCTGCAAGAGTGCTTGAATTGGGGTATTTTGTTCCCTCATACTTCTTCTCTATGCGCATGCGGTGTTTGTCGAGGCTGCCCACGAACTCGTCGAAGACGTCGCTCTGGTAGTTGTTGTCGGCATTGCCGCCGCCGAACGAGTTGCCGATGCTGATTGTGGTCATGTTGAAACCTCCCGATTCATTGGTAGGCATTCCGTCATACATGAACTGTATGCTCTTGCTCTGGTTGCGTGTCCAGCTTGCATTGAGGTCAATCTTCAGGTCCTTCACAGGCTCAAGCGTCATGCGTATCTGCAGGTCCTGGGCTGCAGTAGTGGTTGCCTGTGACGATATGCTGTCATTTTTCAGCAGCCAGTTGCGTTTGTGCGCCTTGCTCAGGAAACTCTCGTCGAAGAAACCGAATGCAAAGTCTGCTCCCGGGGCATATACTCCGTCGTTCCTGCTCTGTCCGAAGATGTCACCTGCATCGGGCAGGAATCCGGGAAGGTTCATTGCATATGCATTCGTGTAGCTGAATGTGACATTGCGCACCATCATGAGAACACGTGTCGGGTACTGCATTGCCTTGGCAAAGCTGCTCCTCTCGCCATCCTTTACCTTTGCAAGTATCTTCACTTTGACATTAATGCTGTCATTGTTCTTTATAAGTATCTTGTTCTCGTCGAGTACCTTGTATTTCAGTTTGTATTTATCTCCGTTCTTGGTGCTCGCGGTCACCTCCAGTTTCTTGCTCTTGAGGTTGTGGACAAGGGTGACTGTAGTGTCCATCTGCAGTGTAACCTCTTTTGTGAACGGTTTCGGCTGCTTTGCTTTCTTTGCCGTCTTGGACTTTGATTTGGACTTTGACTTGTTGCCGGCAAAGCGTTTGTTTGTCTCCTCAAGGTAGGGGAAGATGTTGTACAGTTTCTCGAAATTTAGTGTACCCTTGAGTGTGAGGTTTCTCTTGCCTGCAATGTTGTTTCCGAAGTTTGCTCCGCCTACACTGTTTCCACGCTGCCAGTTGTATGTCGATGAATAGTTGGCATCTGCTGTCAGCCACTCGAATATCGGGAGCTTGTTCAGCGGCAGCGTATACGATGCCGTGAAGTTCTGCTGATATCCCAATGGTCGTCCCATGTTCATGATACTGGTCTTTACAGAGTCTTTCCAGATGGCATATTCATTAGGATAACGGTCCTTGTTCACAGGCAGGAACGGCTCTTCAATCTCGGCATTGGTGCCGGTGCTGAGGCTCATCCTGAGGTTTGTCGTCGGGTCCCACTTTACCGACATGGATCGGTTCCAGTAGAACTGCTGCGAGAAGGTTAGCGGAATCTCCTCTCCGCCGGCGAGAGCATTGATATCCCTGCGCTGCAACTCATGGTAGGATCTCGTGATGTCCGAATTGAGTGCAAGTGACTGAGGCAACGGGTTGATTCCCCATTCCTTGAGTATCTTCAGCCACTTCGATTTGCTCTTCATCTTCCCGAACGGCTTGATTGTCTTTATCGGGCTTGCATAGTTGTATGAAACAGATGCCTTCCAGTTGAGCCTGTTCTCCCAGCTTACGGTGCTTCCGCTGTTCTTTGTAGTGGCATGCGAGAAACTGAAACTGAAGTTTGCAGGGTCGTAAGGCATCGAGAGCTTGCTCTTAATGTTGAGCTTTGCATTGCTTATACTGAAGTTACGTGCCACGGAGTGTACCTCGGCAATGTTCTTGAGCGAGTCTTTGCTAGCGCCGCTGTATGAGTCGAGCACGTCGTCAAGCAGAAGGTCTGTGTCGAACGGGCTGTAGAGTGGTGATGTCACCTCCTCGGTGAATGAGTAGTATGTCGGCAACGAGAGCTTGAACGATTTTGGGAAAAGTCTGCCGACATCAATTGTTCCTGTGAGTGAATAGCGGTAGTAGTCATCGGTGCGGCGTGCTGCCAACTTGTCCTCAAGGCCGCCGAATCCGGCAGTCTCAATCTTGCCCTGTGCTGCAAAAGAACCGATGTCGCTGAGCTTGATGTTGAGGTTACCCTGTGCAGCCCATCCGCTCTTGTTGTTGAATCCGAGCAGGCGCATCTCATTTACCCATACGGTAGCAGACTTGGCGCTGGAACTGTTGTTGCGGATACCTATCATCATCACCTTGATCTGTCCCACGGATGGGCTGCCGACGATACTTATCCTGTTCTTGGGGGTATCCTCGTCGTACTCGCTGTAGATGGTCGTGTTTGTAACACCCTCGGCATTGTTGTTACGCAATGTGTTGCGCTTTACCTTTATCTTGTTGAGCTTGCTCAAAGGTATATCAATCATGTTCTCCTGTGGCCATACGAGGGTTGCGGCGGCAGTGCTGTTGCCGTCGTATGAACCGTGAGGTGTTATGGTGAGCGGAACTTCGTATTCGTAGTAGTTGCTCTTGTAGTCCGAACCCAGACGCACGAACAGAGAAATGTCATTGTCCTTCAGTTCGCTTGCCTCAAATTCCGGTGCCTCGGCATGTATGAAGAGCTGTATGCGCTCATACTGGCGTATGTCGAGGTTGCTCTTCTTGTATACGGCACGCGACTCCTTGCTGCCAAGGTTGTTCACGTTGAGTGAGAGTGCCTGTTCGTTGTCCTGACGCAACTGTGGCTGGCTCGGGTCGAGTATTCGTGTGATACCCGGAGGCAATACATAGTTTACAGGCTTCCTGTCGCCATGCTCTTCGATGCTTACTGCCGATGTGGTAAACTCTCCCGACATCGTAGGCGCTGTGTTCAGCTTGGATGCGATTGGCTGCTGGTAGGGACGCCAGTCGCCGCGTACAAGCTGCATTGTGGCAAAACGCAGGGTGATAGGCTTCCTGAACTGTGTCATGTACATTCGTATGAAGCGTATCGATGTAAAATCCTGTATCGAACCCACCTTCTTCTCATACTCGTCGATAGGGATACGGAACTTGTACCAGTCGACGCTTTCGGTCTGGCCGTTGCGCAGCTTTGTGGTGACGGTGCGCTTGTCGGTTATGTAGTTTTTGCCCACCTGCATCTCCTCGGGACGCAGTGAGATCCTGTACTGGAAGAAGTTCTCATACTCGTCCATCGTGAAGTCCTGGTTCGCATCCTCCACATCTGGGGTTGTCTTTGCAGCGTTGCTGAAACTCTCGCCCGATGATGAAGGCGAGTTACCCTCGGTATTGTTGAAGTATTTGTATCGCTCTATGATACCGCGTTGTGCAGCATCATAATCACCGCCTCTGAAGTAGTGGTAGTTGTCTCCGGCCGGGTCGGCGGCGATGCTGTCATATACCTCCTGCCTTACGCGTCCGTTGATTGCCGCGAGGTAATCCTTGTAGGCCGGGAAGTTTGCCTCCTCCTCGCTGCTGAGTCCATTGAGGCCAACATCCTGTTGCTTGCGGCTGTCGTTGTTGTTGTCGAAAGCGTATACAAGGTTAAGGGTTGTAGGTATGCGCCCCCAGGCTGTCTCTTCATAAGTGTATGAGTTGCCCGAAGCCGGGAGTCCGTTCTCGTAGAACTTCTTCCCATCCTTGAGGATATCCTCCGACACCTCACCGAGGTTGAAATAGAGGTCACCGCCCATTCCTGTCTGGTCGTAGATGAACGGGTCGAGCATCCAGAACTCAAGGTACTGGATGTTTGCTCCTTCGAAGTCTGTAGTGGTGAGCTGGCGTGTGATACCGCCCCAACGTTTCTCAGGGTTGTTGAGCTTGCCGTCGTAGTTGAGGTCGGTGTCGAGATTGTACGGGCCACGCTCGTCGGGGTAGTATGTGACATCGAAAAGCGAGAGTGTAGACGATTCGCCATAGGTCGACTCCTTGTTGGGGTAGAGTTCGCGCTCGTAAACCTCACGTACATAGTGGTTCGAGAGCTGCTCCACATCGCTCTTGATGTGTGCCGGTGTCAGTGATGAACTGCGGCGTGTGAAGAGCGGGTCGATTGTGTACCAGCTGATGCGTGCACGGTCGTATCCTGTACGTATGTCGTTCACGAGGTTACTGTTGGGCATGCCGGTCGGCAGGGATGAGAGCATCCACTGCGACGGTGACTTTATGTCGATACCGTTCTCGGTACTCTCAAAGTCGTCGATATAAGAAGCCTCGCTCTGCACCTCTTTCGATGTTCCTGCTTCAAGGCGTGCGAACTCGGCCGAGAGGTTGATGGATGAAGGCTCGGTACAACTTATGAAAGGCAGTTTGTCTATCATGTTGGTGAGCCATTGGCTCTGCTTCTTCCAACTGAGGTTAAAACCCCATATGTAGTTCTGCAACGGTTCTGAACCCATGTCGACCTTCGATGTCAACGGCTTCTCCCTGAGCGACATGAATGTACCTCCGAACTTGAGGTCGTCAGAGAAGTCATACATCCAGTTGAGACCAAGCACCGTCTTGCGCTGCATGTTGAAGAGCGTGTTGCTCTCCAATGATACCTGCACGTTAGTGCCTGCGTCGATGATGTTCTGGTTCAGGATTGTGACAGTACCCGACGAGTAGTCTACTTGGTAGTCGCTGTTCTCAATGAGTGTTACACCACCGGCTGTGACAACCACGGAACCTCGCGGTATATTTGTAGAACCGGTCTGTATGACGTTGGCAGCCGATCCTGTATATTCGCCTATGAGATAGAATTTATCCTTTTCGGCAATCTGTTTTGCAACAGTCCTTGTCGAGTCATACAGCTCTTCAAAAACATATTTGTCGGCAAGCGCATCGTTTCCTATTTTCTCTCTTAGGTATCTGCCGAAAGGCTCTACCGAGGGGAAGAAGATTCTGCCCGATGCGGCATCGATGGTGTATCCTTCGATGAAGTCGAATATGCCGTTGGGGTTCTCCTTGCTGTTGTTGCTGTCGAGACGGTCGAGCCCCATAAGTTGCAACAGACTCTTGCTCTTGAGTTCCTGCTCCGGCAGGTAGGTGATGTTTGTTCCGAGGCTGTCGCTGGCGTAATATACGTCAAGCTTGAAATCGGTGCTCTTGAGGTTGCGTGTTCCAAGGGAGTAGACGTTCTTCATCATAAGGTCCCAGCAACCGTTCTTTGGTGAACATGCATTCGGTTTCAGCAACTTGACGAAGAGTGTTGTCTTTGAGTCCTTGACATCGTTGGAGAACTCACCCACCTGGTATGTCTGTCCACCGTATGTGAACTCGTATGCAACTGCAAGCACCTCGTCGGCACGAAGCGGAGTCTTCAGCGAGATGAATCCGAGTGCGCTGTTGAGGGTATATTCCGATGATGAGAGCAGGCGTGCATTGGAGAGCTTCTCATAATCGAGTCCTCCGTTTATTCCCTCCATGCTGCCCAGGACGCTGTTTACCTGGTCGATGTCACGGATTCCTGCATAGGTGCTGTTCAACTGTGCATAGAGGTTGTTTGCTCCGTTGTGTGGAATTGCCATTCCGCCGTTGCTGCTCCAGAAGGGGTTGCTTATGTGGTTGCTTTCGGCTATATCGGTGAATGCCACGATGTTGCGCGGATTGTTGTAGTCGCTTGTCTTGTTGGTTATCCAAACCTCGATGCGGTTTATGGTTACGCCCGAGAGCACTGTGGGCAACTGCGACATCGAACGGTCGTAGTTGTCACGGAAGTAGTGAGCGAGAAAAAAGTGCTTGTTCTCGTCGTAATTCGTGATTTCAAGCTCGTAGGTGGTGAGCTGTGTTCCTCCCTTTGAGTTCACGACATTGGTGCTTGATGTCTTCTGTGAAACCACTGTCTGCAACGAGAGTTTTCCGAACTGGAAGTCGGCTCTGATACCGAAGAGTGACGATGCACCTTTGATGAGGCTTGAGTTTGTAGGGAATGATACGTTTCCTGCCTCAAGCAGCTTGATTATCTCATCCTCCTTGCCCTCATATTTCAGGTTTATCTTTTTGGCGTCGTAACTGAATGTGGCTTCGGTATTGTAGTTGAAGTCCATATTCATCTTGTCACCGACACTGCCTCGCATGTTGAGGTTTATCTTTTCGTCAAAGTCGAAACTGTTGGTATTGCGGCTACGCGAGGGGAGTGAGGGGTTGTCGATGCTCTGCAAGGAGTAGCCGATTTTCATTTCGGCATTTCCCTGTGTCTTTATCCTTACACCGCCAGGGCCGAAAATCTTCTCGGCAGGTCCAAGGTCGAAATGCATGTCCGTGAAGTCGAACTTGTCCTTCTTCTTTGAATTTTCCCACTCTTCGTTGGTCTTTTTCCTGAAGAAACTCTGCATCTGTTTCTTCTCGTGCCACTTCGAGTATTCGTCATTGCCGAGCAAAAGAGGTGTTCCAAGAATGGAACTTTCCCCAAGCATTGTCCTGATGAGGTATGTGTTCTCCTTCTCGTTGTATGTGGTGTCGGTTACAATATTCTCGGGACTCTTGAGGTCGAGTGCATGGTGCTGCAGGTCGTTGATGTTGTCGGGTGATGTCTTTGCAACAGGATAGCGCGCAGGAATCGTATCCTTCGCGGCCTTTGCTGCAGCCCTTCTCTCTTTTGCGGCCTTGCGTACTTCGTCGGAACGCACATTGCCCTGCGCAAGTATGGCAATACTTGTGAACAGGAACAGAATAAGTGTCAATGTGCGTTTTTGCATAGTAGGCCAAAGAGTGTTATAATTGCTTCAATGCCAATTTGATAAGTTGCTCGATAGTGGCATTCGGTTCGCTCTTTGCAATGGACTGTACCACCTTGTTGGCTGCCGATACGGGGAAACCGAGCATGGCCAAAGCCTGTACGGCACCGTCGACGTTGTCGTTGTTTACAACGGCTGTGTTGCCTGCTGCAGGTGTTGAACCGTCATACATTCCGCCAATCTTGTCCTTGAGGTCTACGATGAGTCGCTGGGCTGTCTTCAGACCTATGCCCTTGACGCTCTTTATGGCAGCTTCATTGCCTGTTGCAATAGCTTCGCATAGTTCATTTACCGTGAATGCCGACAGGATAGTGCGCGCAGTGTTGCCGCCTATTCCCGAAACGGAAATGAGCAGCAGGAAGAGCTCGCGCTCATGCTTGTTATAAAAGCCGAACAACTGGTGTGTGTCCTCGCGTATCACTTCGTAGATGTATACCTTGACATCCTTTTTCCCCTGAAGGGCGCTGTATGTGTTAAGTGTTATACTCGTCTCGTAACCTACTCCGCAGCACTCGATAATGGCTGTTGCCGGTGTCAATTCGGCGAGTTCTCCTCTCAGATATTCAATCATAGCAGTTCTATTTGTCTTCTAAAAACGTGGAATTGTCTGTTTTATTATCCTTGTATCGGTTTTTTGGGCTTCTCGATGCGCAGTACCTGGTTACAGTATCGGATTATTGCGGGGCGGTGCGTCACGAATATGAGTGTCTTGCCAATCTGGCTCTGCGTGAGGCGTCGCAGCATCTCCTGCTCGGTCTCCTCATCGAGCGCCGATGTCACCTCGTCAAGGATGAGTATGCTTCCGGGGCGCAGGATGGAACGTGCAACGGCTATGCGTTGTGCCTGTCCTTCGCTGAGTCCTCCTCCACGCTCGGTCACCTCGTTGTCAATGCCTCTCGGCAGGTCGTAGACATAGTCGGCGCATGCGATGTAGAGCGCTCTCTTCATCTGTTCTTCAGTGGCATCCGGGTCTCCCATAAGCAGGTTTTCCCTGATTGTTCCGCTTACGAGGCTGTTCCCCTGCGGAATATATACGAAGTTGCGTCGGGTGAGTGTAGATGATGTACGGCACTCGTTATCGTTATAAAGTTCAATGCTTCCGCTCTTGGGATTTATGAGTGCGACAAGCAGGCGGATAAGTGTCGTTTTACCTGCTCCGGTCTCTCCCACAATGGCTGTGCTGCTGTTCGGCGAAAAGTCGAAACTGAAGTTGTCGAGAATCATCCTGCTTGTCTCGGTATACTGGAATGAAACGCCCTTGAAACGTACTCCAGCAGTTCCTTCAAGCATTATTGTTTCTCCCTGCTTCTCAAGCGGAATGTCCTCAAGCTCGCACAGACGATCTGCTGCCGTAAGTGATGATACTATTCCGGGAATGAACTTGCTCAGGTCCATGGTGGGGCGTTGTATGAGGCCGACAAGCTGCAGGTATGCCGACATTGTACCGAATGTTATAGCACCGTCGCGCAGGCTGTCTACACCCCAAAGGAATGCGACGAGGTAACCGGCTGCAAAGCCCAGCTGTATGAGTGTGAATGCACTGATTGAGAACTTGGTCCTGCGTGTGACCTGTTCCTGTAACTGCCCCTGCAACTCTTTCAGTTGGTTTTCGGTAGAGTTGTTCTGCTCAAGGGCCTTTATGAGTTCCTTGTGTTGCAGGCTCTCCTGGAGAACCGACTGTATCTTGCTGTCGCTGTCACGTACCTCGCGGTTCAGTTTTCTCATCCTGTCGATGTAGAACTTGCTGACGAGGAGGCAGATAGGCAGGATTATGGTTATCGCAACAGCGAGCATAGGACTAAGGCAGAACAGGAGTATGAACGATGCTATCAGCTGTACAAGGACGACTATAGTTGCAGGAATACTCTCTGTGATGAGTGCGGTGATGCTGTTGACATCCCCTTCGAGACGGTTTGTGAGGTCGCCTGTATGGTGCTTCTGCAGACGCATCCAGTCTCCTCGCAACAGACGCGAGAAAATCTTCAGCCTCATTCTGTTGCGAACTTTGTTGCCCACTACGGAATGTATCCAGCGGCTTACACCGCGCGAGAATATCTCAGCGAACATAAGCACGGCAATGATTATGCCGGTTGTTGTCAACGAACCTCTCGCATCTCCGGTCGCAATGTCTATGGCATGCTTGCAGGCCAGTACCCAGAGCAACTGGCACACTACATCCACGAGCCCTATTGCCGTATTTATTACAGCCTGCTTGCGTGCACCCTTTGAATTTCTCCACAGCCATTTTACTATGTAACCCAATGGCCTGTTCTCTCTATTTTGCTTTTCCACTAATATCTCCAATATCGTTATAATCTGCGAATATACGAATTATCCCAATAATATCGCGTGCGTGCGCATGTAAAAATCTCCGGCAGCTCTCTTTTTGTCAATATTTGTTCCCTGTTTGCTCCCTTTTCGACAATAATGGTTATATTTGCGCTAATGTTAAAAAACTATGATATGAAGAAGACACTACTGATATCCATTGCTGCGGCGGTTTTGCTGCTTGCCCCATGCAACTCTTTTGCACAGAAGAATCTTGACAAGAACGGAAAGATTGCACGTGATTTCGAGAAAAGACGCTCTGTAGTCGGTAACGACAACTGCTTTGCCGTTTTCAATAAAGTGCTCTCCGATGAGCAGCGTCAGGCACTGCAGTTCGTATATGCATATATGCCGCTTCCCGACATTACAGACTATCCGGGCGAGTTTCATCTCAACAATGTGAACTATGCCTTGAGGGCACGTGCCGAGATGCCATGGGGCAAGAGTGTCCCTGTAAGGGAGTTCCTGCACTTTGTGTTGCCGGTGCGTGTGAACAACGAAAATCTTGACAACAGCCGGGAAGTCTTCTTCAAGGAGTTGAAGGAGAGGGTAGAGGGTCTATCCATGCACGATGCTGTGCTTGAGGTGAACCATTGGTGTCACGAGAAGGTGACATATACTCCGAGCGACATTCGCACAAGTTCCCCACTTGCAACTGTGCGCACTGCATACGGACGTTGCGGTGAGGAATCTACTTTTACTGTAGCGGCTCTGCGTGCAGTCGGTATTCCGGCCCGTCAGGTATATACTCCACGTTGGGCGCACACCGACAACAACCATGCTTGGGTGGAGGCCTGGGTAGACGGAAAATGGTATTTCCTGGGTGCATGCGAACCCGAGCCGGTGCTTAATCTTGCATGGTTCAATGCTCCTGCGTCACGAGGCATGCTCATGCACACCAACGCTTTCGGCAGTTACGACGGTCCCGAAGAGGTGCTGAGCGTTACCCCTTGTTTTACCGAGATAAATGTCACATCCAATTATGCTCCTGTTGCGACTACATATATCGAGGTTGTTGATGAGGCCGGTGCACCGCTGCAGGGTGCAACCGTTGAGTTCAAGATATACAACTATGCCGAATTTTTTACCGCTGCGACAAAAAAGAGCGATAAAAAGGGCAAAACTTCAATCACTACAGGACTCGGTGACATGGTTGCATGGGCTTCGCACAACGGCAAGTTCGGTTTTGCAAAGTTCACTGCAGGCAAGGATAAGAGTGTGAAGGTTGTCATCGACAAGGCACCCGGCTATACAGCGACTCTTGAAATGGATATCACTCCCCCATGCGAGCGTAACAATGTACCGCCTGTAAGCCCGAAGCAGGCTGCAGAGAATGCACGCCGTTTCGCTCGGGAGGATTCTATCCGTAATGCCTATGTGGCTACATTCATTACTCCGGAGAAGGCGGGTATGTTTGCCCAGTTCCTGGGATTCGTTGGCCTTCATGAGAGGGATATCGTAGATCTCCTGCGCAAGTCACGCGGCAATCACGAGACAATAGTGAAATTCCTTTCCGAAACTCCGCGCGAGGAGTTGGCGCTTGCATACTATCTGCTTTCTGTAATATCGGACAAGGATCTCCGCGACATAAGCCTTGAGGTTCTTGACGACCATTTGATGAACACTGCACGCAACGGCAGCTATGATGAGGATTTCCGCAATTATATCCTCAATCCAAGAGTAAGCAACGAGATGCTTACTCCTTACAAGGCTTTCTTCCGCAAACAGTTCGATGCAGAGCAACGACAGTTCTTTGCCGGTGACCCCCAGCGCTGGGTAAACTGGTGCCGTGACAGTATTGCAGTTAATGGTGAATGGAACCCGTTGTCGCTCTGCATGTCTCCCGAGGGTGTGTGGAATTTGCGTGTTGCCGACCCTCATTCACGTGATATCTTCTTTGTCTCAGGAGCAAGGGCAATCGGTATACCGGCGCGTATCGACGAGGTTACAGGCAAAACCCAGTATATGCATGCTCCGGGGCGGTGGACCGATGTGGATTTTGAGGCCACAGTAGGTGAGAATGCACCTCAGGGACGCATTAAACTGGAGTTTACTCCGACCCGTTATTTCGATAATCCCAAATACTATTCCCACTTCTCAATTTCGAAAATTACAGACGGCCGTCTGCAACTGCTCGGTTATCCCGAGGAGAAGACCACAGTAGATTCCCATTTCCGCGGTGGCACACCTATGGATGCCGGGGATTATCTGATGATGACCGGTACACGTATGGCTGACGGCGGTGTCCAAGCGCACCTTACATTCTTCACTGTAAAGGAGGGTGAGGAAAATGTTATAAACTATGTGCAGCGCGAGAGCAGTGAGGAACTTCAGGTTATCGGTGATTTCAATAGCGAGAATCTCTTCTATGATACTAAGGAGAACCGCGAACGTTCATTGCTTTCGGCAACAGGCCGTGGTTATTACGTGATTGCGCTAATAGACCCCAACAGCGAACCTACAAACCACTTCCTGCGCGACGTGATGCCTTATAAGAATGAGTTCGAAAAGTGGGGCCAGAAGATGGTGCTCCTGTTCCGTAACCAGGAAGAGGCAAGCCGCTTTGTAAACGATTTCCCTGACCTGCCATCTACTGTCGTATGGGGCACAGACATTGACGACACTATATACAATGAGATAGTGAAGAATATGAAACTGAAGAGTTCTAACCGACCGATTATACTTGTAGCCGATACTTTCAACCGAGTAGTCTTTATGTCACAGGGTTACTCGATAGGTCTTGGTGAGCAGCTGATAAAAGTGGTAAAGCAACTTTCCGAGTAAAAATGTTTGTTCCGATAGCCCCTGAAGTTCTCATTGAGGAACTGTATGCCAACTACGGATATTCCGTATCGCTTGACTATGCGATAAACTACATCGAAATGAACGAGTATGCAACAGTGGATGATTTCCATTATTGGTTACAGACGATAGGGGTTGTCTGATACAGCCCGACACAAGCAGCTCCGCACGATGCATCGTGCGGAGCTGCTTGTGTCGGTGATTTGTAGCATTAAGATATTGCCTCAACAATTCTCTTTACCTCTTCCTCGCATGTCTCCTTGCGGGCGTACTCATCGCTGTCGGGGTTGCCCATTGAGACACCGCTATGACGGAACTTCATGCCGCTGCCTACAATCTTGCGTGCCGATGCGTGAATCTCATTGGCGCCTGTAGCCTGTAGTATTGCGCTTGCGTTACCGCTGTTCACTCCGCATCCGGGCATTATTATTATGCGCCCGTCGGCCTGCTCCACAAGCTCTTTCAGCAGGGGAATACCTGCCTGGGCTGTTGCTGCCTGTCCCGATGTGAGAACCCTGTCGCACCCGATGGTGATGAGTTCTTCAAGAGCCGCTTTGGGGTCGCGGCACATGTCGAATGCGCGATGGAAGGTTACGCTCATGCCGTCGGCTGCGGTTATCAAGCGTTTGCATAGTGCTGTGTCAATATCGCCATCGGCTGTGAGTGCGCCAATGACTACACCGTCAACACCCAGCTGCTTGCATGTGTGTATGTCCTGCTCCATGCATGCGGCTTCGTATTCGTTGTAGAGAAAATCGCCGCCACGAGGACGTATGATTACATTCAAGGTAATTCCTTCAACTTTGCGTGCCTCTGCAATAAGGCCTGCCGACGGTGTGACGCCGCCCACTTCAAGTGCTGCGCAAAGCTCTATGCGTTGTGCTCCTCCGTCACGTGCTGCGAGAGCGCTTTCCACGCTGCCCGCGCATATTTCAAGTATTGGCATATTTTGAAAAGTTAAATGTTAAAACGGAAAGTTTCGGTAATGCCGGCAGCATCTTGTCGCACGCGGCATCGCTGCAAGTGATGCCGTGCGGGTTGCGAAGAGACGGCGTTGTCAAAACTGAAAGGTGAAACGTGAAACCGCTTGCGGTTCAACATTCGATAATAGGAGTCCACTGTTGATACCCCTCCGCCTTTGGCACCTCCCCTAAGACAGGGGAGGAGTTGGAAACAGAAATGTGTGTTGTATTTTCGGCTTCGCGAAGCAGTGAAGGGTACCGGGGAGTAATTGGCGTTGTCAAGTGTAGAAACTATAAAAATGTTTAATGTATGATTACTTTGTGATAAGTTCTACAATATAATCAGTGCCGCTTGGAACCTCGTTGAGCATCAGCTTAACACCCTCTTTTGTCTTCTTGAACTTTACCGGCTGTTTGTCGCTGTATGTAAATGCCTTCTTCACTTTGCAGTCGAGCGGTAACAGGAGTTCCTTCTTATCGAGGTCGAATATGTGTACGAAAAGACGGTTGCCCTTGCGTGTGGTAACACCCCACTCCTGCGCAGGAATGTCACCTGCTGTTGTGCCGTAGACTGTCTCGCCGTTTGCACGCAACCATTCTCCCATCTCCTTCATGCGTTCAAGCGCTGCGGCAGGAATTTCTCCGTTGGGCTGAGGACCTACATTCAGCAATAGGTTCGCACCCTTGCCCGATGTGCTGATGAGCAGGCGGAGAAGGGTCTCTGTACTCTTGTAATTCTGGTCAACGAGCTTGTAACCCCACATGCCGTTCATTGTCTGACAAGTTTCAAGCGGCAGACGGCTTACCTCCTGACCACTGAGTCCGGCCTTGTTCTCTCCCGGTAGGTCACGCTCGAATATCTGTATATCCTCGCCCGGGTTCGGTGTCTCGTGGTGGTTGTTGCCTATGAGGCAGGCAGGCTGCAGACGATGTATCATTGCATATTGCTCTTCGAGTTGCCAATTGAAAGGTATTGAGTCCTGGTCGCGGTCCCACTTGCCATCGAACCAAATTGCGCCTATTTCGCCATATTTTGTGAGCAACTCGGTCAGCTGCTTGTTCATGAAATCGTAATATGCGGGCCAGTCTGCCTTTGACTTGTCACGGCCTATTACCTGTGTACCGGTACGTCCTAAAGGATACTCGTCACGTGCCCAGTCGATGTGCGAGTAGTAAAGATGCAGTTTGATTCCCTGCTTGTGGCACTCCTCAGCGAGTTCCTTTATGACATCACGCCCGAACGGGGTCGCATCAACGATGTTGTAGTCGCTCTGCTCCGTGTCCCACATCGAGAAACTGTCATGATGACGGCTGGTGAAGCAGATGTACTTTGCTCCGGCATCCTTTATTGCCGACACCCATGCTTTGGCATCAAAACGGTGTGGGTAGAACGCATCTGCAGCCTTTGCATATTCCGCCTTGTCGATGGGGAAGTTCTGCAAGTACCATTCGCCTTGCGCGAACATGCTGTATACACCCCAATGGATGAATATGCCGAACTTGCTGTCGGCAAACTCCTGGCGTGCCTGCAGGTTCTCGGGTGAGGGTGTGTACTTAGCCTCTTGTGCATTGGCTGTGGTTGATACAAATAGCAGTGACGCCAATGTGCCGGTCTTGATTATTCTCTTTAGGATATTCATGGTTATTAAGTTTTGTTCTGTTTATTGCAAAAATAAGTTAAGGTATTGAAAACTACAAATTATTTTCTTTGTGTTTGGCTTTTGCAGTGCTAATTTTGCACTCAAAATAAGAAAAAAACATGGAACTCAATTTTTCGGGAATAGTAATAGGCGTTGCAACGTTTCTTGTGATAGGGCTTTTTCATCCGCTTGTCATCAAGGCGGAATACTATATCGGAGTAAAGAGCTGGTGGCTTTTCCTGTTGCTCGGCATTGTTGCCGGCGGTGCATCTCTGCTTGTGGCAGACCTTACCTTGTCAATAATCCTTGGTGTGGTGGCATTCTCCTCTTTTTGGAGCATTGGCGAGGTGTTCCAGCAGAAGAAGAGGGTGGAGAAGGGGTGGTTTCCTGCAAACCCCAAGAGAAAACGGAAGTAATAGAAAGTGTATATAACATAGCCATGGGACATTGTCCGCGGACAATGTCCCATGGCTATGTGTTGGTCGACGGGGTCTCTTATTCCTCTTCAAGTTCCTCCTCGGCCTTCTCTTTGACAACGGCCAAAGGTATGGCTGCAAGTCTCTTTACGAGCGCATCCCTGACGGCCGCAAATGCCTCCTTGTTCTCCTGGCTGATAGGCATCTTGGGCTGCGACTTGATTGTCAATGGGTCTATGGCCTTGCCGTTCTCATATACACGGAAATCGAGGTGTGGTCCGGTGGATAGTCCGGTTGAACCTACATAACCGATAACCTGTTTCTGCTGCACGAAATCACCCTCTTTAAGCCCTGCCGCATATTTAGAAAGATGCATGTAACTTGTGGTGTATGTGCTGTTATGGCGTATTTTCAGATAGTATCCGGCACCGTTTGCCTGATATGCTTTCTTTATGACCTTACCGCTGCCGATAGCATACACCGGCGTGCCTTTGGGTGCTGCGTAGTCTACACCATGGTGCGCGCGATAGCGCTTGAGCACGGGGTGGTATCGGCTGTTCGAGAATTTCGATGATATGCGGTAGTAGTCGAGTGGGGCTTTCAGGAATGCTCCTTCAAGGCTGTTGCCGTCATTGTTGTAGAAAAGTTCCTCTCCCTCCTGCGTGAAAGGTATCGCATAAACTGTGTTCCCTGATGCACAGAACGATGCGGCATCGATGCGGTAGCTGTTGAGCGGTTTGCCGTCGACATGCTCCTGTGAATATATAAGACGGAACTCATCTCCCTTCTGGATTCCGAAGAAATCGATTGACCAACCGAAAATATGTGACATCAGTACCGCCAACTGTGGTGAGGCGTTGCTCTCCTCCATGGCAATCCAGAGCGATGAGTTTACTCGTCCGGCAACCTCTTTCTGACGCCATTCTACAGCTCTTTCGTGTCTTGTGGCACTCATGTTGTCTGCAACGTCAAAAGTGACATAAGCTCTTTCTCCTCTCTCTATCACAAGATAGCGCGCAATGCTGTCCTTTGATGAAAAAAGTGTACATGTCTCACCCGGTCTTATTTTTCTGTCATCGAAAACAGAGTCGGAGCATTGTGTGAGGTTGTATATCTGCTGCGAGTTGAATCCCAACCCGTAAAGCACCTCGGCAAGTGTCTCGTTCTTCTTGAAGGTGTCTTTCTCTATTATCATTCCGTTGCATGGAATACCGAACAGATATGCTGAATCTGCCGACGTTTCTGCTTTCTTGACGTCTTGTGTTTTACCCTTGTTCCCCTTTTTGTCTGATATCTTGCTCTCTTTGGCATCTTCGGCTCCGGTACAACATATAAAAAGTGCTATGAAGGCTATCGAGACAGCTGTGAATATTTTTTTTGTCATTGTTTTTTGCGATTATGTTTTTGGATTTGCGTGCTGCAAAGGTACGTTTTTATCGCTGCTTTTGCAGTATGAGATAATATTAAATTTACTTAATAAATCAATCTTCTGTTTTTTTATAATATATTTGCAGAATCAAGAAACAACTGACTATTTATAATATGAAAAGAATTTTACAAACCTTTTTTGCATTGTTTGCTATTGTTACGCTAACGTATGCTCAAGGTCTTGAGCCGTCGGCAATGACAATCTATCGCATCGAGAATCTTTCCAACGGCAAGTTCCTTTCCAATGGGAATAATGTAAACAATGATGCAAGAATCGTCTTTGAAACCGGAGATGCTGCAAATGCAGGACAGGAGTGGGCACTCTACTCAACTGAAGTCGAAGGCGTCATCATTCTTGTCAACCCTACATCGGGCAAGGCGCTCGATATGGCACCCGGCGTGGGTCATCCCGTTCAGTGGAACTATGAACCGGCGAACCCCAATCAGCAGTTCAAGTTGATTGAGGTGGAAACCGATGTCTACAGGTTGGCTAATGCTGCCAATTCTTATCAGTATCTTGCTGCCGCATCAAACGGTTATCCGGCAATGTCTACATATTACTCTGGCGATGCGATACTGTTCCGTTTCCACGATACAGGCAAACGTAAGGCGCTCCCTCCCACTCCCGGCAAGACTTTTGTCATCAGCAATGTAGCCAACAAGGAGGTATTCACTGCGCCTGAAGGTAGCAAAGAGTCTTCATATGTATACTCAAAACCATATGTAGAGGGCGATGAGGGCCAGATGTGGAAAATCACATCGGGCAAGTCTGCACTTATCTTCACGGTGCACAGCTGCGACCTGTCACTCGATATGTATCTGAACGGTGACAAGACTTCGCTCCTCTACACAAAAGACACCGAGAATTATAACCAGAATGTATATGCCGAGGAGGTGGGTGACGGCACATTCCGCCTTTACGGAATTTACCAGAACACCAAGTACTATATCAAGTCTGTTTCTGGTCAGCAGCTTGTAGCAACATCCGATAAGGGTGGCGATGAAACCAAATTCTTCTTTACCGAGGTTGCTGCTCCGCTGGGTGATTATTGGGAGAACCAGCAGATATTCGAGGAGAACAAAGAGGCTGCTCATGCAACCTTTATACCATATACATCTACTGCAGCGATGAAGGAGGATGCCAACTACAAACTTCCATGGCTCACTCCCGAGAAGGCCGATTATCTGTCACTCAACGGTACTTGGAAATTCAATTTCGTGAAAGACCCGTCGGCACGTCCAAAGGAAGATACTTTCTGGGGTGATGATGTGGATGTTTCAGCCTGGGATGATATTGATGTCCCCTCTTGCTGGGAGATGAAGGGCTACGACCTACCGCTATATGTGAACGTGGAGTATGCCTTCCACAACAATCCACCTTATGTGGCAAACAAGGTTGAGGGTGTAGGTGATAACCCTGTGGGATCTTACCGCCGCACATTCACCTTGCCCGAGGGTTGGGATGCAAAGAACGTCTTCCTGCATTTCGATGGTCTCTACAGTGCTGCATTCGTATGGGTGAACGGCAAGTATGTGGGCTACACTCAGGGCGGCAACAATGACCATGAATTCGATATCAGCACCCATGTACGTACGGGTGAAAACAACATCTGCGTGCAGGTGTTCCGTTGGAGCGACGCTTCGTATCTTGAAGGTCAGGATATGTTCCACATGAGCGGTTTGCATCGCGATGTATATCTCTATGCGACACCAAAGACATTTGTCCGTGACCATTATATCACAAGCACCCTCAACAGCACATACAATGGCGGAAGCATGAATGTTGCCATTGAGGTTGACAACCGCACAGCTGTGGCTGCAAGCAAGAGCATCGAGGCTGAACTCATCGCTCCCGACGGCACTGTCGTTGCTACAAAGAGCGCAAACATAGAACTTGCCGAGGGTGCAAAGGTCGCAGAGTGCAACATCCTTTTCGATGGCCTTTCATCACTGCAGGCATGGACCGCAGAGACTCCTAACCTATATACTGTTGTCGTGCGCCAGATAGATGCAAACGGCAACGAGGAGATGGTGTTCTCTACCAAGTACGGTTTCCGTCATGTTGAAATCAAGAACGGTGTCGTTCTCATCAACGGTCAGCGTGTTTACTTTAAGGGTGTGAATAATCAGGATACTCATCCTATCCATGGGCGTGCCATTGACATGGCAACAATGCTCAAGGATGTCGAGCTGATGAAGCAGGCCAACATAAATACCGTGCGCACAAGTCACTATCCACGTCAGGCGAAGATGTATGCGATGTTCGACTACTATGGCCTTTATGTCATGGATGAGGCCGACGTGGAGTGCCACAAGAGTTGGAGCGAGATGAAGAAGAACTGTATCTCGAACGACCCTACCTGGAAGGCACAGTATGTAGACCGTACGGTACGCATGGTCTACCGCGACCGCAACCATCCTTCAGTGGTCTTCTGGTCACTCGGTAACGAGTCGGGTGTTGGTGTGAACTTCGATGCCACATATTCAGCAGTCAAGGCTCTCGATTCACGTCCTGTGCACTATGAGGGCTATTCTAACGAGAACTCGGCGAATAATACCGATTTCGATTCAAAGATGTATCCGAACCTCTCTTATACCCAGAGCCATTGTGCCAACAGTATCGGTGGCGAGCCGTTTTTCCTTTGCGAGTATGCCCATGCAATGGGTAACGCAGTGGGCAACCTGCAGGATTACTGGGATATAATCGAGGGTAGCAAGTATGGTATCGGCGGTTGCATTTGGGACTGGGTAGACCAGTCTATCTATGACCCGCAGGCGATAAAGAACGGTCAGTTGGAAAAGAACGGATTCCCGCACTACACAAGCGGATACGACTATCCGGGTCCTCATCAGGGTAATTTCTGCAATAACGGTATCATCACAGCCGACCGCGCATGGACAGCAAAGCTCACTGAGGTCAAGAAGGTCTACCAGTATGTAAAGTTCACATACAGCAATGGCAACCTTTCGATAAAGAACAAGTACAATTTCATCAACCTTGATGGGTTCTCACTCCGTTATGCACTTCTCTGCGACGGTAATGTTGTAGAGGAGGGTGAGATGGAAATGCCTTCAGTCGCTCCTGGCGCGACAACGGCGGTCAAACCTGTTCTGACAACCGAGTTGGAGAGTGGCAAGGAGTATACACTTAATGTTGAACTTCTCAAGAAAGATGCCGAAATCTGGTGTGAGGCTGGTTATCCTATGGCAACAGAACAGTTCGTGCTTCAGGCACGTACATCCTTGGCGGCAGCCCCACAAGGTGGTGAGGTCCTGACTGTGGACAAAAGCAACGGCATCTCTGTAACAAACGATAACATCAGCTTCAAACTCGATGCTCAGGGTTTTGTTACAGAGTGGATAGCTAATGGTGTGCAGGTAATTGAACCGGGCAAATACCCTATCTACAGCAACATCCGCTGGATAGAGAACGAGAGCCCCTATGGCGAGCATGTGTTCGGCGACAATAGCGCATCAATCAACTCTGCAACAGTCACAAGCGCACTGTCGGGCGACGGCAAGACATGTAATGTGACAGTGAATGTACAGCATGGCAAGTGTCCATACGTGATTACATACACCGTATATGCAAGCGGTGTTGTAGATATGAAGGTCGATTACAGCCCCAAGACAAATGCATTGCGCCGTATCGGTCTTGACATGCTGTTCCCTGCCGGTTATGAGAACCTTGAGTATTACGCAAAGGGTCCATGGGAGAACTACATCGACCGTCAGACAGGATCGTTCCTCGGACGTTACACTACAACGGTTGACGACATGTTCGAGATGTATGCACATCCGCAGTCACACGGTAACCGCATGGCGCTGCGCGATTTTACTTTGTGGAATCCCGAGAACGGTAATGCTATCAAGATAGAGACTGAGGGTGAAGTTTCATTCTCATTGTCACATTACGACCAGACACAGTACCTTGTTCCAGAACTGCATCCATGGGATCTAAAGAAGGATGATGTCGTTTATGCAACATTCGATTATATGCAGCGCGGTATCGGTAACGGAAGCTGCGGCCCGGGCACAGAGTTCAAATATTACTGCCCATACTCTCCTGTATCGCACAAAATGCGTATAAGCACAATCAATGGCAAAGAGACGGGTATTGGCAATACAGGTGTTGCTGCATGCGATATCGTTTACGACAAGGCTTCGCAGAGCCTGCTTTGCAGCGGTTTGGATGCTGATGCCGATGTTACGGTAATAAACTTCGGAGGTGTAAAGGTTGCTAACGGTAAGGGTGCAGAGGTGCAACTCTCTCTCGCTTCCCAACCAAAGGGATCTTACATTGTTGTTGTTAAGTCTGCCGGTGCAGTACGCTCACATAAGTTCATTAAATGGTAAAAGAGAACCTCGGGCATAATATTACGGAGAATAACACCGTTTACAGCGCCAGTAGCGCTGTAAACGGTGATGCTTTGTCTCATAATGCCTTGGGTGACGGTTTCTTCTACGGCGATAACGTAAAACAGAGCTACCGAAAGGCTGTGAAACATTACCGCAAGGCTGCTGAGGCTGGGTACGATGTTGCACAGTATAATCTTGGCTATTGTTACGAGGAAGGGCTTGGTGTCTTCAAGAGCGGACGCAAAGCCTTTCATTGGTATAGCCTTGCGGCAGAGCAGGGCAATGCAAAGGCGCTCAATAACCTCGGTAACTGTTATGCATGGGGCTATGGCACACCACAGGACAAGCAAGAGGCATTCGAATGTTACTCAATGTCGGCAGAAAGAGGATATGAATGGGGTGAGTATAATCTTGCCGAGTGTTATGACGAAGGTTTCGGTGTGAAGAAGAATCGCAAAGAAGCGATGAGACTATATGCCCTCTCTGCAGCGCAAGGAAACTGTGATGCGGCAAAAGCCATGCAGCCTAAGGCGAGGTTCCGTCGCCGGCTGCTGAGAATTTCAAAACATCTCATATATATAATAGGAACAATACTGTTTCTTCTTTTCATAGTGTCGAACTATTACGATGCCAAGGCCTATGAACTCTATCTTGAGGGTGTTGAGGCATATGGCAAGAAGGATTATAGCAAGGCCATAATCCTATTCGATGAGGCGATAGAACAGGGTAGTGCCGAGGCTATGAATTATAAGGGCATATGTTATGAGAACGGGTTCGGAGTCAAAAAAGACAAAGAGAAGGCATACGAATGTTTCAAATCCTCGGCCGATGATGATTGTCCGCAAGGCATCTACAATCTGGCGCGTTTCTATGAACATGGTAAAGTCGTAAAGAAAGATCTTGAAGAGGCTCTCAGGCTCTACAGGAAATCCATGGAGATGGATAATCCTGAGTCAAAACGTGCTCTGGAACGCTTGAAAAGAATCTGATTACGTTACTTCTTGCTGGGTAACAGTTCCCTTATTCTGTTGAATTCCAATTCGAAATTCGGTGTCAGTACACTATTCCCGATAGCCTCGTCTATCTCCTGAAAACTCCAGAAACGTCCGCCGTCAAGTTCATCGCTCGGTTTCACATCTCCGTTGTGGATTGTACAATAGACGTACACCAGTTCCCGCTCCCTTTCACTCTCAAAAAGATACTTCATAAGGAACTGTGGGGTGAACCCCTCAATGCCAATCTCTTCACGAGCTTCGCGAAACAATGCATCCTCGACCTTTTCTCCAAAGTCCACATGACCGCCAACGGCTGTATCCCACTTGCCCGGCTGAATCTCTTTCCAAAGAGGTCTCTGCTGCAGGTAGAGCCTTCCCTCGCTGTCAAGCAAGTGGAGATGCACTACAGGATGCAACAGCTTGCTGCCGTTGTGGCACTCGCCACGCGTTGCAGAACCAATGGTGTTGCCCTTTTCATCCACTATCGGGAATATTTCGTTGCTGTTGTCTTTTTTCATGAGGTTGCAGTTTTGGTCTATGCAAAGTTATGCCTTTTGAGCAATAATACGTACGTGCAAAAGGGAAATTTTACCGGCATGGCAGACAAAAAAGGAGGAATCCTTTTTGGGGTTTCCTCCTTCGAAATACTCGCTTAGTGTTTAATCGGTTAGATACTAAACTTTTCTCATTAACGTGAGTTCAATATAAATTCAACCAAATCGCGAACTTGTCATCCTGGAGCGTAGCGAAGAATCTTTTTTGTGCTATTAGATTCTTGACTTTAGATCCTTCGGTCCCGAAATATGACAAGTATGCGATAGTTCAGTATAATACGTCATATCGAACTCCGTTCATTGAACGTAGAAACTTTTAGTCAGCCTATTCGTTCATGTCAATCTCGACACTTGAGTCGTAGCTGTTGGTTGCCTTCAGGTTAATGACAGGCTTGATGAAGAACTCGACTTCAACAGTATCCTCAATAAGCGAGAGAATCTCCTTAGGGTCCTTATAGGCCATAGGACTCTCGTCAATAGTGCCGACACCGACACTCGATGAGTATACATCCTTCATAGTCTCCTTGAACTCCTCAAGGTCAATCAGCTCCTTTGCGGCAGCGCGTGACATCAGACGTCCTGCGCCATGAGGTGCACTCTCGTTCCAGTCGGGGTTGCCCTTTCCGCGGCAGATGATGAGTCCGTCGCGCATGTTGAACGGAATTACAAGCCTGCGTCCTGCCGGAGCAGCCACTGCACCCTTCCTGAGTGTCTTCGAAGAGAACTCAATGTAGTTGTGTGTGGTATATATCTGCTCCACAATGGCTGCATTCTTGCCGCTGCTCTCATTGATAGCCTCGAGCACAAGGCGGTCAATGACCTTGTGATTGAACTCTGCATAGGCCTGAGATATCACCATGTCGGTAATATATCCCTTCATAGGCTCTCCTGTGAGGTATCCGTTTGATACACCCTGAAGCTTTCCTGCCTCCATCTTCCAGTACTTCCATACCTTCTGTCCAAGATTACGGCTTCCGCAGTGTACAGTGAACGCATAGCTACCCTCAGGAGTTACTCCTACCTCAATGAAGTGGTTGCCTCCGCCTACTGTTCCTATGCTGTGGTAGAACATGTGCTCAGTCTGGTTTACGCGCTTGAGGAATGCTGTTATACCTCTCTCGCCTACGTCAACGTTGTTCACCATTTCGGGCCACTGCTGGCGTGCTTTCTGAAGAGCATTGTCCAGGTGCTTGTACAGCTCCTTGTAATCATACACAGCCTTGCTGTGTATGGTCATGCCGAACTTGACCTTGTTGCGTATGGCCTGCTCAATGGCAGGGTAATCATCCTTGTTTATTGGCAGGTCAGTAATGGCTGTGCTTACCGAGCAGCCAATGTCGCCTCCAACGTGGTCAGGGTTCACATGGTCGGTAAATGGAACTGTGAAACCAACTACAATATCCTTTCCTGCGTGCACATCGGGCATGATACGTATCTTTGAACCATCAAACATCGGGTGGTCAAGGAAGTGATAAATCATGGAAAGTGCATCCTGTTCTATGTTGTCTGTAAAGATCTTACAGTCCTTACAGAATTTGCCTTTAAGATCTAACATTGTCTTATATGTGTTTATGACAACTCTTATGCCGCATCTGTTATGCAGCACTTCTTGTCGTGTTTGTAAAAATAGTGATTTTCTCTTTCACATGCCTCTGATACGTACACCTTTACCTTCTGCTCGGTGTGGCATGGATTGTTGTGCTTCTTGAAGGAAGTCGATGACAGGGACCCGACGGCATTCAGCCATTCTGCTGTAGTCGGGGAATCTGTTGCGTTCTACTCATTCTTTTCTATTACATGATTCTGGTGAGTCTGCTTACTCGTTCTGTTTTTCCGGATTTCAACATCTTCTTTTACTGAAATGATGAGCTGAAATCCGACACGCTCACCTTTCAGTTACTATACCTCTGTTCATTAGCTTTAGTACAGTTTGCTGTCATGTTTGTTATTTGAATTCGTTAATTTTCGGCTGCAAAGGTAATACTTTTTATAATTAATCAAAATATTCTTGATTTTTTTTCAAAAGCGCAGTTGGGGTAGTGCAAATTTGTGACACTTTTGCTGAAGGCCCATTTAAATGACTCCCTGATGGCTCTAAAGTCCCAAACTCATCTGGAATATGGATTTTACTGATAATTTCCTTGGCTTCATCAGGGTTGCCATCCCAAAAAATTCTTGGTTCACTTGTAACTGCCAATGCCTGACATACAATTTCATTCCCCTTTTTCCATTTTGCATGCACAGCACTGGCATATACACCAAGGACAAATACCTGCTTTGCTGTTCTGTCTTTTTGTACTAACGGTTTAACTATTTCTCCAAAAGGATATTTGTATTCCATAGATTCTAAATTGTCGGTGTAAATATAGCGATATGCTTGCTGACCGCAACCACAGGGCTTAAGGAACTCCTCCGTCACTGCGTGACACCTTTTCTATGAAAAGCGGAGGAGTTTGCATAAAAAAAGAGCGGAAAACTCTGCTCTTTTGTCTCATCGTGCAAATTTGTGACAGATTATCGAACAATTTCGTCAAGCCAAACGGGCAGAGAGAAACTTGTTTCATCTATGCCGTGGCGAGAAATTGTCGGCGAAGCCAACTTTTCGTTAAGCCAAATGAGCAAAGGCGAGCTTGCTTGCACTTTGCCATGGCGAGAAATTGAAGGCGAAGCCAACTTTAAACGAGACTTTCTTAAAGTCGTGGATTTTGTTCATTATTTGAGAGCAGAGGGTTACGATATGGTAACTTTTGACAAGGTTGGTAGCAATGCTGTCAATAAACAATAAAAGTGTTATTCGATTTAAAATAGATATGAAACAGAATAAAGGAAATGAAAAACGTTTATTTCTTTTTTGGTTTGTTCTTTCTATTAATTCGAATATTTTTGTTTTCTAAACCGTCTATATGTTCAAATAAACTAGGTTCTACATTTGCTCCCATAGGGTCAAGAATGAAGTCCACGCCTTCCCTTCTTGCTAGTTTTGCCGCAGGTACAAAATCCGCGTCTCCTGATATTAATATAATTCTGTCGACAAATCTTTTTAATGCGATTGAAGATATATCAACACCAATTTTCATGTCAATGCCTTTCTGGCGTATTTCAAGATATACATCATTTTCTTTTAAGTCTTCAACTTTTATTTTTCCAGATAATAATTCTTTAACTTTATTACTATGTATGCACCATTTTCCATTATCTTTTAAATTGCCAAGTCTCAAAGCGACTTTACGTTTCATCTTTAGAGTTTCAAATAACTCAACCCTAAACTTGTACTCTTCACTTTTTGAAAAATCAATAGCTTTTTTTGTTATAGGGTTATGCATTTTTTTATCCAGCGGTAGGCAGTCATAATAAAAAATCCTATATAACGTATTTTCATTACCGACATGACTATGTGCGAAAGTATATAAGCACTCTGCGACATCTTTACCAGACATTTTTCTATCTTTATTATATAAAGCATTAAAACGCTTTATAAAGAAACCACCATCAATTAACACTGCAATTTTTACTGGAGGAAAGGAATTTGTTTTCATGGTAATAAGTAATAAAATAAAAAATGCTCAAGGGTAGGCGTATCCACTATCGAGATTAGCAACTGATTGGATGCTATCGGATACGCTTTGCCGTGAGCCTAATCGTTACTGCAAATATAATGCATTATATTATACAAAACAATTTGTATTGCCACAAAATCTATTTTTTAACGTAATTTAAAATATTTCTAAATAAATATTCTTACAAGGTTGGTAATGGTATCAAATCCTAAAACAGTACCAGCACCCTCTGTGGGTGCTGTTTATCTATGTAACCCCTATCCTTATATTCGTTGACTACAAAATTGATTATCCCTTATTCTTATTTGATAATGAAATAAAGTAGATTTTTATATTAAATGATTGCCATCGGCGAAGCCGGTGGCAATCATTGTATAAAGTTTAATCAGTTATTAATGGATTTTGATTAGGCTTCATATGTTCTTTTTACATAAAATTGCGTTCCACATTTTTTACATTCAACCAAAAACTCTTTTTCGTTGTAATTATGTAAATGCCTACTATCATAAGACCCGACTTTATTTCCGTGTTTATCCCTTATGTTGTTGCTATGAGTTTCCCATTTAGAATATTCACGACTATCAACCTCGGCAATTCCGTTAATCTCGTTCCAAGTTCCACAATGCGGGCAGATGTCACTTGTATTTCTTGCAAAGATGTAACCAAAAACTCCTTGTAAAACCATACTAGCTAAATAACCTAAATGAAATTTGTTCCCGAAACTGAATTTACTATAACCTCCACCATATTCAGGTCCCATATAATCGAGCAATTTTATAAATAGAACTATTTCTATTATAGACAAGATTGACAGTATAATTATGATGTTATTTTTCTTGGTTGTAAAATTATCCATAACTTGAGCTGCAATCCAAGTGCCTGATACTGCGATTAATGCCCATATTATACCGCATGCTACCCAAGTAAAATCAAAATTTTCCATAAACTTATTTTTTTAAAATTAAATTGTTGTAATTGTCCAAAATCCCCCAATTTAGACAAATAAAAAACGTGGACTAAAACTTCGTCTATGTTCTTGAGGTATCGCCAAACACCGTGCACCATATACGAGTAAAAGCCCACGCCATAGAATGACGTGAGCATTAACTTTTACCCTTGGTGCTCTTTAAAATTTGGCGATTTTCAAGAACAAGAATACAAGCTAACGCTTTTTATTTATATGTCTTTAATTTGTCAATGCTTCATAGGCATGTGTTTTTTGTTATGTTTCTGCAAATATAATATGTTTTAGATTTATACCGAATGAATAAGTCATTATTTCTGCAAAATCTCCACTTTGGTAGAGTTTTTAGGTGTTATAAGTCTATTTTATAACACTATTCGCATTTGTTAGCAAAGTTACTAATTTTGATAAAGCAAATTATAAATTTTATCAATCTTATTCCCCTTGTTTCTTACGCCCCCTTGTTGTGGGTTTAACATAGAGTGTACCTTTTCTTATGGTACACTTTTTGTTTTTATATATGGGTTCATCATTCTCTCCCAACTTGCTGAAATAGTTGTTTAATGCCGCTTGGGAAATACCTGCTTTTTTAATTGACAACGCCTCCTTATCGCGGCCCAAACGGTACGAGCTTCGCCCGTACTTCGTTTGACCAACCGCTGTCGGCATTGTCGATTCTGATAGTAAAATTGACAACACTCGCTTTTCGCAACCCGCAGGGCGTGACTACGCCACGCATCCTGCGACCTATTGCTGCAAGTATTGTCGATTCTCAAAAAAAGAGGAACTCTCTTTTTTTGAGAATTCCTCTTTTGTCTCATCGTGCAAATTTGTGACAAATTATCGAACAATTTCGTTAAGCCAAATGAGCAAAGGCGAGCTTGCTTGCACTTTGCCATGGCGAGAAATTGAAGGCGAAGCCAACATTTCGTTAAGCCAAACGGGCAGAGAGAAACTTGTTTCATCTATGCCGTGGCAAGAAATTGTCGGCACAGCCAACTTTAAACGAGACTTTCTAAAAGTCGTGGATTTCGTTCATTATTTGAGAGCAGAGGGTTACGATATGGTAACTTTTGAGAGAGTTTGTGATGTTGATAAACCCGATATGCTTAATTGTTAGTTGGAGTTTATCTTATTCATTACAGCATCAATCAAATCTTTATCTTCATTCAATAACTGTAGTGCAAGTTTATATACTGTAGTGCATGGGTTTTGGTTTGCGTAATTTTTGTCAGCAAATGTCTGATGTTGTTGTTTTGCCCACTTTATAGCATTCCTTATATTGCCATAAGTGTTCATGATGTTGTAATTATTTTCATCTTCTTTTTTGTATTCATATGGTTGCTTCTTAGGCCATTTACCAGTGGCGTTTACGGCATCAGAAATTGCTTTTTTATAGTCATTTCTACTCATTCGTGTTGTACGATTATGGAAATGGTATAAATACCATAATTCAAAAGCTTCATTACTCCATGCAACATTGATATTGTTGTTCTCTGCTTTTTCAATAGCTGCATTGAAATCAGCAAAATTATCTTTGTCAAAAACAGCCCAAACGCTATCATAAGGCTGTGACGAAAGTTCTGTTTTTTTTGCTAAGTGAATAGCTGTATTAACAACCTTCATTGTTCCCTCGCCACAGCCTTCACAATGGACTTCATAAGTAAAGCTGTTATTGCTTATCAATTTGAATTTTTTAAAGTAATTAGGCTCGGTTTTTTCGCCTTCGCAAACAATAAGAATTCGACAAGAAATTTTCTTACTAGCCTTTTGCTTTCTTGTTTTTTGCTCAAAGCGCTTTAAGATAGCATTGTCTATTTTTATTTTTCTAGCCATAATCATTCATTTATTATATATGGAATAGCACCATATCTACCAGCGATGTAGTTGCGCTTATAATTTGCATCAGGACGAGGCTTGCTTCCATCAGGGAGTTCAATGTCCATCATGTTGTATAGGTCAGTTTGCTCTGTGGCATCCTTTTCCGTAAACCAAATTTGGTCTCTTCTTAACATTTTAGATGAGAGCAAATGAGTGTCGTGTGTTGTAAATATAAGTTGGGCATTTTTTGTATTCTTTTCGGGATCATTAAATAAGTTAATAATGAACTGCGATATAAGTGGGTGCATCTTTACATCAATTTCATCTACACAGAGTACAAGTCCCCTATTTAAAGTATCAAATATCGGACCTGATAATTGAATTATTTTTTTTGTTCCTTCAGATTCTGCTCTATTAAAATCAAACAAAGTAGTACCAACGATTCTTCCATCTTCATCATACACATTATGAATGCTTCTTAACTCAATATCTTTTTTGCCTTTTAGTTTGTTCGTAAGTTCTTCTTTTATTCTTTCTGGAAAATCTTCAGGAATTTCAACTTCCCGTTCTTTCGTTTGAATTGATTCAAATCCTAATTGAAGTGTTTTAAAAAAATCAATAGCATCTCCATATCCATCTAATTGTTTATGCAACATTGCTTTTGAATAACCTGCATAACGATTGGAGTTTATACCTGATATAACATTGAATGTCTTGAATTTATCTATTATTTGTTTTGAACATTTACCATTTAATTGTGCACATAAGGATAAGAAAAGTCGGTTTTCAACAGTGCTTTCTTCCTTATCAACACCTTCTGGAAAACTTTTTTCATTAACTCCAATACCATCTTCATTGCGAAGAAACAAAATTTGCTCTTTTTTACTACCAATAGAAGATGAATAAAGCCATTCACTAATAATTGTTTTGTCATCATGTTCAAAACCATAACGATATGTTTGACCATTTAATATAAACTTTGCTTCATAATATGTAGCCTCTTTACCAGCGGAAGATAATTTGAACGGCTCATAGCGTAGTTCATCTCCATCATTTAATTTTACAGAATATATAATATGCCAAACCATTGATGCAAATGCATTAAGCACATTCGATTTTCCACTAGAGTTTGCTCCATAAATTGCAGCAGTCTTCAAAATGTTTAGTTTATCGTTTACATAAGCGATATTGTTTTTGGGCTCATCTGTAATTTTTTGAGCGACCATTGATAATGTGCATACTTTATGAATAGACCTAAAATTTGCACAAGAAAATTCTAGTAACATATGATTGATTGTTAGATTGTTGCTAATAAATCTCAAAAACTTTTCAAAAATAGTATGCAAAATCCTATTTTGCAAGTGGTTTTGAGGAAAACTCTCAAATTTAAACAAAACAACATCTCGAAATGTTTGTGATATGGTGACTTTTGACAAGGTTGGTAATGGTATCAAATAGCAAAACACATTCAGCACCCCTCTGTGGGTGCTTTTTATCTATGTAACCTCTATCGCTTATCACAAAACCATTTTAGTAGTATAGGTAAAAACTGTTTTTCGTTTTTTGTACAAAAAATATTTTTCAAAAAAGTTACTTACTATTTACTCTTTTTCTACTTATGCTACTATTTATCGTAAACGATGAATATTTACTGCACTCGCTTTGAAATATTAAAGCAAGCTTTATATCTCGCTCGTTTGTGAAATATTTATATATAAACAGTATTGCTTATGAAAAGACAATTTAGAGAATTAAATGCAGATACCAAACAGCGTATCAGTCAAGGGTTGAAAAATCGCACGTTAAGCGACAGCCACAAACAAGCCATCAGCGATGGCATGAGGGCATATTGGAGTACAATCCCCAATAAGCCCAATGATGGAAATAATGAGAATAAAAACAGTATTAACAATGAAAATCAGTGCTGACAAAGTAAAACTATGCTACACACTTTATGAGAACTCTCCATTATATCAACTAATGGAAACACCCCTCGAAGTCTATGAACTCCCACATTGGGATTTTCGCCTTGAAAGGACAGAGGGCAAATATTACGATAACATCTACAAAATCATCTATCTTGAACGAACAAGCAACAACCCCAACAGTGAGTACGATATGCAATGCTTTGGCACATTGCGTTGGGGATTGAAAGCAGACAAAGAGGGCGAAATGAGTGGTTTCGTATGGATTGAGATAGACAACAAGCAACTATACCTCAACTACAACTATAACACCCACAATCGCCTTGTTTACCTCGATTACATTGAGGGAATGTTGGGATTGAAATTCCACAACCTTACACGCCTTGACCTCGCTTTCGATGACACTCGCAACCTATCCAAACGCTTAATTCGTGCCATTCGTGATGAAGCACTTATCCCCATAGTCAATGGCACAAAGGTAACAGATAGGGATAAACTCCTTGAAGATATACTCTACATTGGTGTAGGTTCTTGTCGTAGAATTAAGGAATACAGCCTCATCGTTCAGCAGAAGAATGGCGATTTACGCCTCTCTGCCTACAACAAGAAACGAGAAATCGAAAGCAACAGTGGCAAACACTACATCGCAGAAGCCAATGGCAACCCCAACTATCTTTTTCGTTTAGAGGTTCGTGTCAATGGCGATACCTTGCGAGAATATTTCCAACACTTGGGTATAGAATACAATCCAATGCTGTTCTGCAACGAAGATTTCCTTTGGCGTTTGTTTCTTGACTTTTCAAACAGAGTGCTACGCTTCCAAACAGTCAAGGGTAAACAGACCCTCGATGTCCTTGATATTGTAGCGTAGGGTATTAGTAAACCACCCTATGAATACATGTATTATTACTCTAATTTATTGATATAATAGAGGATAATCTATATTAAACCTATGTATGAAATGCAGTTTAATATTTTATGTTAGAATAATACAAAAAGAATGTATCAATACGACTAATTTTAAGGTTATATTGATACATTTTTATTTTAATACAAATACATCGACAATTTATCAATATTGTAATAAATAATATTACATTTGTCAAAATCAATTTCTCATGGCAGAATTAAGAGTAAAAGAGATAATAAACCAAAGAGGCATATCAGTTCGTGAGTTTGCTCAAATGATAGGTGTTACTCGTGAATATTGCTATTCATTATTAAAAGGAGAACACGCAAGTCAAAAGATTGTCGAAACTATGGGGCGTGCCCTTAATCTCCCAATAAGGGATTTATATACTAAACCCAATGAGATAGAGAGCATATACAATCCTTATGAAATCGTATTTGGCAGAACTGAATATTACAAGTCAAATGATATTGTAACCTTTGGCAAATTGAATGGTGAGTTTGGTGCATTTTCTAATATGAGCACAGCGTACCCAGTCGAGTGCTGTGGATATAAATTCAAGACAAGCGAACATTTGTTTATTGCCTTGCGATTTTCGGGTTATCCCGATTTACAGCGTGAGATTATGGAATATCCCAATTCTATGTATTGCAAGAAAATATTTGTCAATGGTGAAAAATACAAGAAATTCCATCACCCTAATTGGCATGACAACCATTTTGATGTAGAGGTAATGAAATATATTGTAAACTTGAAGTATGCTCAAAATAAGGGTTTTCAAAAGTTGCTTGCAAAGACAAAAGGAAAAATCATCGTTGAAGATACTACCATGCAAAACTCAACAAACAGCGTTCATCGTTGGGGTTGTCAAGACTTGCAGAAAAAAGACCTTGTAAGGGCAGTGAGAACCTCTACAGGGCGTTATATTCGTTCGTTTGAGAAAGACGCTTTGGCAAAGACTGCCTCGCTTAAAAAACCTCGTAGTGCCTCTAAACAGAAATCTTTTGATGATAAACTCAAAGCACAGTTGCAGTCTATGAACGATATTGTGGATATATGTGAACAGACAATACTTGCCCAATGCAACTACACCTTGATTGGCGAAAATGCAATGGGCAAGATACTCACAATACTGCGTGATAATGGTTCTATTGACTACAAAATTGATTATCCTCTATTCTTATTTGATAATGAAATAAAATAGATTTTTATATAAATTGATTGCCATCGGCGAAGCCGGTGGCAATCAATTTATGGACAAAATAAAAGTTAAATTACATCATCATCTTTAAAGCAGATATACAAATCCTCTTCTAATCTAAATGTATTCAAAATTGAGCGAACTCTTTTGAATATATCTTTAGCAGAAAGGTTTGTTTCTATACTATATTCTTCATCTATTTTTTGAGGTCTTCTCCAATTTGGTAAATCTTTACCAAGATTCAGTTCTGTTGAAAGATTTTCTATAAATTCTTTAGGAGCAATTTCGTATATGTTTTTTGCAACATAAATCAACAATCCCGCATATTCCAATTTAGAGTCTGTAGTCCTTACAATTTTACCAAAGAATCTAGCATATTGCATCGTTTTTCCAGTAGGGTCATCTATATCAAATATATTGATTTCACCTGCATAAGAATCTTTCTCAATATGTATGTTTGGCAATTTCCACACTTCAAGAAATCTGTCTGTGAGGATTTTTGTACGCTCTTGATAATTTTTGATATTCCAAGTGTCTATGGTTTTCAAATATGAATTCATCCACAAACGACTATATATGTATCCTTGTTCTTTTCCATCGTAATTCATGTACTTCTTTTGCTCAAATGTCTTATTCCCAAGCGAACCGTTGTTCCCTGATAGTGTTAGATTGCCTAATGTATGTAGATATGTTGAAGCAAAATCATTGTATTCTTCTTTGTTTAATTGTATTTTCCAATCATTATTTGGTGTCTGTGGAAATATATGTTCTATTGTTATGTTATCATTTCCAACAATCTCAACAAATTCTTTATTTTGCCAATTCTCAAGTTGTGCTAAAAGGTATTCCTTGTTTTTCCCCCTTGCAGAATATATATCTTTATCTTTCAAAGTTTCCCTTATTTCACTATCATTAGGGATTCTTTGTTTTCCTCCCAAAGACATTATATATTTATAGATAGATTCTTCATAATTGGATTGGTCTATCCTGTCGTATAAAACCATAAAGATTTTATTGAAAGAATTTGTGGGGAGGTCTAATACAAATCGCCTTATGGCAAATGTTTGTATGAATCTCAAAATTCGATAGAAGCAATCCTTGTCAATTTTATCAGTCAAATAATCATCATAAACTTTCATAAGGAAAGGATAAGATGTGTTTATCTTGAGTAAATTGATGTTTTTGATTTCTTGTTGGATTTTTTTGTCTTCTTCTTTCGTTGGAGATAGAAGTCTAGAATATGGTTTTGCAAGTTGTTTTATCTCTGACAAAACATCCTCTAATTGATTTATGTCTTGGTGAGGGTATTTCTGTTTAAATGTTTTATATACCTCTTCTTCCTTTGTAATGCATTTAGTCTTTAAAGTAAGATAATCTCTTATAAATTCAGACATTTTATTGTCTGCGCCAATACGAGTTGATATTTCAATATATTCCCAATATTTTTTATAAATTTCATTCTGCTCTTTTGCAGACAAGTTCATAAGAATATAATTGCGAATTAAATCAGCTTGAGATAAATCCAAACCAGTTGAATTCATACTTTCAAAGATGCGTTGAGCATTATCTTGTATTCTGTCTAATGAAACTTCTACAAATATTAGCATGTTAATACCTCGCAAAATAGTATCAACATTCTCATCTGATATTTGATGTTTAAAATATTTGTAATTCGTTATAATGTTAGAATAAGTTTCTTCATCTGTATGATAATCATTTATTAACGCTTTTAAATCAGAGTCATTGTTTTCTGAAACTTTTAATTTTAACCTCTGATTCTCTTCTGCAAACTCGTTAACAATGAATTGTTTTAGAATCTTATTTGCTTGCATATCTGTAGGATTTTTCTCCCTTAAGAAATGGTACAATGCTATACATAGCAAGGTAATAGTTGTTATTCTTTGCTGTCCATCAATAACAACTAACTCTTTAATACCACTTGAATAAACCCCATCATGAACATATACAATACTTCCTATAAAATGTATTTTCTCATTTCTGCCAGCTTCTAAAATATCATTTATGAGCTGTTCGCAATGATTCTTTTTCCAATCATAATTGCGTTGATATATAGGGATGACAAATTGCGTATCTGTTTTGGATAAGAAATCTGTTAATCTCACTTCATTTGCTTTCATAGTCTTATTATTTCATGTTTATTTTGCGTGTATTTATTACACTTTGTACATTAAATTTTATTCAGTTTTTGGAGCCGTTATCAATACTCCTTTTCTAACAGTACAGTATTTGTTTCTATATGGTTTATCTGCTGTTATTCCATAGTTTGCAAGACTTTTGTATCCAATACCAATCTGTTCTTTACTAAAATTATCGCAAAGTGCTTTTACACTGCCAAAATAGTAATGTTCTCCATTTAATTCTAGATGTATTACAGTGCGTTCTTGTTTATTTGCTTCCATTTTATGCTTTTTAATTTTCAAATGTAGTTATTTATGGAATATAATCAAAATATTCCATAAAAATATTGCATTTTGTTTGATTATATTAAATATATTCCATATCTTTGCTGTGCGAAAAGGAAACAAAGATATGTTTAACCACTTAACCAATAGAGACATGATAGCAGTAGCAAATAATTCAGTTGTTGTAATAAATAATCTTACAAGTCGTTGAGCAAGCGTAATCGCTCGTAGAACAAACAGCGAGGCAATGGGCGTAATCAAGGCACAGATGATTGACTTACTCAAAGCAAAGTTGCAGATGGGTGTTGCTCACTTTGTATATATGAAGAAAGATGGCACGCTTCGTGAGGCGTGGGGTACAACAGCAAGCAACTTGATGAAAGCAAACATCAATGGCAGAGGCATTTCAAGAGATAGCGTGAACACTGTCTGCTATTGGGATTGTGAAAAGGGTGGATTTCGTTCACTTCGCTTTGAAAATCTTATCGAGGTTCTTTAATAGTAGTAGGGGTATGGCAAAGGTTGTTATATACGCTCGTGTAAGCACGCAAGGACAAGACTATGAGCGACAGTTGGCAGAGTTGCGTGAGTATGCTCGTAAGATGGAATATGAGGTTGTGATGGAGTTCTGCGAAAAGGTTAGTGGCGCAAAGACAGTCGCAGAACGCCAAGCCCTTACAGAGTTGCTTTCTTTCGTTGAGAGCAACAACGTGGATAAGGTTCTAATCTATGAGTGCAGTCGCTTATCGAGGCGTGCAATAGATTTCCTTACTGTAATAGAAAATCTTACAGCGAAGAAAATCAGCGTATATATTCTCCAAAATGGACTTGAAACACTGCTCCCCAATGGGCAATCCAATCCAATAGCACAACTTGTAATGGGTATTCTTGCACAGTTCAACAGTATGGAGCGTAGCCTCATAAGAAGCAGAATGGAGAGTGGTTACAATCATTATAGAGCGATTGGTGGCAAGGTTGGTCGTAAAGAGGGTTATCGCAAAAGCGAGGAAGCAATGAGGGTGGAATATGCAAAGGAAATTCAACTCTTGCGCAAAGGTTTATCGCTTCGTAATGTATCTGCAATAACATCGACAAGTGTCAATACATTAAGAAAATTAAGAAATATTAACAAATTGCAAGCGTAAATTTGTTTTTTCAAAATAAAAAATATATGTTTGCCATGTTTCGAAACAACTCACTGAAACAAAGCGCAAAAGAGAATATTCCAACAGTGGGTTATAATCAATAAAGACATTGTAAAAATACAAGGTGGCAACCCTTGAAAGAATTAGGTTTATTGCAAACACGAAAGGCAAAGACGCTACAAACGAGCGAGAGGAAATTTATTTCCTTTCACAGCGAGTGCTGTCTGTTTTCGCAATATCTATATGGCAACGAGCAGGTGCTTTACGCTCCAGCGTTTCCTCGTTGTTGGTATGCCACAAAGCACCAAAAAAATAAGCCACAGAGTATTGTGGCAAGGAAAAATGTATTTTGTGAATGATTAAATACAGTGATTATGAAGAATACTTTAATAAAATAAACATTACTAAAGATGAGGCTAGTGTGTTGATTGGATATTTGACAGCATTGGCAGAAATTGGGATAAATAATTTTGTAGAAAAAGAAATTGACTTATGAAGAATTGTGTTATTTGGACAAGAGTCTCAACAAAACACCAAGAGGATAATGGCGCTTCTTTAAGCGACCAAAAGACCAAATGTGAGTTGTATGCAAGGCAAAACGGATTTGTTATAAAAGGTTACTTTGGAGGGAAGCATGAGTCTGCAAAAACGCCTGGCCCCATGCTTAAAGAAATGTATGAGTCTATAAAGAAAAATAAAAAAATAACCCATCTACTTGTTCCTGCTATTGACCGATTTAGTCGTAATGTGGCACAAGGAGCAATGATTGTTTCAAAGTTGAAACAACTGAATGTTATCATTGTTGATGTTTCATCTGGCGTAGATAGTTCAACTAATGAGGGAAGAATGATGATACATATCAAGTTGGGGTTGGCTGAGTGGGATAACGGCAATCGTACTGACAAATTTGTGTCAGGTCGTAAGCATTGCCTTGAAAGTGGTGTCTATTGTGGTGCCGCTAAACCGTTGGGATATGATAAACATGGCAAGTCGTTGGGTACATATTTTACAGTAAACGACAAAGGGCATTTGATACGCAAGGCGTTCAAGTGGAAACTGCAAGGGTATGCAAACTGTGAGATTTTGAAGAAACTCTCTGATTATGGACTTACTATGAGAAAACAGAAACTACATCATATCCTTACCAATCCTTTCTATGCTGGTAAAATACGCCATAAGATGTTGCAAGGTAGGTTGGTCGATGGTAATCAACCAAAGTTGGTAAGTTATGAGGATTTCTTGCGTGTGCAAGATATATTGGGTGGAAGAACGGGTGTTTACAAACACAAAAAGGAAACTCCTCGTTTCCCTTTGAAACGCCATATCTTGTGTTCCAAAGACAAAACGCCTTTTACTGCATATACAGTCAAGAAGAAGAACATCGACTATTATAAATGCAATCAGAGTGGTTGTAAAACCAACGTATCAGCGAAGAAATTGCATGAGAGGTATGAATGCCTATTGCGTTTCTTTAACGTGGCAGAGTGCCTTAAACCGCTTTTGAGGGATATTATCTCAAAAATGATTATTTCCAATGATGATGAGGCTAGAAGCATGGAAACATTGCTTAAAAAGCAAAAGAGTGAATATATTGGCAAGTTGAAGAAGTGCAAGGTTAGGTTTGGCATGGGCGAGATTGATGAGGAGATATACGAAATGACAAACAAGGATTTGCAAGAAAAACTTGATAACATAGAGCGAGGTTTGGCAGAGTGCAGAAAAAATTTATCGAACCTTGATGGCGAGGTAGATGACATACTTGCAATGTGCTGTAAATTAGACAGTTTGTGGCGTGATGGTTCGCTTGAAACTTGCCAAAAACTGCAAAATCTGCTTTTCCCTAATGGAATTTTGTGGGATAAGGAGAAAGACAATTATCGAACCTTTGATGAGAATGAGGCGCTTTCTATAATTGCACGATTATCAGTGAATTACAAAAATAAAAAAGAGGAAAATTCTTTTGAATTCTCCTCTTTTGTCTCATCGTGCGCGTGATAGGACTCGAACCTACACGTCGCAAAACACCAGATCCTAAGTCTGGCGCGTCTACCAATTTCGCCACACGCGCGACTGTGCCTGCAAAGGTAGTGCAAAAAAATCAAACGGCATAACTTTACCGGCACAAATTTGTTTTACTTTAAATTGCAATAGTTCTCATAAAGCTTTTACAAAGCAATTGCGCCCTAAACCGGGCGCAATTGCTTTGTCAGTCATTATTCATCTCCTTTATATCTACCTCGCTCTCCTTTGCTTCGCCAAGCAGGTGTTTGCTGAAGAAGTCGGCCATTTTCCAGAAGAAGTATTCGTCCATGGTCTCGAAACCGTGGCGTTGGCCTGGGAGTACAAGCATCTCAAAGCGTTTGTTGGCGCGGATGAGAGCATCCACTACACGTGTGGTGTTGGCAGGGTGAACGTTGTTGTCCATGTCGCCTGTCACCAACAACAGGTGTCCCTTGAGGCGGCCTGCAAGCTCCTGGTTGGTACTGATGTTGTAAGAGAATGTGGTGTCGCACTCAATGACACCCTCCTTGTTTGTCTTCTCCTTGATATTCTCCTTTATACCATGGTGCTTCTCGCTCCACCAGTTGTTGTAGATACGGTTATCGTGGTTGCCGGCACATGAAACGGCTGCCTTGAAGAAGTCGTTGTATGTGAGTATGGCTGCTGTTGACATAAAACCGCCGCCTGAGTGTCCGTGGATACCTACGTTGTTGCCGTCGATGAAGTTGTGACGTGCAATGAGCTGCTGTGCTGCCACCTTTTTGTCGGCAAGGCCATAGTCGCGCAGGTTGCCGTAACCAAAGTTGTGATACCACTTGGATCGGTTGGGGTGTCCGCCTCGGTTACCCACGGTAATTACAACGAATCCCATCTGTGCAAGACGGTCTATGCGGTTCATGCCGCTTGACCAGCTCTCGTTCACGGCTTCGGTCTGAGGTCCTGGATATACATACTCGATAAGCGGATAGCATTTTGTGGAGTCAAAGTCAAAAGGTTTGTACATCACTCCGTGCAGGTCGGTGATGCCGTCGGCTGCTTTTACGGTGAAACGCTCGGGGAACTTGTAGCCTGCTGCAAAAAGCTGTGAAAGGTCGGCTGTTCCAAGCTCAACGCTTTTCTTGCCGTTCTTGCTGTAAACATGGTTTACCGGTGTGGTATCCACGCGTGATGCCGTTACAACGAATGCCTCGCCATTGTCGGTTGCAGAGTAGCTGCTTATGTTCATGTCTGTGTCGTCAATCTGCTTCAGGCCGCTGCCGTCGAAGTTCACGCTGAAGAGATGCATGTAGTACGGGTTCTCCTTCTTGTTGTATCCGCACGCAGTGAAATAGATTTTCTTTGCCTTTTCATCCACTGCAACAACGTCCTCAACGTGGTATGCACCGTCTGTTATGGCATTCTTTAGTGTTCCGTCGGCATTATACATGTAGAGCATTGCCCATCCTGTACGTTCCGACCACTGTATGAACTGCTTGCCGTCGTTGACAAGGCGTATTGGCTTGCTCTCGATGCTGGTGTTCATCTCCTCGTGTACGAGCATCTGTACCGAATCGTTGCTGATGGTGTAACGGCACACCTCAATCTTCTTCATGTCGCGGCTTATGCGCTCGAAATAGAATCCATCCTCGTCGCCCAACCATACGCTCTTGCGTGGGTTCTCGTAGTGTGTTGCATGAGTCCCGTGCTTGCTGAAGATGCTGAAGCGCTGCTGTTTGAACTGCGACACGTCAATCATTCTGCTTGTCTTGTTCTCAAAGTCGAACAGTTCCATGTACATGTCAGGAGTCTGCTCGCCCGGCATCTGATAGTAGTATGATTCAAGTTTCGGGCGTGGGTTGCTCAGCGAGTTTATGACCCACATCTTCGACAGGATAGAGTCGGCGCGGTGTCCTGTCACAAAGTGACGTGAGTCGGGACTCCACAATGCATATACGCGGTAGCGCTTGGTGCTGTCGGGTTTCTCGTCGAGCGAGTGGTGTGCATAGCACCAGTTGGGGCGGCCGTTGAATGTCAGCTGATGCTCTACAACAGTGCTGTCCTTGTCCCAGATACGCAGTTTCTCAAGGTCTTCCATTGACATGTACCACAGATTGTAGTTCTTCTCATAGATAGCGACCTTGCCGTCGGGGGATACATTTGCCCAACTGGGGTAGTTGGGGTAGAGGTCATCAATTTCATCCTTTGTGCGTTCAAGGAGTTCACCGCTCTTCATGTCATACTCGAAGTAGAAGGTCTTGTTCATCTTCTTGCCCTTGTTCTCCTTGATTTTGGTGCTGTCGTTGCGCTCGTGGCGTGGAAGCTCACGGTCGACCTCCTTCTTTGATTGAATGTCGAAACGTACGTATCGGCCTTCTCGTATTATTCTGTTGATTCCTATTGGCAGGTGCTGTGCATCGTAAGGGTCACCGGTGCGCATGGTCACCTCCTTTGCCAGCCATTCCATGTCCCAAAGTTCGCGCTTTGTGCCTTTAACGGCATCTACAACGTAGAACTTGCGATCTTTTGTGTCGCTCCATGAGTATATGAACTGCTTGCCGTCCTCGAACCATACAGGCTGCACTCTTGTCTGTTTTACCATTCTGCCTATTTTTTTGGGCGAGAAACGTTCTGCAAGCGCATAGTTTGGCTTGACTTTGTTGTCATTCTGTGCATTGCCCTTAACCGCCACGAACATCAGCGGAAGAGCCATCAGTAAAAGTAGTCTTTTCATTGTGTATAATGTTGTTTTTATTTTTTGTTGACTAGTAGTAGGATAAATTAATAAAAGAATAGGATGCAAGGCTTACGAAGCCTAATAAACCGGAGTTTACTGAGCGTAAATGAGGATTTATCAGGCTTCGTATAACACTGCAGATTGCCTTTTATTCATTTATCTTATTCTTTCTTCTTTGTGATATGCAGCGTATCCAGTATCTTACGGAAGCCACGGCGCTTGCTTATGTCGATTTTGGCTATTCCTCCTGTCGATGTCTCTTTGTATAGGCTCGGAAGGTCGTGTCCGGTCTCCTTCATCACCTCTACAATGCGGTCGTAGTCAATCTTGTGCTTGCCGTCGGATAGTGCAGAGTATGTGCAAGCATCGAGTGCGCGTGATGCGGCAATGGCGTTACGTTCGATACAAGGTACCTGAACAAGGCCGCATAACGGATCACATGTTAGTCCGAGATGATGTTCAAGGCCCATTTCGGCTGCATATTCAATCTGGTTGATTGTTCCGCCGAAGAGTTGGCATGCAGCTGCTGCAGCCATTGCACAGGCAACACCTATCTCGCCCTGACAGCCTACGTCGGCACCCGATATTGATGCATGTTCCTTGGCTACATTGCCGAACAGTCCGGCTGTGGCAATTGCACGCAGGATACGTTTGTCCGAGCAGTTGTGCGATGTATGCAGATGGTAGAGCACAGCAGGCAACACTCCGCTCGAACCGCATGTGGGTGTCGTCACAATAGTGCTTCCGCTTGCATTCTCCTCGCTTGTCGCAAGTGCATAGGCATAGACTTTTGCCTTGCTGCTCACTGCGGCATTGTATGACTGCGATTTATTGAGATAGACGTTTGCCTTGCGCTGCAACCCGAGACCTCCGGGCAGTACGCCTTCGTTCTCAAGTCCGCGTCTGATTGTGCTCTTCATGGTCTCCCACACTTCGGAGAGGTAGTCCCAGATTTCAGGGCCTTCATACTTTTCGACATACTCCCAAAAAGTGCATCCTGTTTCATCGCACCAATCCATTATCTCATGAATCGTTGTCAACGGGTATATATCCTCTTCGTTCTTTGTGGTCTCCTCGTTGGCGAGCTCTCCGCCACCGATACTGTAAATTGTCCATTTGTCAACTACTTTGCCATCCTTGATACCTTCGAAGAGCATACCGTTGGGGTGGAACGGGAGGAATGTCTTCGGTTCCCATAGCAACTCCAGCTTGGCAATCGGTTCAAGCACGCTCATGATTGCCTTGTCGGTCATGTGTCCCTCACCGGTTGCGGCAAGGCTGCCGTAAAGGGTTACTCGGTATGTGTCGACATCGGGGCAACGTTCTGCGAATATCTTCGCAGCGCGGTTTGGACCCATGGTATGGCTGCTGGATGGTCCAAGGCCAATCCTGAATAGTGAACGTAGTGATTTCATCTGTCTATGGTTCTTTTAAGTTCTTTCTTTTACCGTACATGAAAGTCTGTTCCTTACAGTTTTTCAAATGCGAAAATAGTGCTTTAAAGTGAAATTTTCTAATCTTTGCAATAGTTTATTTGCTAATACTTCATATACTTCTTTAATATCTATTATAACTGTATTGAGCAACTTCTTTTATCGCTTTCCAACCGGCTTTATGATTCTTGCTTTTAGTGGTATTTTTCAAATAATGGCTCCAGCAAGTCGGGAATGTCAAATTCGTGAACCTTGATTCTTTCAAGACGTGATTTCCCCTCTTTTGTGAGTGACAAGTATATTTTCCGCTTATCCTGTTTGCCTAATCGACGTTCAATGAGTCTTTGTTTTTCCAATGACCCAATCACCTTTGAGGTGTGCGATGGAAGCAAGCCTGTCCTGTTGGAAATGTCTGATGCGGTAACATCTTCATTGCCTACGGCGCAAAGTACCATGGCTTCGTTCAAATTGACTCCATGTATTTCTGTCAATTCTTTCTCAAGATATGAGAGAGCTGCAAACAACTCTCTCATGACGCATATGCATGTTATTTTCTCCATTTTGTTTTACTTATATGAATAAATTGACATTTGCTTGTTCGGCTCTCTCCATGTATGTGGCGACACCGCCAATCACTACATTGTCGAGTAGTTCTTCACGTTTTATCCCCATAACGTCCATAGACATCTGGCAGGCGATAAATTCAACGCCGTTTTCAATGGCTTGTAACCTGAGTTCTTCTAATGAAGATACATTTTTCTTCTTCATAAGGAAGCGCATCATCTTGCTGCCGATGCCCATCATGTTCATCTTCGAAAGAGCCAGCTTGGTGGAATCTGATGGGAGCATCCAACCGAACATCTTGCCGAAAATGTCTTTTTTCACTTTCGGTTTCTGAACTTTTTTTATGGCATTGAGTCCCCAAAAAGTGAAGAAGATGGATACTTTCTTGCCTGTGGCAGCTGCTCCGTTTGCAAGTACAAATGTAGCTAAAGTTTTGTCGAGGTCGTCGCTGAACAATATGAGTGTCTTGCCGTTCTCTTCTTTTTCTAATTTGTCTGTTGTCCTCATTCTTGAGTCGGATTTCTCAATTATAACATGGTGTATGCCATTCTCTGAGTGTTTCCCTATAAACGTATTGCCGGTTGTGTGGCACCATGCTTCGGCATCCCTTGGGAAACCGCCATCGGTGGCGCAAACTTCAATACGCTCTCCGGGCTTTAGGGGCTCAATGGATTTTTTCAATTTGAGAATAGGCCCGGGGCATTGGATTCCGCAAGCGTCAACCTTTATTGTCGTAGTCGGGCTTGAGTGAGCACCTGGATGTTCTTCCGGTTCATTGTCGTCGTGTTTTGTAACCGGGAGCAGTGGGGCTGTTGATGTTTCGTATGTCTTGAGTCCGCCTATGAGATTGCGTACGTCCTTATAACCATTGCTTTTTAGAATGTTCGAGGCCAGGTAACCTCTTAAGCCCACGCTGCAGAACAGATATACCGGACGATCTGCAGGCAGTTCTTTCATACGGTCTCGCAGTTCATCCAGAGGAATATTTATTGCTCCCGGAATAGTTCCCAATTCAGATTCCTCTTTTGTGCGCACATCAACCAATGTAATCCGGGATATGTCTGTTGCGGCCAAATCTCTCCAGTAGAGTGGTGTCATCTTGCCGCTCAGTATATTGCCGGCGATATATCCGGTAATGGCAACTGGGTCTTTTGCCGAAGAATAAGGAGGTGCGTAGGCATGTTCCAGTTGGGTGAGATCCTTTACTGTAGCCCCGTTCTTGATGTGCAGAGCATATTGGTCTATCCGCTTGTCCACACCGTCGTATCCTACAATCTGTGCTCCATATAAGCGGCCATCTGTGGGTGAAAAGGTTATCTTTATGCTCATCTGTAATGCTCCGGGGTAATAGCCTGCGTGTGAGCCTGCATGCGTTGTGGCCGAGAGGTAAGGGATTCCCATTTGCTTGAGTCTTTTGGCCGGCAGTCCGGTGCTCGCAACCGTAATGTCAAAAACCTTGGCAATGGATGTCCCTATTGAACCTTCATAACTAAGGATGTTGCCGAACACCATATTGTCTGCGACAATGCGTGCTTGGCGGTTGGCCGGGCCTGCAAGAAAATTAAGCCAGGGTTTTCCTGTGATTGGATGTGGGTACTCAATGGCGTCGCCAACGGCATAAATGTTCTCATCGGATGTCTGCAGGTGTCTGTTGACATATATTCCCTGCATCTCACCTAATCTCAGTCCTGCTTTCCGGGCTAAAGTGGTTTCTGCTTTTACTCCAATGGAGAGCAGAACCAAATCCGATTCTAACTTTATACCCGATTTGAAATGCACCGTGAGCCTTCCGTCCTTGCCGGTAAATGACTCCACGGCTTCTCCCAATAATAGTTGTATGCCTTTTTCCTGCAGGTGCTTGTGGACGAATGATGCCATAGAGAAATCGATGGGATTCATGACCTGGTTGCCCATTTCTACAATGCTGACCTTGGCTCCTGCATGGTGTAGATTCTCAGCCATTTCCAGACCGATGAATCCGCCACCCACTATCACTGCATTTTTTATCTTTTTTTGTTGCATGTAGCTTTTTATCCTGTCCGTGTCGGCTACGTTTCGCAGAGTGAATATTCCTTCGTTGTCGATGCCCGGCAGAGGAGGACGTACCGGGGATGCTCCCGGTGAAAGTAAAAGCTTGTCGTAGCTTTCAGTGTACTCGCGTCCGTCGGAGGTGCGGATATGTACTTGCTTTGCTGCGGTATCGATGTCTATGACTTCGCTCTTTACGCGCACATCGATATTGAATCGTTTGCCGAAACTCTCAGGAGTCTGTACGAAAAGGCGGTCGCGTTCTTCAATTACATTTCCAAGGTAATATGGTAAGCCGCAGTTGGCGTATGAAATGTACTCTCCTTTCTCAAATAGTATAATCTCGGCCTGCTCTGTGTTGCGGCGAATACGCGCGGCTGCTGTTGCGCCTCCTGCAACGCCGCCTACAATAATGAATTTGGAATTTGTCTTTGTTTTCATGTCCGATGTTTTCTAAGTTGTTTAATCAATATCTTTTGGAAAATCCTTTCTTGCTCTAATGACGTTGCAAAGATGATGAATATTTTCTTTATTACAAATTTTCCATTGGAAAATATTTTTTGTTGTTAACTTTTTTATGTTTGCTTTTCGCAAACTTCTTGGTACTGCTTTTGGAATTGTCTGCTCTGCAATGAATGTTGTTGGCAGTAAGTACAATATGCAGGTAATATGCAATGTGTGAAAAAACATTTCAGTTAACATAATTTACGTATCTCTTTCTATAATGTGTTAAAACGGTAAGTTATATTTGCAAGGAAACAACTAAGGAAAATGTAATTGATCAATGAACAATAAATTTAAAAAAGTTCTTGCGGCTATTCTAATAGTCGGTTCTTTGCAAGGAGTGGCATCTCCTCAATATTCATTTCCTGCCGATACGGCAACAACAAGTGCTGAATCCAGAAATTTCGACCCTTATTTTGCAGAACCTTTGCCATTGAGCGCACCCGATTGGATGAAACGGATTGCCGAATCCCCGTCGGGAGTGAACTTCAATGAGATGCAGCGACTTTTCAACGAGTGGCGTGCGTCGGATGTGGATGTGCGCGTAAAGACCGTAGACCACAAGCCGGCATTCAATTTCTATCGGCGTTGGATGGCTGCCTACCGCAAGTATGTGGCATCCGACGGCAGCATTGTTTTGCCTACAATTCAGCAGTTCGCTGCAAAGATTGACTCTATGAACCGCCGTGCGGCAGAACGTGATGCGAAGGCAGATGATCTTCTTTGGCGGAATATTGGCCCGAACCGAACTTACGAGCACAAGAACGGAGAGGTCAAACGCAAGGATTCACAGGTGTGTGTATTCCGCATTGATGTGAGCCTGAGTGACAGTGCAACGCTTTATTGTGGAACAGAATCGGGCGTCGTGTTCAAGACAACGGACCATGGACAGACATGGCAGCCTTGTGCTCCGCAGCATAATTTCGGTGGCTCAATATATAGCATAGCGATAGACCCGGTAGATGATGATATTGTTTATGTAGGTGGCGGCCCTTGGTTATGGAAAACTACCGACGGTGGTGAAACCTGGTTGCGGTGCGCCGGAATTACAAGCCGCGTGAATTCTATACGTATAAACCCGGAGAATAGAGAGAACATTACAGCTTCGGCCGGAAGCAAGCACGAAGATAAATCGGGCAGCGGTTTTTACATTTCCAATGACGGCGGGGATAGTTTTACGTGTACTTTGAACGGAATCTGTTTCGACCATGAACTGCAGCCGGGCAATCCGGAACGTATATATCTTGTACGCCGTGAACCGGTGGGGCCATGGGCCTGTATATATGTCTCGGAAGACGGCGGTTACAGTTGGCAGCAGAGAGAACTTCCTGTGTCTATGATGATATGCGGGCGTCTTGCAGTGAGCCAGGCCCCTGGTGGAGAGGATTACCTATATGCACTTGTGACATGCGACTCATGGGGATATGACGGCGGGCCGCAAGGTGGAAAGGGAGAACCGTTCATCCTGCTATCAAAGGATGCAGGGGATAGTTGGGAAGACAAGACTGTAAACAAAGGCGAGTGGCACTGGGACAATACATTCTCTCCCATAATGGACAGTGCAGGAGGGCAAGGATATTTTGATATGATGATCGGTGCATCGGCCCATGATCCGTCGCATGTGCTTTTTGGCCTGACATCACTTTACCGCTCCACCGAGGAGGGCACGTGCAACTACCGCGACCATGGTATAGGAGGCTATCAGCGCAGCGACTGGATGCATTGCGACATCCAGGATATTGCAGTACATCCATGCGGGGATACCTGGATATGCAACGATGGCGGCATCAAATACTCGCGCGATTTTTTCGAGACAAAAGGTGAGGACCGCTACGACGGTATCTATGCCTCGGACTATCAGGGTCTTGGAGTGGGATGGAACGAGGATGTTATGGCTGCAGGACGCTGGCATAACGGTGATGTCGTGCATGCGGCATCATATGGCGAGGGCAACACCGTACATGTGGGCGGTGTGGAGATTGCTACAGGCTATGTGATGAAGAGCAATCCCTGGAAAGTATATTTTACCGACGCTTCCACACGCATAATGCCTCGCGAGATTGACGGTACGATAGAGGAGGATTTCCGTACATGGTTTACCGAGAAGAAACCCTATGAGGTGCTACGCATAAACGGTGAGATTGCTACTGATCCGCGCTATGCTCTCAAGGTGTTCCTGCAGGATATGACAAATACGTGGGAGGGTTACCTATCGTATGATGAAGGTGCATCGTTCCAGAAGGTGTTCGACAGCGAGGGAGAGGATTTCTATAGCTATGAGTTCGCACGTACAGACCCCGACCGCATATACATTGTAGGCGCATGGAATCTGTGGCGTTCAGATGATGGCGGATTAACTTTTTGTGAGTGTACAAAGCCGTTCCCTATAACAGATGACTATACACACTTTACACGTGTGGTTGTTGACCCGAATGACGAGGACCATTTGTTGGTGATATGTAATGACAGGTATGGCGCTGTTGCGGAGAGCTTTGACGGTGGACACAGCTGGCAGCAGTTTGACCTTGCCAACCTTTCAAATATAAGGGTGCACCAGATAATCCTTGTGGGTGACAATTTCGGCAGTTGCTACGTGACAACCTACGACGGTGCGAATGTATATTTCCGTGACAACAGCATGGGTGAGTTCATCGATTACTCAAGCGGCCTGAACCCCGGTGCGCGTATTTCGAAAGTCGTTCCTTTCTACAAGAACGGCGTGCTTCGCATGGCAACTGACCAGGGATTGTGGGAGGCTCCTCTCTATCATCAGGATTTTATCGCGGTTCCACAGCCTATGGCTCTGAATCTCGGTAGCGGTAACCTTACTGCCAATCCACATAAGGAAGTACAGCTTGACAGCTACAGCATAGTGCGTCAGGATGAGAATACCCGTTGGCAGTGGAGCTTCTCTCCGCAGCCTCAGCACGTGAGTGACCCCACTGTGCGCAACCCGCGCGTGGTGTTCGGCAATCCCGGCAACTATGATGTGACTCTTACGATAACGACAGTTGCAGGAACCTCATCGCGAACTATAAAGAACATGATTACAATTGAGGGAAGTACCGGTATCGACGAAGATAAAGTGGGTGAGGTCGGTATTGAAAGTGCATTGCTTGAGCAGGGTGAACCTTTGGTGATTTTCTGTAGCGGTCTTGAGACGGATGCGTCGTTGACAGTGCATGGTATGAGAGGGCAGCTGCTCCACAGCGAGACACTCCCTGCCGGAAAGGAGAATGCCTATGTCCATTTCGATAATCTACCGGCAGGTGTTTACATATATTTGATAAAGAGTGATACGCAGAAATTCTTCGGGCAATTCATTATAAAGTGATATATCAACAGTAAACAAATGGAAAAACTTGAGATTCCTCACTTCGTTTCGGAATGACAAAACTTTAGTTTTGTTATCGGCGAGTTCATTAGCGGTTGGTCGCACGCAGCATGGGTTAAACTCATGCCGTGCGGGCCGTTAAAGGATGAACGAGCCAACGACCTTGCAAATATAGAATGACAAATCCGCGATATTGTTATTTACAGCCAGCAGCATTGTCATATCGAGCGTATGCGAGATATCTCGTAATCAGCAATAATAATTCAAGAAAATATGAAATATAAGAAAATACTCATATCAGCAATATGTGCGCTCTCTCTGTTGAGCGCGAGTGCACAGGAGAGCGTCAAACATGATTCTCTGTTCACTCCATATAAACTGAATTATCTGCCGGCAGGCTCGCCTGTCTGGATGGCACAGATGATGAGCCCCGACGGGCTCGATTACAATGCCCTTGTCGACAGTTTTAACATATATCTTCACGACAATCCGGGTGCTCGCCGCAAGAGCCCCGAGACTAAGCAGGTGGTCAACCATTTCCGCCGTTTCCAGAAGGCCTATTCACGCTTTGTGCAGCCCGATGGAAGGATAAAACTTCCGCCGGCAGGGAATTATCATAACGAAGTCAAGCGGGCTGCTGCCGAGGTGCGCATGGAACGCGCAGGCAAAATGCGGACAACAGCTGTCCGCGATGGCGGTACTGTCGCTCCGTGGAGAGTAATCTCGCCCATTGTCACCTATGACTATCAGCATAAGAAGCTCTCTCCCGCCCAGGCGAACATACAGCGTTTCAAGGCCTCACGTTCCAATCCCGATGTGCTGTACTGCGGATCGGAAACGGGTCTTGTGTTCCGCACCATTGACAAAGGCGAGACATGGAGCCCTTGCAACGGAGGCGAGTGGATGGCAGGCGAGATAACCACAATCGATATAAGTTCTAGTAACCCTGACCGCGTGCTTGTGGGTGCAGGAGGCGTCTTCTGGATAAGTAATGACGGTGGCGTGAACTGGGATGATATAACTCCCGAAAAGGATACTTATGCGCGCACAAGTTCTGCGCAGTTCCACCCCTCGGATGACAAGATAATACTGGCAGGTGACCGCGCACAGCTGTGGCGATCGACCGATGGCGGAGCAACATGGCAGTGGGCGCTTGGCGGTATGGTTTTCGATATAAAGTTCTCGGTGCAGAACCCCGATGTATGTTATGTTGCCATAGAGCAAAATTATACCGTGAAGCTATACAAGAGCACCGATGGCGGTGCATCGTGGAATCTTCTCACGCTCGATGACCAGCCGCTCATCAGCGCGCGCATCGGATTGAGCGAAGCTCCTAATGGTGCCGATTATCTCTATCTTTGGGCCTGTAGAAGAAATCATCTCTCGCAACCGGGTCCTCTCTATTTCAGTGGACCTCCTTTGCTCTACAAGAGTACAGACGGTGGTGCATCGTTCACCGTTACCGACCCGGTAGGACAACTGGAGCATGTCGACAAGAACGGCGGGCAGGGATATTACGACCTCGTCTGTACAGCATCGGCTACAGACCCCGAGCAGTTGCTTGTGGGAATAATACAGCTTTACCGTTCGACCGACGGCGGAAAGACTCTTGAGAATATTGGCGGTTATTACGGTCGCTTCGACCTGCATTGCGATATGCAGTGCATACAGACTAACGGTGCCGGAGATACATGGCTTTCGACCGACGGTGGAATGATATACAGCAATGATTTTTTCCTCTCCGACGCTCAACCCAAACTCCATGGTCTCTACGCTTCGGAGATGTGGGGCTTTGACCAGGGCTGGAACGAGGATGTTATGGTAGGCGGTCGTAACCACAACGGAAACATGTCGCAGCTCGACCGCTACAATGGTGTCACCCTTTCGATGCGAGGTTCGGAGCGTCCTACAGGTTATGTCTTCCTCTCTAATCCGCGCAAGGTGGCATTCAGCGACTCAGAGAATGTAATAATGCCTGATGACTGGCGCGATGAGTTCGTGCCGTTTCTCGACTACTGGACATATCCCAAGGAATCATCGCAGCATGGTATAGGCTTTGAATTTGACCCCCGCTATGCGCAGTGCTTCTACATTGTGCAGGGTACATACGATGAAGAATACAGGACTTTGTGGCGTACAACCGATGATGGAGCCTCGTTCTCAACTGTGTATACTTTTGAGAACCCGATTTCGGCATTTTCTGTTTCGCGTTCGAACCCCGACAAGATTGTGGTTTCAACCTGGGGACGTCTCTTCTATTCGCTTGACGCGGGCATGACGTTCAACGAGTATCCTATCCCCGATGAAATGACACATAGCATAAACTATAAGATAGGAATCCACCCTCGCAATGAGAACGAGATATGGGTTAGCGACGGTAATGCCGGAGGCTTCTGGCGCACCGTTGACAATGGCGCATCGTGGGAGAAACTGGATGACGGCTTGACTATTACCAGCTGGGATAATAAACTGGAACCTCATCAGGTCGGGCGTTTCTTCCTTACCGGTAACGAAAAAAATGCAGTATATGCCATTGCATTTACCATGGGTTACCTGAACGAGTCTTATACTACTCCACGTGGAAGAGTGCTTTACAGGGATGATACAACAGACGGTTGGGTGAACTACAGCGACGGTCTTCCGAAGGTTGTGAACCTCAACCGCATGTTGCCCTTCTACAAAGAGGGTGTGATACGTCTTGCGACCAATAACGGAATATGGGAGCGTGAACTGGCCGATGCTCAGTTCAAACCCATTGCGCAGCCGATTATCCTGAATGCCGGATCGGGTGACAACACCTCGGCAAACTATCCGCGCACGATACAGCTCGACAGCTACAGCATAGTGAATCAGGAGAATGCCGAGTGGCAATGGACAATAAATCCGGCACCGCTCTCAATCTCCGATGCATCAGCGCGCAATCCGCAGATAACAATAGAGCCCGACCAGACATATGACATTACACTTACCGTAACAACTCCCGGCGGTAGCGATACAAAATGTATCGAGGCAATGATAAAGGGCAACAAGCCTGTGCCCGAGGGTACATCGGTGGAACAGTTGTTTGCAGGCAAGGAACTGATACTTGAGAGCGGAAATGTAGTGACCGGTGGCGAATGCTTTGTCTTTGTTCCTCGTAACCTCACAGGCAATGTCTCGTTGGTTGTCTACGATGCAAAAGGTAATGTGGTGGCAAGTCTGCTCTCAGCAGGCAGCATGAGTGTGGACACAACAGGCTACGAAGGGGGAATCTATTTCTATCTTGCAACCGATGAGGCCGGCTATCAGAAGACCGGCAAACTGTTGGTGAAGTAATCTCGGGCTATGAAAAACAGAATACTCTTTTTGCTGTGTGCGATGCTCCCTTTTGTGGCGGTTGCGCAGGATAGTATTGAATACAGCCACAGGTTAGATGAGTTTGTTCTCTCTGCAAGCCGCTGGTGTCAGGATAAAGAGTCGCAGCCTGTAAAGATTGCACGCCTCTCATTCGAGAAGTCTAACGCATTCAATCCGCAGACAGCAGCCGACATGTTGGGGCTTACCGGCGAGGTCTTTATACAGAAGAGCCAGTATGGCGGTGGCAGCCCCATGATACGCGGCTTTGCCACAAATCGTCTGATCTACAGCATTGACGGTGTGCGCATGAACAGCGCAATCTTCCGTGCCGGCAATCTGCAGAATGTAATATCGCTCGACCCTTTCACCATCGGCAATACCGAGGTGTTGTTCGGCCCGGGTGCGGTAAGTTACGGCAGCGATGCCATAGGCGGTGCAATGGTATTCAGTACTGTTTAGCCACGCTTGTCTAAAGGAGATAAGCCGGTTGCATACGCTTCGGCAACGGTGCGCACTGCAACAGCATCCAATGAACTTACCGCACATGTTCATGCCGGGGTGGGGTGGAAGCGTTGGGCATTGCTTACAAGTTTTACAGCATCCTCTTTCGATGACCTAGAACAAGGTCTGCATGGCCCCGAGGATTATATAATGCCATATATCGTAATTCCAAGCATCAATGCCAATGGCGAGATTGATGATATCGTGGCTGTCAACGGCGACAAACGCAGACAGTCACCCAGCGGCTATTCGCAGATGAACTTCATGCAGAAGGTGCGTTATACCCCTGCAGCCGCATGGAATCTTGAGTATGCATTCCACCTGAGCGAGACATCGGAGTATGCACGCTACGACCGTCATCAGCGCATGCGCGGCGGGCTACCACGGTATGCCGAGTGGAACTATGGCCCACAGAAGTGGATTATGAGTCATCTGCGTGTGGAGCATGCCGGTGGCGGTGCAGTGTACGATTCGCTCAGGCTTGACCTTGCGCTGCAACGGTTCGAGGAGAGCCGCATAAGCCGTGACCTGAACAAACCCATGCGCGAGACACAGAGTGAAAAGGTCGATGCATGGAGCGCTAATATAGACTTCCTCAAGAATCCGTTTGATGCGCTCTCAATCTCATATGGCGCCGAGTATGTCAGGAACGACGTGCGCTCAAAGGGTGTGGCAACGGATATCCTCACAGGCAACAAAGAGCTCATGGCGGCACGTTACCCCAAGGCCGAGTGGCACAGTGCAGGAGTCTATGCCCAGGCCGACTGGCATGTGACAAACCGTCTGAATGTAGCTGCCGGCTTGCGATATAACTATTACTGGATTGAGAACGATTTTTCTACGGCAGGCTATGAAATCCCGTTCGCTCCCCGGCAGAGTGCTTCGGCAGGCAGTGTCAGCGGTAACATCGGCCTTAACTGGCGTCCGACATCAGGGTGGCTATTCCGCGTAAACTATGCACGTGGCTTCCGTGCTCCCAATGTCGATGACATGGGCAAACTGTTCGACAGTGTCGACGGTTGCGTCACTGTGCCTAACCCCTCATTGAAGCCGGAATATGCCGATAATGTCGAGATAGGCATTGCCAAGCGTTTCGGTTCAAATCTTACTGCCGATATCACTGCATATTATACACGCTTGGATAACGCAATAGTGAGACGCGACTACACATTTGACGGTTCGCCCACAATGGAGTATGGCGGCGAGGAGTGTAGGGTACAGGCATTGCAGAATGCCGCTGTAGCCAATGTGTGGGGTGTGCAGGCGGCTCTCGACGCACGCTTTGCCAAGTGGTTCTATGCCAATGCGAGCCTTAACTGGCAGCGAGGTCGGGAAGAGCTTGACAATGGAGAAAAATCCCCCTCGCGCCATGCAGCGCCGCTCTTCGGGCGAGCCGCCATCGGCTATAAATGCGACAGGCTTACCGTTGAGGCTTTCACTACATTTCAGGCAGAGTGCAGTGCAGATGACATGCCCGAGGAAGAGAAAGAAAAGACCGAGCTCTATGCACTTGACAAGGAGGGCAACGCTTACTCCCCGGGGTGGATTACGCTAAACCTGCGTGCATCATACCGCTTTGCGAAAGGTCTTTCAGTCAATGCTACCTTAGAGAACCTCACCGACAGGCGCTACCGTCCTTACAGCTGCGGCATCAGTGCTCCCGGCCGTAACATGACTGTGAGTGTGACGTATGCGCTGTAATGGTCTTGTCTGTCATGCTGAGCAACGCGAAGCATCTCTATAGGGTTCTGTTCATCCTGACAGAGCGGAGCGACGGAAGGATCTTTTTCTTTGCTTGTTTGTTTCAATCTAGGTGGTATTCAAAGACGCTTGGTCCATTGCAGTTGAATACTTCATCCTTGTAAACAATTCCTTCGTCGCTCATCCATTCTTCAATGATTTCTTGCATCTGTTTTTCCTTGAAAGCAAACCAATTTTCACGTTGGCTTGTGTAGACCAGCGTCTGCTTGAATGACGAGAACGGCTTGCGGTATCGCAATGACATCAATAACTTTTCTTTCTCTTGGCCCTCAGGAAGCGAGTTTGCAAAATCTTCCATTATGCGGAATAAAACCCTTGATGGTAATGGTTCAATTCTGAGTACCCGGTGCCCATCTTTGGGATAACATCCGTTATCTTCAATAACGGGAACGATATCTTGCTCGTCAAAATCATAATACCAGATGACATTGTACGAATGGTCTTCCATAGCATACGAAACCGCGTCAATGAATATTTCGTATTTTGTTTTCATTCCAAATTACTCTGCTCTGTCAAGATTACTCGTGCACTTTTATTTCAGTTGCGAATATAATATACTTTTTTTGAGTGATAAGATTTTTCAATGATAATTTAGGCGCTTTCACCGAACGAACCAATAATCTTGTGGCTTGCATGTGATTGGATGCAAAAAATAAGTCTAAGAATTCTTGATTTTACAATTATTTTAATATATTTGCGTTACAGTTAAATAAATTAGGATACAATGGCAAATCTGAATCGAATAAAAGTAGTTCTTGTTGAACAGCAGAAAACAGGTAAATGGTTGGCTGAACAAATGGGCAAATCCACTTGCACGGTCAGTAAATGGTGCAGCAACTCCAGTCAGCCGGATCTTGCGACTTTGGATAAAATTGCAAAACTGTTAAATGTAGACGTGAAGAACCTTCTTAATGATACAGAGATGGGATAACAAGTGTTCTGTGGCAAAAAAGAACCGCAGCTGCAATTGTTCATGACGTTGCAGTTCTGGATTTGGTAAGACAGGAAAAGTTTAATTAATTTGTGGAAAGGTATGTGTAATAAAGATTCAGGCTATGTTTACATATTGACTAACCCTAGCTTTCGTGAAGATTGGGTGAAAATTGGTAAAAGTTCTCGTCCAGTAGATGTGCGCTCTAAGGAATTGGACAATACAGCAGTTCCTCTGCCTTTTGAAATCTATGCAACGTTGAAAACTGTAAAGTATGACAAGGTAGAAAAACAAATACATAAGCAGATTGACCGTTTGTCAGACTTGCGCATTCGACAGAACCGTGAGTTTTTCAATATTGCGCCATCTGTTGCTCTTGATATTATGCGAGACATTGCAGATTTACTAGAAGATGCAGAACTTGCGGTGTATGTAGATGGTAAACCGGTAATTAGCGGTAGCAAAGAAGAGGACAAGAAAATAGAAGCGGACAGCAGAGAAAATGAACGTAGAGCGCAGAAGCCAGCGTTCAAGTTCCACATGATTGGCTTAAAAGTTGGTGATACCGTTGTTTTTGATGAACTGAACTTGTCTGTCACCGTGGCATCAGATGATAAGGTTGAGTACCAAGGTCGTCTTTGGTCACTAACTGCTTTCACCCGTGAGTTCATTCCCGAAGATAAGCAAAACGCATCAGGAACTTATCAAGGTCCTAAGTACTTTAGTTACAAGGGCAAGACGTTGAGTGAATTGAGGAAAGAATCTGGTAGGTAGTTAAAAATATGTCGTAACAAAAATATTATGATGGTTGAAATAAAAAACAAAATACATGCTCTTGTTCAGAAATACGAGCAAGGAAAGGATATTTATCGCACAACGCGTTTCAATGAAACTCAGGTGCGAAATGAGTTCCTTGATCCTTTGTTCGAGATTCTTGGTTGGGATATTCGTAATATTGCTGGCAAGAACACAAATGAGCGTGAGGTTTTGCTAGAAGAACCGCTAAAAGCAAATGTAGCTTCTCATACTAAGAAACCAGACTACACTTTCCGTCTTTTTGGTGAACGTAAATTCTTCCTAGAAGCGAAAAAACCATGCGTTCATATTGAGCGTGAAGATGATCCAGCAAAGCAGCTTCGTCGTTATGGCTTTACTGCGGGTTTGAAGATAAGTGTATTGAGCAACTTTGAGTATCTTTATATTTATGACACCTCTTTTCCTGTAGAGCAGAACGACACTCGTATTAAAGCTGTTGTCCGTGAATACAAGTATACTGATTACGAAGATGCCGCAGAGGAACTTTGGGAGTATCTAGGTAAGAATTCTGTGTATTCAGGTCGCTTTGATGAGGTCTGGAGTAAGATTGAGGTGAACGTAAATCACAAATCGGTTGATGAACTCTTCTTGCAGCAAATTAACGATTGGCGCTTGATGCTCGGAACAGAGATTCTTCGTAATAACCCAGAAATCGAAATGGAGGAACTTGGGGATGTAGTTCAGAGTTACATCAATAAGATTCTCTTCCTCCGTGTATGTGAAGATAGGAACATTGAAACATACCAAAGTTTGTTGCAGATAGCTGACCACAACAGCCATCGGGAACTGATTGCAAAGTTCAAATCTGCTGACTCACGTTACAATTCAGGTCTTTTTGAGGAAAAACTATCAGACGAAATTATTGGTAATGTAAGTTCTTCTTTCTGGTCAATTATCCGTGAACTTTATTTTCCACAAAGTCCTTACTCGTTTGCTGTTCTATCATCCGATATCCTCGGTAAGATTTATGAGATTTTCCTTTCGCAGAGGCTTGCTGTTGTTGGCAGCCAGTTAAGTATCGTCAACAAACCAGAAAATGAAGACAGAGACATTGTAACGACTCCTAATTTTATTGTGAGTGAAATACTACGCCAAACGATAAAGGATAATCTTGCGTATTTGACAGATAATCAAATTCTAAGCCTTAGATGTGCTGATATTGCATGTGGTTCTGGTGCATTCTTGCTTGAAACATTCCAGCTTCTTTGTGATGCATTGGTTGACTTTTATACGAAAAATGATAGGAGCAAACTGATCCAAACAGATATAAATACCTATAAACTCAAATTTGAGATTAAACGAAAGGTGCTTACGAGGTGTATTTATGGGGTTGATAAAGACTTCAATGCAGTAGAAGCTTGTAAGTTTGGGCTCCTGTTGAAACTACTTGAAGGAGAGGATGAGTCAACAATTGCTACATTCCATCCCGTATTGCCTACACTTGATGAGAATATCTTTTATGGAAATAGTTTGCTTGAAGCATCTGATGTGCCAAACAATCAAACTGAAGATATCAATCCTTTTGACTTCGGAGAACGTATGTTTGACTATATTGTTGGCAACCCTCCGTACATGAAGACTGAGGATATCAAGAAGTTTACGCCTAAAGAGCACAAACTTTATCCAAAACGCTACAAGAGTGCTTACAAACAATACGATAAGTATTTTCTATTCATAGAACGTGCATTCAAACTATTGAAAGAAAATGGTGCGATGGGATACATTGTTCCAAGTAAATTCATGAATGTTGGTGCTGGTAAAGAACTGCGTAAATTCCTTTCTGTTCACAAGGCCATAAAAGCAATCACTTCATTCGGTGCTCATCAGGTATTTTCTGATAAATCAACATATTCATGTATTATCGTTCTTCAAAATAAGAAGAATGATTCTTTCAAGTATTATGAAATTGATAGTTTGTCAAGGTGGAAAGTTCGTGATTTGACTTCATTCTCTGAAAACGAACGAGATGTCTGTCTTATAGGGGAAAATGCTTGGATCCTTTGTTCTGATAGATTGCAGTCAATTCTCAATCACATTTCAACTCAAAGTTCTCCTTTAGGCGAGATTGTTGGTAACGATTACATTTTTAATGGCATTCAAACGAGTGCTAATAAAGTGTACATTTTCCAACCTGAAAACGAGGATGGACAGTATTATTATTTCAAGTATAACAAGCAAGATTATCAGGTAGAGAAGAAGGTGACAAAACCATACTTCAAAACTGTATCGGGTAACGATTCACTCAACACCTATCGTACATTCAAACCTAATGCACGTGTAATTTTTCCTTACAAAAAAGGATTTGACGGCAAACTGGATATTATAAAGCTTAGCACTATCCAACGCAAATACCCACATTTCTACAATTACCTTACTGCAATTCAACCAGAACTTGACCGTCCAGGCAGAGACATCAAGCCAACCCCAACAACAGCAGACGAATGGCATCGTTTCGGCCGTCATCAGAGTCTTGAAGCATGTGAGATTTCAGAGAAGATAATAGTTGGTGTACTTGCTCAGGAAAATAAATATGCGGTTGACACAAATGGTACTTTGGTTTCTTCTGGCGGTACGGCTGGTTATTGCCTAGTCAGCATTCCTGTTGATAGTCATTACTCCATCTATTACATACAAGCGATACTTGGATCCATTCAGGGTGAGTGGCTAGCATCCCTATATGGTGAAATATTCAGAGGTGGATTCATTGCTCGTGGAACAAAAGTATTGAAACAAATCCCAATACGTACTATTGATTTCACCAATCCTGATGATGTTGCAGTGCACAATGAAATTGTCGAACGGCAGAAGTCACTGATTACGTTAGGTGATAGAATTGTAGCAGCAGGAAGCAATACCAGAAAATCAACGCCTCTGAAACGTCAATTTGAATTGCAGAAGACAGAGCAGCAACGAGCAATCAACAACCTCTACGGAATGACAGATGAGGAAGTAGCATTAATCCCCAAAATCAAAGAACTATATGCAGCTGATTAAAGACGCATCCGCAGAAAAATTAAGAGGAGCATACTACACTCCACCTGCAATAGCATCGTTCATACTGCATTGGGGGATAAATGGTGGACAAGACGCCGACGTACTCGAGCCGAGTTGTGGTGATGGTGTGTTCTTGGAATGCATGCGTGATGAAAATATGCTATTCAAAACAGTAACCGCTATTGAATACGAAGCAGCAGAGGCCAATAAGGCACGTACACTTGGGTTGCATGATTCAGAGGTAATCAATCAGGATTTTCACCGTTTCTGCCTTGATACTGATAAGCGTTTCGACCTTGTTGTTGGCAATCCTCCATTCATTCGTTATCAGTATTATGATACAGCACAACAGAAACTTGCTGACGAGATCTTCAAAAATGCAAAGCTCAAGCGCACGAAACTCACTAATGCGTGGGTAACGTTTGTTGTAGGATGTACACAACTTCTTCGCGATAATGGTAAAATGGGTTTCGTCATTCCGTCAGAACTGTTAATGGTGAAATATGCCCAGCAGTTACGCAAATACCTAGCCAAAACTTTCAACAAAATAAACATTATTTCTTTTGAGAACCTTGTTTTCGAGGAGATTCAGCAGGAAGTTGTTCTGCTTCTTTGTGAGAAAAACGACACAAACGAACACAAAATTGAGCACATTGAGGTAAAGGACGCGCAGGGACTTCTTGCACTTGATCCTCATCAGTTAAGATTTCCAAGCAAAGACATTAATTTCCATACAGACAAGTGGACCTATTACTTCCTTGATAAGAAAGAACTTGATTTGCTCGACAAAGTAAAGAAAACCACAACGATTTCTTCATTTGCAAAGGTGGAGGTCGGTATCACAACAGGGGCTAACGACTTCTTTACTGTTCCGCAATCTGTGGTTAGTATGTATCAGTTGCAGAATTATGCTTGTCCGATGGTTGGAAGGAGTGTGCAAGTAAACAGTCTTTGCTTTACTAAGCGTGACTGGAAAGCCAATGTCGCATCTGAAGCAAAGGCACATCTTCTGGTGTTCCCCCCTGATTCCAAAAAGAATGGCAACAAAGGTGTAAAGGCCTATCTTGAAGGTGGCGAAGCAGCTGGCATTGACAAAGGCTATAAAACTAGCATAAGAGATCAATGGTGGGTTATTCCTTCCATAAAACTTTCTGACGCATTGTTCCTTCGTCGGAACAACCTATACCCAAAGTTTGTGCTCAATGAGGCTGGTGCATATACTACGGATACCATGCACAGGGTCTTCATCAAAGATGGTGTGAACAAGAAAGCATTTCTAGCAAGTTACTATAACTCACTCTCATTTGCCTTTGCAGAGATTCTTGGACGCAACTTCGGTGGCGGCTGCCTTGAACTCATGCCAAGCGAAGTCGGAGGAATCTATTTGCCTTACAGAGAGGAGAATGAGAATATCTTTGACACTATTGATCGTATGCTTCGTAAGAAAGTAACGACTGATGAAATTCTTGATTATACTGATGAAATAATCTTGCACAAGGGTATGGGATTGTCGGAGGAGGAGGTCAAGCTAGCTCGTTCCATTTGGCACAAAATCATCAATCGCCGTTTGACTCGCCAGACACTTGAAAAGCCTATGAAGAAGAAGGAAACGGAAAAAGGGAAGCACATGCAACTTGATTTCCTTGATCTCTTTGCCCAATACGAACTCGAGCCAATCACGCAAAACTCCATGGTCCGTGAGGACATTCTAATTGAATACGATACGAAGAGTATTCATCGTAACTTGCCGATCGACATCACAAAGAACCTCCTCATCTGCAACGTCAAGAAGGATAATTGGGAGCAGTATCTTGATGCTTCAGCCAAGATTTACTATACAGGCAAGAAGTTCCCGACTACGGTTGCGCTCAACAAACTCTACTATTTTATGCCGTACCTCTCAGGCAAAGGCATTCGAGATCTTTACTATATCAAAATTGCACGACTAGGGTACCGCAAAGAGGGACAGAAAAATGAAGACAAGAACGATCTTCGCCTAGTGTTTGAAATTGAATATGTCGGTCAGTTATTTGAAGACTACAAGAAAGTTAAGCTTGAAATCTGGCGTGCATTCACAGATACTTGTATTAGTAAGGTTGTTGGCCTTTAGTTTGACTGTCAATTTTACATAATGATTAAATGTCTTTGAGTTTAAAAAAAACATATGAAGAGTTCTAAGTTGCTAAGTTTTGAAAGAAAAGAGTCTCTAGCAAAAAAAATCCAAGAAACATTAGGTGCTGATTATGAAGTTGATGTGAATGTTGAGGTTTCATCGATGGCTGGGCTCGTGAAAGAATTATTTGATATAGTAATTTTTCATAAGAAACTAGTTATTGCTGTATTAGATTACAGATATGGATTTGCATCTTTCAATATACCTCAAAATGCTGAAATATATCAAAACAGATTTAAAAAAGTCGGTGTAAAATGCGGTATAATTTATTTTGGTAGAGGTGATAAATTCTATATTTGGAATAAAGGGGTTTTGGGCTTCCAAACTTTGGATTTCAGTAATCTTGTTGTTGCAATTAAGGAAAAACGAAATTTTGGGTTGCGTCCGTTGATTGATGAAATAGCTTTTGAAATTTTATCGTGTAAGCCTACTCTATATGATGAACAACTAACAATAGAGACACATAAAGAACTTGATGAACTGTTTTCTGAATCTTCAATAGAATACGATGATGATAATGGTGTGTTTTTTTTAAAAACAGAATATGAGGATTCCTTTTTTAAGTTACTCTTATCATGTTCAACCCCTAAATCAATATGTAGATATACTTCTCTTGAATCTTTGTTTTTAACAATAAGAGACAACAAACAACCAATGTGCTCTATAACATGTATGAATGATAAAGGTGAAGTCTCATACACTGATAAGTATATTGGACTTTATGCGTTTGCAGAGTCACAGAGTTCTATAGTGGAGAATAATAATTGTTTTATTTTGTCTTGCTGTAATTTGCGTAAGTCTGATGATTTGACAATGTGGAGACTGTATGGTAATGATGCTAAAGGTGCTTGTATAGAATATGAAATAAATGAAGAGTTGATTGATGAAGAGAAGTTCTTTTTATCTCCTGTGTCATATGGACAAGATGATGGGACTCATTATGAATTGGAATTCATTCGTCAAATTTTAAATAAAAGATTAAATGGATGGAAATTGGAATTTAAAAGGTGGTTTATATGGAAACATTTTTTTAAGTCTTATCTATTCAAGGATGAAGAAGAATTTCGATTGTTGTTTATAACCAATAATGATGTTTGCGATAGGATAAAACCTGAAATAAAATGGATTATGGATTCAACTAATAATATTGTGAGTCGTATTTGTCTATTCTCTTTAAATGATGGTTCATTTCCTTTAAAATTACGAAAGGCGATTATTGGCCCAAAATGTCCTGAGTTAGACTGTAATGTGGTTCAATTGAATTTTATGAATTCTCATACCAAAACAATAATGCCAATACGTTGGAAATATTCAATAAGTGCCTCAAAAATTCAAGATTACAGATAAGGCTGACTAAATAATATGAAGTATCTCAATTTCGACGAATACCGGAAAGTCTGTGAACCGCATAAACGCGAATATGCCGAGGCATGGCGCGTTGCATTCGTGGTATTTCCGTAATGCATTGGTAAGGGCCAACTATAAAAATGTGGCAAAGGGAATCAACCAGAATTACAGCTTTTTGATAAAATTCTTCCGTAATCTGTTGATGGGAGAAAGCAATGAATTGAAAAACAGGTTTATGTTGGTGAATCCACCAGTAGAATGGGTAAGTGTGGTCGAACAAGAATATGATAAGCACCGAACAAGCGCCGAACAAGATGGAGCATTCTGTTTACATTGCGAGATTGATAGTCGCGATAGGTACTAAACAAATAACCGTAAGGCAGGTGATGGAGGCTATGGGGATGAAGTATAGACCTACTTTTTGGAGAATTATCTTAATCCGGCGATTAGTGATGGCTATGTCTGTATGTTGTACCCTCAGTCTCCTCGTCATCCTCGCCAGAAATATTTGTTGACTGTAAAAGGGTTAGTGATGTACAACGAACTTGAGAGAATTTAAGAAAATAACCAATAACACCATGCAAAAAATCTTAGTAACAGGTGCGAGCGGTTTTGTGGGCAGCCGTGTTGTTGCACGGTGGCGCAATGAGTACAAAATTCTTGCTCCTTCGCATAGTGAACTTGATATTACCGACCGCGAGTCGGTCGACAGTTATTTCCTGCAGCACACCCCCGATGTGGTGGTGCATCTGGCGGCAATCTCAAATACCTGGTACTGCGAACAGCACCCCGATGAAAGTTACCGCGTGAATGTAGAGGGTGTGTGCAATCTTGCGGCGGCTGCAGCACGTAACGGTGTCAAATTCATCTTCTTCTCAAGTGACCAGGTCTATAACGGCAACTGCGAGAGCGGTCCGCTAAGTGAGGATGTGGCTGTAGCGCCGGAGAATGTCTATGGCAGGCACAAGCTCGAGGCGGAGCAACGTGCTCTTGAGCTATGTCCTACGGCAGTTGCTTTGCGTGCAACATGGATGTATGACATTGAGCGCGAGGGCATGCCTGTACATGCGAACTTTGTACTGAACATAGCACGGGCAATAAAGGATCGCACACCATTGGTGCTGCCTGTGCGCGAGTATCGCGGAATAACCTGGGTGCGCGATGTGGTGGAGTACTTGCCTGCTACGTTTGCTCTGCCCGGTGGCGTCTACAACTTTGGTGCGGAGTGCTCGATGGATACCTATGAGACTGCCTGCTGCTATTGCGAGATGCTGGTGGGCTTGCAGTCGGGCCCTCTGTTGCAGCCCGATTATGAACGTTATCCCGAACATGAACGAAACCTCGCGATGTCCACCGACAAGATTTTCCGCGCCTCAGGCGGCAGAATCTGTTTCGGCAGCACCATGGACGGTCTCAGGATTTTTGCGGAGATGAATCCGTGAAAGGTCGTATGAACCGGGGATGGATTACCGGTGATTATCGGGATTTTTCGCTTCGCTCAAAACGAACAGCTTCTAATATTCTTTCTTTACCAGAACTTATTATACTTCTCGCTATACTCGAACCCTGCCTGCAGCAGTTTCGCTTCAAGCTCTTTGCGGTCTACATTAAGGTCGTCGCACAACTCGTCGAGCGACTGGTATCGGTCGCGCAGGTACATGTTCACTGCGCTCATCAGCATCATAGGGTCATTGGGCAATTCCATGGTATATGTTTTTTGTTTTCCTTTGCGAAGGTAGTAAAATAATGCCTACCATATAAATAATAACAGGAAACAAATACTCTATTATGACGAAAAACATTCTAAATCGTGGCAACAAGAATGCCCCATTGCCAAGTACTGAGGCAAGTCTGAAGTGTCTGTTGAAACAAGCGGCAAATAAGAGCAAGCAAGGTCTATGCGCCTTTATGCAAGTTGTAATATCACAGCAAAAAACCTTAGGCAAGATTCGCACTAGCGAAATCTATGAAAGTACATTAAGGAGTTTCCTGCGCTTTCATGGAGGTGATGATATAACTTTCGATAAACTCGACTCAGATATTATTAAACTCTACGAAGCATATTTGCAGAACTCTTGTGCTTTAACTCGCAATAGCAGTTCATTCTATTTGAGAGTGTTGCGTGCTGTCTACAACCGCGCTGTTGAGCAACAGATTACAAATGACCTACATCCGTTCAGGCATGTATATACGGGTGTTGACAAAACTGTCAAACGCGCATTGCCACTGAATGTCCTACGCCGTATAAAGGCATTCGATTTGTCTGCAACTCCAAAACTTGAATTAGCTCGTGACCTTTTTCTCTTTTCTTTCTACACAAGAGGAATGTCATTTGTCGATATGGCATATCTCAAAAGAAACAATCTTAAAGACGGTGTCCTGGTCTACCGTCGTCGCAAAACGGGGCAAACTTTGCAGATAAAATGGGAAAAATGCATGCAGGATGTCATTGAAAGACATGGATATGGTGTAGGTGATTATCTTCTGCCGATAATAAGGACCGAAGGTAAAGATGAACGTTTGCAGTATAAATCGGCACTCAGTTCCACAAATCTTTTGCTCAAACAGATTGGGGACAAACTTCGTTTGAGTGGGTCATTAAGTACATATGTCGCACGACATTCGTGGGCAAGTGTGGCGCGGTGCCAGAATGTACCGATACCGGTAATAAGCGAATGTATGGGTCACGACAACGAAAAGACAACACGCATATATCTCACTTCATTGGAAACGTCTGTAGTAGATGAAGCAAATGATCTGGTGATAAGGGCCTTGCTTGATGGAGATTCTTAGATTAGTGATATTAAGAAACAGTTTAAATTTATGTCGTTGAAGTCATTTTAGGCAGGCTGTAAGATGGAGGAAAACTCGTTAAGTTCACTTACAGATTATAAAACTCGGCAACATAAATTTAAACAGTGCCATCAATAATGATAATCAAGTGATTGTTTGCTATTTATTCACAGCATGTCTAACGATACCAAATCCATGAACCATCGCGCCTGCAATAATGACTTCTCTTCTCCGACTCCCAATATGGACCACCTGGATATTCTGCTTGCCAATCAAGACTGAGCCATGTCCCGTAGTTGTCGTGTCTTATTGCAATATCTTGTATTGACAAGTGTGGATATGTCTCTGCCAAGACTTTCTTGATTCCTTCTATATCCATATCCGTGATGTTCAGTTCTGCATATGCATGGGCACTATCTCTGTTACTCGCAATTGTGATGCTTGCATCACCTCCTATTGCAAGTATGCAACTTGCCATAAGAACAGCAAAATCATCACAATCTCCCCTAAGTTTGAATGCAATACTTTCCGAAGCCTTTGCAACAAATTCTGAATCCTTAGGATCGCTGACATACTCCCACTTCTTGTAACAATAGTTGAAAATCTCGCACACCTGCCTAAAATTGTAGCTTCCTTCTACACGTCCCGCAAGCTGGTTTGCGAAGTTCTTTGTATAAGGAAGCGTGTAGTCACACACGGTCTCGAGCATTTCAAGATTCAAGTTTCCATTATTATACCATATGGTATGCTTCCTCTCAGTATCGAAAGAATAATCTGGTAACTCAATATTATCCTCATTATAGTCTGCATTAGATTTGTAAATTGGAGTCGGTTGCTGCCTTCTTGCTTGTTTCGCCTTATGGGCATATTCCTTAAACTTATGCAGGCTGTCTTTAAGAAATCTTGTTTCATTAATATCTGCCAGTCTGTTTTTTAAAAGCATAGAATTAATGCATTCTTTTGAATTCTCATCAATAAGGTATGCATATACAGCTGAACGTTTATTGAGTTTGTTAGGATTGTATGGAGATTCGCTGTCAGGTATAATGCGGACAGGAGTTCCATTCAGTTTTGAAAGTTTCTGCATTCCCTCATTTGTACTTGTTACTCCTATAAGGTGGATTGTAGTACCATTATCAAGTTCTACGGTATTTCCATCTACTACCTTTTTTATAGCCAAGGCCTTATGTGGTTTTTTATTGTCATAAGCTTCTTCTGGCCATAATGCAATCAGTAGCAAGGCTAATATTGAAAGACACAAAATAAACCTCTTCATTTACTTGATTATTACCTTACATTTCTTCTTTAATATCCAATAGTCGCCATTGAGCTCAAGTTCGCCATAATTGTCTTCAATTACAGACAAGGTGCTTGAGTACTGTAAATCCCCTATAGCCTCGCACACTGGATCAAACAGATAGTTTCTCTCATTAATCAGTTGTACCTTGTTATCAACATTGGGATAGAATCTTGCATAATTCTCCTCCCTTGCAATTTCCAATACGTAGAGAGTATTTACACCTATGTTGGTTCTCTCGTTCATCACCTCAAAACCGTTGCCAGAAGGTGCTCCCAAATAGCGTATGACATATTCTCTATGTATAGTCTCTGTTTCTTTGTTCTCTTCAGCAGATACATTTTCTGCATGCGTTCCATACATTTGTCCTGCAGTATCAGAATTGTCAGATACTTGCTCCTGCATAGCTTGTAACTCGTCCTGCTCAAGAGTACAGCTCTTTACGGAACTGGTATAATCTAAATAGGATTTAACATATGTCGCATCAGAAAGGTCCTTAAAACCACTGGATAAACGGCATAGGATATCGCAAAGCACGTCAATCTTTTTTTCTAGGAAATCAATTCTTGAGCGCAATCTGCTAATTTCATCTTCTTCACTTTGATTAAACATCATAGCGTTTTTTTTCTTTTTTGTTATCTTTTATAAACGCACTACATAAAGGGCCTTTATGTAGTGCGTAATACAGGATTTATCTTCCGGCAGCCCCATCACGAGCCAATTTCAATGAAATCTGTTGCATAACAAGTGCTACATACTGGAAGAAGTAAGAGTCATGGATTACTCCGTTCTGAGGAATTTCAAGTGTACTGTCATCCTCAACACTGTCAATAATCGTTTCGATCTCTTTAAGTGTCATGAGCGGTGTTGCAGTTGTATAGAAACTGCGATAGAACATCTTGAAGAAGGATACAACATTTGCTTTCACAGCCTCCTTTGCGCCATTCCGGTTAGGAATTACAGTATTGCCGAAGTTGTCTGGTGTTACTGCTGTGCTGCTATCTCCCAACATAGTCACACATTGAGTACTAGAGTTCTGGTTTATAGCCAAGGTACCCATCCATAATCCCTTTAGCGCGCCTCTGACTGTAGCTGCTTTTGGATTTGCGCTTTCTGATACAAATATGTTACTTGCATCAGCAATGCCATATACTTGACTGAAGATCTCCTTTATCATTCCATCCCTCTGCGCGTTCAGTTTGAATTGTTTTGATCCATTTCCGCTTAGATAGATATATGACGGCATCTCGTCGCAAGAATATATCTTGCAAAGCTGTGCAACATGATATACGATTGCAGCATTGTGGATATAAAGCATGTATTTCGCAGGCTCGTTGTACCTGAAGATATTCTCGAATTCTGCAGTAGCCTTTGAGAATCCATAGTTCATAAGAGTGCTAATTGACTGTGACGAGTCAATCTTTACATCACAAACCTGACCATTTGTGTGGTCAATCTCGGAATTCTTGAACAACTGTTGCTGCAGTACATACTGTTTGAGTAGTGTGCCGTCCATCTGAGTGCTTTGAATTGTATTCATACCCGAATCAAGATAAAGGGCATTTCCTGCAAATCCAAATGATGTTACGAACTTAACTTCGTTATTCTTATATCCAATAACATCTGTTGAACCACCGCCAATATCCATAAGCAGAGTCAGCTTGCTATTTGAATTCGGATTATCCTGACAATCATATATCGGCGTTCTTGACTCATTTGTATACATAATATTGCCAGCGGCATTAGGACTGATGAACTTTGTGTAAGCATTTGTCCATGCCAAACTATATTGTTCACGAAGCTGAGGTGAGAATGACAATGGATATGACCAAATTATACGGCAGTTATTCAGGTCATAGCCATTGCAGATCAGATGGCAGCGCACAATGAACATCAGCTCTGAGAGGAATGCATTAAACGCAGCCGCATCAGTAGGATCTGTTATGTAATTGCCGAAGCGATCTTTCCTGTTAAACCACTTGAACTTACTACCATCGCGTACAAGGTCATAGTAGAAATCTCCATATGCACCCTTTCTTACTCCTCTTTCATAGTATGCGAAGGGTATTGAGAAATTAAGAAGAGGGATGTTACCGCCATTGCCATTATTAACCTCAGCACGTATGCAATTTGTACGCAGGAAATTGATAACTGTAGGGATTGGGAACTTGTAGTTCGTTCCATCACCTACTGGGTCAATTCTTGAAGGAATGAACTCATTTAACTGTGGTGACAGCCATGTGGCAACATGGCTACGTGCATTTTGCCATCCAGCAGCCTGCTCTGCTTGGTCATTCACTCGCAAATATAGGTCCTCACGGTGCTTGTCGGGTAAGTTTGCAATAATTTCCCTTTCGACTCTTTTGTTCATGAATGTAAGTTCGTTCCACTCGGTTCCGGCAGCATCTCTGTGGTGTGTGTTGATTTCCCTGATAGGTTGCATTGGCATACCTTCCATAGGTGTGTGGGTATAAGCTATGAAAGTATTTGTCGTGCCAAGGTCAATTGCTACAGTGACTTTGCCTGGGTTATGCGGTATGTCTGCGTGTCCAACCTGTCCCGGGGCACCAACGACTCTCAGTTTAGGAACAATAAGTGATGTGTATTTCCCGTCAACTGTCACCTCGACAAATTCAATGCCTGCTTGCACATTGATGTCATGATACTCGCAGTTGACACGAGATTCCTGATTGTCAATGCTATTGGTCTTGTTGCTACAGTGTTCATTAAGTGCAAGTGGCTGGATTGTATTGTTTCCATCTCTCTTGAAGAACTCCAGACGATACTCGTTAAAGCTATTATAGAACAGCACTTTGTACATATTACGATAGTTACTACACTTCACGAACGGATATATACCGAATGCAAACGGTTTCATATCGTCTCCCTGGAGCACCTTTCCATTAGGGAATTTTACATCATCGCCAGACTTGTACTCTCTGCGTATTACAGTGGTCCCGCCATTAGCGAGTGGCAATACCAAAGTTACCAGGTATGTAGCTGCATCTTTTCTCTCTATTTTAATTTGCTGCTGCAACTGAATGATAGAGAAATAGTTAAGGGCGTCGCGCTTAATAGGTATCAGACAACGGTGTTTCAGTAGACCATCTGTATAATCCCTGTATGGGAATGTCAGATAGTTATCGTTGATATCATATGTAAGCACAAACAGCGAGTCTGCGAGTATGTCATTTACTCCCAGCCACTGGGTCAACCTTCCATTAAACTGACGGTTTGCCAAATCAACACAATAATCACTCTCATCTATTTCAAGCTCAACTGCATTATCAAGGTAAAGCAGGTACTTCAGATACGAGCAGTCCAATCCGTCTGGTCTGATATACACGTTGAATCCCTGCAATTGTTGTAATGCACTGCCACCTATATTGAATTTTCTATACGCAGGGTTCTCCTTGAACCTGGGTCCATTGTCTATGTTCCTTCTCTGCTCCTCACTAAGGCTGTAGAATACATGGTTATAGAGATTAACAAAAAGCATACTCAAACCGGTATCTTTTAACAGCGAATACATAAAGGTGCGGAATTCTTCGCTACGCGTGCTAATGTCCTTCCAAGTCTTAGAATCTGCGCTAAGAATTTCTCTTCCATTCACAACAAGGCCTGACAGATTACAATCTGCTTTAGCATAGAATCCTGTAAATGGCGATGTCGATGCAATGACCTTGCCATTCTTCTTTATCAAGTAAAGAGAAGTGAAATCAAACATATATCCAGGAACATTCTTCGAACGGATGATCCTATTATATTCATCGCGGAACATGTCCAAGGTCATAATATAGTTCTTGACCTTAGGATTTTGTTCAAGATAATTTATAACATTGGTATCATGGCTATGAGTGCTGATAAGGGGAATTTTCTCTACATTAATCTCCTTCTCCTTAAAATCGATTGTGTCGGAATGGAACATCAGCTCAAAGATGTCCAGACAATGAGACATTGCTTTGAAGTAGTCACTTGGCAATACTCCAGCTCCGCAGTTACTCTCCATAAATGCAAGGTCTGTTATGTGCATTCTTGCATATGGAGATGGGATTGATGTAATTCTTCCTGTATCGTTACATTCCGGTCGATTCTCTGGCAGGTTGAAATATGCATTGTTATACGGATTCCAGTCATCGCCCTCATTTTTTGTATTCACAAAGAAGTCTTCCATATTCTGTGACTCAGACTTCTCTGCCTTCATTCCAAAAATATAATTTTTCATGGTCTTTCAGTTATAGTTTAATACAGTTTTCATCCAGCACTTTATCTAAGGCCAATGATATAGTTTTGAACAGCATCGGCAAGGTTGCCCCTTCTGCTATTCTATTGCGGTTTGTATTAGGATATTCCCCTCTGAATGCTTTCTGCATATGTGATGCAATGTCTGCCTTTTTGTAAGTCTCGGGGTTCAATAATGCGATGAAACCTGCAGGGGATATCTTTGCAATACCGTAATTCTCGTCTGTATAGAAATGCGTTGTCACATTGTCTGCGGTAACACCCTGTGCGGTTTTATTATAGAGGAGGAACCTTCGCTTAATGTAATCCTTAGACAAATCATCCATCCACGCATCAAATTCTCTCATCAGTCCGCAAACGCCCCACGCTTGATCTATTGTTGTGTTTTTACCCAATATCGAATCGCGGAATACATTGTCAAAGCCAATTTCACAAACATAGTCTTTGTTTGTATCTACAGCCCATTTAAGCATGTAGTCTTCTTTTGCCTCACCCTTGAACATCTCTTTCATAATCTGGAACTTCACCAGACATCTTGCAAAGTCAGGGTTTTTGATGCCTGAGAGATTTGTTGACAGAGAACCGTTTTCTTGATTAAAGCCAAATACAGGACGCTTGTATACGATATCCTGTTGTTTTTTCATGTTTGAGAAATCAATGACAGAGAGTGCTGCCATCGCCTCAATTATATGATAAGGATTGTCTTGGTTAGCACCTCCGCGACAGTGTCTGAATGTATCGGGTGCTTCGCTATTGCCAACATAGTACATATAGTCATAACCAACCTTCATATGTTTGTCATAATACATGAGCGCAGCTCTTGTCTTGGTCAAGAATGCATCGGATTTGACATCATACCTTTTGATGTCAAGATTCACTTTCTCGTTATCTCCTGGCTGGCCATCTGTTGTAAAATAAGGGAGAACGGCAATACCACCCAATATAGGCTTGTGCGTTTCGTCGAGATTCTTGAACGTGTTGATAACCAATGGCATGCCGGCAGCACCTGTGCCGCCGAAAAGAGAACCTACTGCAATAACGCCATCGTTTGGAGTAATACTTCTCTTGATTGCCTCAAATTTTTCATCCTGAAGAGAAAGTGAGTTAAGCACAATGCTGCCAATGTTCGGATTTCCAACAAAACCCACGCTCAACGGCATCTCAAGGTCGTCATTTGTAAAGAGGAGGTTGATCTCTTCCGAAATTGAGCATGCCACTTCATTACTCTTATCTTCCCTGAATCCTATGACATCCCTGAGGTTACCAATAGCCTCGCCAGTTTTGTTAAGTACAATGGGGTCGGCAATCTGTGTATGGAAGAAACTGCCCCATTTTTCTGGATTTGCATCAAACCTCTTGTACAAGGTATTAGCACCAAATTTCCTGTCTACCTCTGGATCGGCATTATAGAATTTTATCAGGTCTTTGCATTTAAGATATGCTTTTGACTTCTCGTCATTATCAATAAATACCGGTATTATTCGTTGGGCGCCGACATTCATTCCCGTTGCCAGCATCATCACAAGTGACTTAACAACCCTTTCACCGCTTCCGCCAATGGCAAATACATATAAATTATCCATATATTAGATTTTTTTGTTAAACAGAATTGATATCAGGTCTATCCATGATGCATTTGAAAAACCCTTGAATACTAATGAGAAAATCTCATATAGAACAACAAAGTAGAATATGTCCATCAAGCAGATCTTGACGAGGTTGAATGATTCGATAGCTTCGTTGCCGTATATGCTTGCAATACCAAGGTAGTTTGCTCCGACAAGAACCAAATAGCCAATAATCATAGTCAGCAAATAGTTTTTTGGGGTAGAATTTCTTATGTTGGATGAAATTCCAAAGTAAAATGTAAGAGTAGACAGCAAACTTACCCCAAGCAAGAAAAAGAGACAATATTCCATGCCGTATCCTGCGTTTGCGCTATCAAATACTTGGTCAAATGAACTCTCCGTTGCATCCATCGTCCAACCATACATTATGGATGCCAATCTTTCAGTAAAATTAAACATAGTAGTATTTTTTAATCATTAATGAATTTAATCTTAGCTCTCGATATCACAATAGACTCCTCTCGTTTATCCTTTCCATAATAAGCATCATCTATTGCATCAATAATTGCCGAGAATCCCCATGTCTTTCCATTAAGTTGATCGAGCATATCATTTACGTTTTCTTTAGTTGCAACATCATCCATTATTGTGATAGATGATGGGTTTATGTTATGCTTCAGAATTATCTGGACCTCAATCTCCGGTTTGTTTATTTCATTGTGCTTGGGCAGTACCAATGTATATCTGAATTTGTTTTTGCTATAATTATAACTGTACTCCTTTATCTTAAAACCGCGATCACTTACATGAACTCTGATACTATCGATATTTATATATCTTGGCAAAATAAATTTGTCATACTCGACCTCAAATTCAGTAACCTCATTCTTGTAGTCTTTATCACAATAGAAAGTGCCTGTCATAGTATCCTTTGCCTCGCACTTAGTCCAGCGTTTGGTATTCTTCTCTGCAATCCTATATTCAGACTCTTTACCTTCATTAAGGCCAAACGAAGTATACACAAAGTCGCTTTCTTCAAGACAATCGTTATAGAGGTTGACAAGGAATTCTTTTTTGCCAATAAACATAAGATAATATGGTCTGTTCCTCATAAGTTTGTAATCAAACAGGTGCTCCTTATTAAGCTTATCAATATGATTCTCCCTGTTATTGTAGTAGTAATGACCGTTGAAATCACAATCATACTTTACAATCATTATATCATATCCTTTGGTTTTGACTTCCAATGCCGCTTTGTTAACCTGTCCCTTCAATCCGTTTTCAAGATCTCTCCTGTTGAAGTCATAACCTTCGTTTTTAAGGCGATTTGAGCCCCATGACAGAACCATGTCCGAAACGACAACAGATACAGTCGTGTCATTAACCTCTCCACATGCATTCTTTATGAGCTCGTCAACAAACGATGAATCCGCTTTTAATAGCTTACTACGCTCCTTCCTTAGAGCTGTTAAGAACTCAACATCATTATACTTACCACTGCAGCAGACTTCTGCGTTTCCATTATATTTATACTTGAAATTATTCAAGAATGTGCTTATGTTGTATATGAAATTGCTTTCTTTTGTGCTGTCACTACTTTCTGTTTTTTGCATATCTAAATAATCTAAATAACCCAGCATACTTTTTGAGTCGTCTACTACCATGTAAACTCTTTTGAGCGTGCCAGTTGACTCTCCATCGCCTAATGTTGGCAGCGTAACTTTAAAGTTGCCACTGTATTTCTCTCTTGGATCCTTTGATGTGCATTGAAGGACTATATAAAATAGCAAAAGCACGCCTAATCCGATAAAAATAATTTTCTTCATATCAATATTTTTTATTCTTGAACTTTTACTTTGATTTTTGTGTCTGGCTTTGTACTACCCGTAAGATATACAATGCAATTCTCAATCTCTACGATAGAACCTGGTGCAAACTCACCGAAATCTCCCATCTCTACCTGTAAATCAACTTTTTGACCGATATCCTCAAAAAGTTTAACAGACATCACTGTGATTCCCAGGCTGTCAACAATTTCTGTTATTTCTTTTCTGAAGTTCCTGAATATTTCTGTTTCTGATGCCTGAACTCCTGCCGTGAGTACATGCTGTCCGGCTAAAGACTCATTGAATACAACCAATGCATTTATATATTTCTCCAGGTAGCTGTTGAAGAAGTATCCTTTTAACGAATTTTCCAGTTCTGCCGCAGGGGAGTCCTGCTTGAATTTTGACAGTAAAGTATCATTGAGAACCACTTGCCCACTGCATACCATCTGCACTTCGGTAAAGAACTGCTCCAAATTGATATCCCAGACCGAGGTGCTATATTTTGATATCGCTTTGATTATGTGCCATGGGTCCTGAATTGTGTCCAAGTTGTACATGCACTCGGCCTCCTTGGCTATCTTGTCGGCTACATTGATGAGTTTCTTTATCTCAATACAGTATTTTTCGGCGAACGGCACAAACGTAATTCTTGATGTAAACTTCTCCATAGCTGCGTCTTTTGTTGCAATAACTACGTTTGCTGCTTTAAGGTCAGAGTCAAGGACTGCGACATTATTCGTGAGACGCCTGCACTCTTCCTTGCTGCTTATCAGCGCGCGGTCACTCTTTTCCTTTGCTTCCTGCAATGCTGAATATTTTTTATCGAATTCCCTTTTGCAATCCTCCTTGATTGTCTCAATTTTGCTATGTGCGTTTTTAAGTTCTGTATCCTTTTGTGCCAACAGGTTTTGGAACCTACCTTTTTCGCTCTGCGCTTCATTAAGTTCCCGGTTTAACTCGTTAACCTTTTTTTTCATATCGGAGAGTTCCTTCTTGGTCGCTTCAACATCGTTATTTGCTTTTTCATCTTCACTGTCATGCTTGACAAATTTCTTCATCTTCGAGAATATACCTTTCTTGTAGCAAATGATAACTATTATACCAATACCGATACCGAAAACAGCTAACACTATAAAATTAGTGCCGGATTCCTCCGATTCAGAATTGCTGTCTTTGAGATTAGCTGTTTTATCAGCCGTTCTAGAAATGGAGCTTATCTCACGCTCGCACTCAAACTCTTCATTACCAAAGGCAAAATTTCCCTTTATACAGAGTCTGGCATCTTCATATTCAGGAGGAAGCGTAACACGGATCTCAGTAATGGTATCCTGTGCCTTGATTTCCAGCTTTTCCTTAAGAGTGTCGTCCTTTATATATAGACCTCCATTGAAAGAAATATCGGAGTTGCTTTTTCTTATCTTTAAGACAAGGCTGTCGCCTTCGCAGATAACATAATGCTCGAAGCTGAACTGTCCTAATATTATCTCTTTATGAATCGAATCTTGAGGATTAAATGATTCATATATTGCCACAGTGTCACTTATTTCCCCCCCCATGTAACTTTTGCATATATATTGAATGGTCATTTTTCTTGAGATTGAACGTTTGAGGTTTTGTTGGATATGTATTCCACACTTTTTTATATTTAGGAGTATATCCTTCCGGTACAATCCCCTCTCCCGGTCTAGTATTTCCGTCATATCCATAGAACTTTTGTGACGCGAACAATTTTACATTACCACTATATATATGGAACTTGCCGTCAACTATTAGATTGTCAGGTTGCTTGATGTACTTGATGCTATTTGTTATAGAATCGTATCTTATCTCATATTTCTGACTGCTTGCATGAGCGATGCACATCAAGGCTAATAATGCCGAAAATAATATTCTTTTCATTTTTTTTGCTTATTTTATCAGAATCGATTCCTATTGCTTTTATAAGTATTCCTTGTGATGTTTATGCTCGGACGTGGGCTTGTGCTTATTTCTGCAGCAATAACCTCAGCCGCATTCTCTTCTATTGCGTTAAGCGTTGCAAAGATGTATGCCTTGCTGTTCTCGTCGACAATCTCTGCCTTTATGTCATTTACAGAAAGGCGAGAGTCTGGATTGTTCTCTTTAGTGATCTTTTTGTTGCCGTCGTATACCACATAAGAGAAGTTATTCCTGTTGTCAATAACGATCTCTATCCTGCTTGCCCATGTACTTATTTCCTGGCCTCGTATAATATCAAGGCTGTTCATTTTGTGTTTTATATCTTGTGCATATATCTCGTCATAGTTCATTCCGAGCATCTGTACAAAACGGACTGCTCTTAGCGTAGTTCCCAATGTGTCTCCACCTCCTTGGCACTCTCCATTATCGTCGTACTTGCAGCCTCGCTCAATGAGAGGTATAAACTTTTGTTCGCCACCGCAAAAATCGATATATCCGAACGAAGAGGTTACAAGGTTGTGATGAATGTTTATCATATAATTGTACATGCCATACCAACAAGCTCCGACCGCAACAGCCGATTTTACTTTTTCCGGGTCGAAATTGCCGTCTGCATTGTTGTAACCGTTCCAAAGTTGTATCTTTTTGCAACCGGAATCCTTAAGTGATTTATTCACACACTCCTTTATTCCTGGATAAAGAACGCTTCTTCCACTCATGATAAGCACAATGTCCGATTTGTCATTAACTGTGCACAATAGATTCTCTATTGCATCCTGGACATAGTCAAGTACATACTTCTTCATATTGGCATGGTTCCGACCTTCGTTCTCAAAATATTCAACATCATTTGCGGTAGGTGTCTCTGGTAAATTTATATTAAGTTCACTAAATACGTTCCATATTCTTAGCCAGAGATCGTCTATGTTGTTTATAAAGCCGGGCATATTTGTGGCATTACATGAGGCTATCCAACTAAGTTTTATTTCACGAACCAGTTTGATTAGAACATACTTGTTCTTTTTCTGATGCGACTCTGCATTATCACCTATGACATTCCTTACCGAAGGAGCACCGTAAAGCAGTTGGATAAGAGCATAGTCTATATCATCACCACCTACTCCATAGCCAACCTTTGCCACGGTTTCAACATCAATGCTTCGTATGTTCTTTACACCTCTGTTGGATTCAATATCCAGCTTTAGCCTGAATGCAGTGGCGTTGATTGTAGCTCCACCCATATCATACACGATGAATGCTCGGTTTTTCAATTGATTAGAATCGGCAATCAGCGTCATGAAGTTCTCTCTGAGATACGTCATCATTACCGCTTCTGACTCATAAATATAGTGTACTTCCTTGAACTTATTCATTCGTTTGACACTGTCAACCATCTCCTGAATCTTAACAAGAGTATAGTTGTTCGGCACTGCTACAATCGCTCGCTGGGGCTCGAAATACCCGTTTCTCATAAACATGGCCTTGACTTCCATGCTTCTCTGAGTGTTCTTTCTTGATTCTTCAGTAATGAACGATTCAACATGGTTGTATAGACCTCGGACTAACAAGTGAGCAATATCCTGACCTGCAATCTCTTTCACCTCGCCTTGGTCGCTAACAACCTTCTGCGGTGTTGTGTAGCCAAGCAGTTTCTTTATTGACTGGAATGTGTTTGCTCCATTTTTGGAACTCATCATCTCTGCTCTATTTCCAAATGTGTAGTCGTCATTAACACCTTCTCCTTCAATTAGTTCTTCGGCCTTAAACGGATTGTTGCCGAAGATTCTTGCTGATCTCTTATTTATTCTGACCTTTGACGGGAATACAACTCCTTCTTTCCATTCTCCATCAATATCTTGATACGGATTCTTTGCCAGATGTATGTCGTTGGTATCACCGGGCAGTGCTGCTACACCGTATGCAACGCAAGAACCTGTCGTTCCGGGGTCAAATGCCATCCACAGGTTACTGTTTTCAAGACGTGGCTTTATGATAAATGTATATCGTTTTACCATAATCTCTACTTGGTTGCCCTTTGCATCCCGGGTCTTAATATACTTGATTACCTTATTGTTCTTCTTATCAACCATGGCAACCCTGACACTTACCTTTATTTTAAGGATATTGTCAACTTCAAAGTTTGGAATCTTTGTATTATTGGGAATAAAACCATCACTGATGAATACATTTGCATTCAAGCTGAATTTGCCGTTTTCGCTTGAATCTTCCTGCGCTGTATACCACTCGCCTGCAACCCTCATACTTCCGTCCGGTTTAAGAATGTCAGTGCTCGGTCTGAATGAGAAGTCTTCATTCGCATCAACATCCTCAACCTTGAACTCCACCATATACTTATACCTTTTGGCCCACACCTTGTTCTCCGCATCATATTGGCCTGTAATACGTATGTTGTGGTCTCTTTCTCCATTCCAGTACCAGCAGTCATAATCAATCACATGTTTATTTTTGACCTCCATAAAACGCTCGTTCGTTATTGGCCAAATCTTGAAGTCAAAATTAACATTTCTGTTTTTTCCTCTGTAACGGCGCAACCAGCTGAGTAGTGCGATTAGCAAAATCGAAATTGTTGAAATAAAAGCAAACATAGTAACTAAATCACTTTCAGTATATTGTGGTTGTGGAATAAAGACTGAGTCAGTTATAACATATTTCTTTTCAGTCGTGAAAATGTAAGGAAGCCTTATTTCCTGCTTGCCCTTGTCTGGAGAGTCCGAATCAGTAAAGAAAACATAATTGAAAAATAACGTGTCGCCAACAGCAAGGTTCTTTATGTTCAGGCTATCTGCACCGGGAATATTGTAACATTTACCTGTCTCATTATACATAGAGCGCAGTTCATTGGCATCATTGTATATACGTTCCAGTATTATCTCACCTTTGGGGCCTGTCATTGTCATCTTGATTTTCTCCAATTTTATACCTCCATCATGATTGAATGTAATGGACATTGGAGATAACTTGTAATCAGAGCCGTCAAGTTCTTTTTGCTTAAGCGTGATGTCGGAAGATACGAATGCCGATGCACCAAGGCATGCATCAAGCATAATTCTCTTACCCATTATAAACGGAAAGTACTCTCTGCCATTTACCTTGTCAATAAGATTTTTTCTTTCTCCAAAACCATCGGGAATTATCTTAACGACATCGGGCGAAGAGTACAGCGATGAAACCTCGTTCATGTCATGAAAGAACATCTTGTACTTATCTACCTCATTTGACAGAAGTTCATTTATTCTGATACGGTCCTCCGGATCGCTGAAACCGGATGCAGCATCATAGTCCGAGACGATAAGCAGGTAATATTCCTTTGCTTTTATCGAGGTGTCAATATATTTCAAGATCAACGGATATACATAATGCGAAAGTTCAATACCATATAATGGTTGATTTTTGTCGTTATGATATTTTTTACCGGACTCAAAAAAGTCATTCCTTACTTTATCGTTGTAGAACAGCGAATAAAGTTCTTTATCAGCAAATGACCTTATATCTTTCTGACAACCTTTATAGTATGAAGCACGTTCATGAAAATGAGCATCCGTTATCTTGTCGAAAGAATATTCTGTCTTTAAATCCGTCTTTACTTTCTCATAATTCTTATAAGGAAGACCAAACGCAAACAAAGAGATTCTGTCAGTCTCTTTATCAAACTTAAAGCCGGATGAAACTTGTGACATATCCTTGTTAATGCCGTTATCAAAGTTTCCGTTGATAATCAGACCTTCCAATGCTTTATAAAGTTTATCAAAACCTTCTGCATAGTTTCTGTTCTCCTTTTGATTTGCGTCAACAAACATTTTTTGGTCAACTGCAATAATTATATGCCTGTCATAAAACTTTTCATCTTGTGCAACAGCATTACTGCAAAGTAGTAGACAGACTATAAAAGTCGCAAACTTCTTCATTTTTGACATGTTTATATAAAATTAAATAACGCCGCATGCATCTCTTTCGAAGAGATGCATGCGGTGAAAAGAACTCTGATTGGACAAGCAACATCTCTTTCGAAGAGATGCAAATCTTGGTTAGCTCTCAATTAGTCAAGTCTTTTGTTTCTATATTTTGCAAATATATACATTTTTTAAATAAAAAAAGATTCAATAGTTATTTTTTTATATGACAAAATAATCTGGCATGTTATTCTTGACTTATACGTGTTGGAGTTGGAAACGAACATAAAGCACCCATAAAATCAAGTAAAATTAATTGAATACCACATATCAAGTATCGCTTGTTATCAACCGCATGCATCTCTTCGAAAGAGATGCATGCGGTGTTTAATATTATAATGTATAAAGATGCTGAAAATTAAGAATTTTACAGTTGCTATAGCTTCCCTGCTTCTTTGCGGTAATGCATTTGCGCAAGAGGTGGTTCCTGAGCAGGATACTGCAGTGCAGGAATATAGTGCCCCGAAGGAACGCTATACATATTTGTGGGATGTTACAATCTCCATGGTTGGTGCTGGTGATAATAATCCGGATATCTATGATGAGGTTAGAGACCTTATAATTAAGGATATGAGAAGTATTCCGGATAATCCTGATACGGAAATCTATATTGTGGCTTTTCGTGGTAATCTTGAGGGAAAAGGCTATAAGGTATGGAAGGGAGTAGCAAAGGATTACAGCAAGGACGAACTTGCCAAGGCGATGATGGACTTTACAACAAGTAGGGAGAAAAATGTAGCAAAGAATCCTGACAGTGGTAATACGAATACATACACTGCGCTTAAATATGCGGTTGACAATATTTTTACCAAAGATAGGGTCGACTATGCAAAGATTATGACAGATGGCGGCTGTGATCAGAAAAAGAGTTTTCATGAACTGTTAGATGACTGGTGCTCCGTTAAGGAGAGGCTGAATGTATATGCTTATTATATCACTTTGACTCCTAAGGCCAGAGCTTATAAAGGTGAACTTGAGTTGCATGTTGATTCTTTGTGTTTCTACATAGAAGACGGTCTTGACGCGATTCAAAATGTGCGCCAACTGAACTTGATAAATCTTAATTCGGAATATAACCTTATGACCGACAGGAATAAGGATATAGTTTTGAAATTCCGTGTGTCATTGGGTGACGGCAAAATTGAGCCGGGTATGAAAATCAAATGTGAGACGGACAACAGTGAGGGTGAGCCTTTTTACATTAACCAGATTGTTCCATTTGATGAAAAAGGTAATACCGTAAGAATAAGACCTGTTGTGGATGAATATGCTCAACATAATGGTGACGGTTTTGTGAAGCTTAACTTGAGTGTTGTCAAGGAGGGTAAATTCAAGGATGTTAAACTTGAAACTCCCACTCATGTAATAAACCTTGTCAGTCCTCTTCAGACACTTGAATTGGATACCAGGTCTGTTGTATGTAATGTGCGTAAGCCGGACGAACGTCTTGTAGTTGATTTCAAGTGTGACAACCAGACTATAAAGCCGGGCTTCAAGGTCAATTATGTTATAGAAGACCCGAGAGGTCTGATAAGCGGTAGCGGCACACTCTCTTTAGACAAGAACCTGTCAATGACAATTGTACCGAAGATTCAATCACAAGCGAAAACGGATTTGCCTTTTAATGAGGAGTGTAAAGGGGCTAGAATAATTCTGACCTCAGGCGAGGAACATTCTTCTGATTATAAGAATGTCGTTTTTGAAGAATGTTCTTGTGAGATAGTTTTGATGAATGAAACATATAGAAAAGTGAAGATTTATGTTGAATAAATTGTATTCCTTGCTTGTATTTGTTGTTGCCTTCGTCTGCTTTAGTTCTTGTTCAGAGGAAGAGGCGGGTGGTATAGAGTATTCTATGGGCAGAGTGGAGTGTTATGATGACTTTCTATGGAATGAATACTCGCCTGTTATGAAAAAGAAACAACTGAAATTTGTCTTTGAAGCGGATGCATTGAGTGAAGATGCCAGTTTCAAGATGGGATTCTTTACGATTGGTGAAGATGGCAAAACAGAGCCTATGGGAACTGATGTTGCTCAGGTGTATGTTAATGGTGAGCCTGTGGACAATAATCAGTTTGAGGTCTCTAATAAAGTTGATGGGAAATATGTAGAGAATGTGACCCTTGAACTTGGCGTAGTTTTCAATCCTGATGCTGCTACCGGTGTACATAAATGGGAAGTACGCACAATTGAAACCGAGAAGAAAATGATGGAGGAGGTTGCTGTAGTCAATAAAGACAACAGGATAGTCTTTTCTGTTGAGAAGGTTGATAAGATGAATCCGCTTAAGAAAGGACTGATAATCGGTGCTGTCAGCTTTATTGTTCTATGTATATTATGGTTTATAATATCTCGATATTTTATCTGGGGTTCAACAGGCTTTACAAAGGTGATGATTGACTATAATGACGGATATGGGCCTAAAGCGATCAGGATGAGTGGATGTTATGAACTTGTATGTACAAATGACAGCAAAAAACGTGATACATTCTTCGAGAAACTTTTTAAAGGAAGTAGGATGTATGAGGTAAACGATTTCTGGACATCTCCGGTGACAATCAAGAATGGAGCCAGAAGAAATCGTATTGCATTCTCCGGAGCCAGATTCTATGATATTGATGGCGAGAAGGTTCGCAGGGAACAGATTACTATCTCTAATGAGGAAGGTAAAAAAGTGACAATTGAAACAACATGATATAAAAATATAAAACTATGAAACCTACAATTTATTTAGGACTGGGTGGTACAGGTAACCTGGCAATTTCTTTTGCAAAGAAACTTTATGAAGAGGAACATGGTGTTGGTAACATTCCTTCTTCTGTTGCGTTTTGCACAGTTGACTTCCAGACTGACATGGATCAAGATGCAGGCCTTGCATCTAATATTACAGACAACTTTATCAAGATTGTTTCTGCATCTAATCCTCGTGAGTTCTACAGGGTAAGACGCGAAAATCAAGGTCAGTACGCATGGATGTTTGATGGAAACACCAATAATATTGACAATAGAATTTCCAAAGGTGCAAAGGCTGTAAGAACAACAGGACGTTTGTATACAGAGATGGTACTAGATGTTGTTATGAACCGTATCAGTGCTTTGGTGAATGAGGTAACAAACGTAGATCATTCTGCCGATGTCGCAAATGGTGTCAATATTCATATGGTAATGTCTGTTGCCGGTGGTACAGGTGCTGGCTCTTTCATTACAATCGGTAATGCTATCAAACAGAAATACGGCAACCATGTAAACCTTTATGGTTATGGTGTTACCCATAGTGTGTTCAGGGCTATGGATGTGGCAGGAACCAAGACACCTAATGTTGAACTTAATGCGTATTCTTCAATCCTTGATCTTGACTATCTGCAGACTGCAAGTGAGGCGAACCCTGTAGAACTTGAAATGGGCGGTAAGAAATCGGTTCTCCGCGAACCGTTCTTTGACGGTTTCTATGTAATAGACAATACATCAGAGAATGGTTATACTCTGAAGAATGTAAGGTCTCTTTGCGAGGTAATCGGTACATGTCTTTATGCTTGCGGTGCAGAAGCCGGTGACAAGGTTGAAAACATTATCAATAATGTTGGCCCTAAAGAAGGCAAACATCATGTAGGCCAGAAGCTTGGTTGGGTACAGGGTCTTGGTGCATGTCAGGTTGTATATAAGGGAGAATTGATGGCTGAGGCTTATTCTCTCAAGGCTGCAGTTGAGCTCATACGCAAGATGCGTCAGGAGGGTTCTGATGTTCAGCAGCAGGCGTTGGCGTGGACTCAGGAAGTTGGTATACGCGAAGATGGCGATGAATACAACATGCTCATAGATAGCATATACTCGCCAAAACAAATTGCCGCTACCAGATTGCCTTTGCTTGATGTAAAGAATACGGAGACAGGAAACAAGGATATTATCAAGAAATATCTTTTGAATTTGGTTGATTTCCCGTCTGAGGAGATGATAAATGCAAGAATCGCAAGTCTGAAGGATGCTGTGAGGGATAAGGTGAATGGCTTCCTTAAGAAAGAGGAGGGTGTTGGCAATTCAATAAAGTTTCTCGACCAACTCTATTTCTTGTGTAACAAGTACAAGGGTGAGATGGAAGACGAAGCTCGTATAAAGAATAAAGAGAGAGATGAGGCCAAAGAGGCGTTTGATGCAAAAGCATTTATTGACTATAAGGACAATAAACATAATTGGGGCTTTAAACTTGATTCAAGGAACCAGGAGGTTCTAGAAGAGTGTGTCGGTCGTCCTGCAAAGAAAATCCTCGAAGCTACATTGCAGGCAAAACGTCGTGAAGTTGCACGTGATATCTTTGTTGCGTTGATGGCATATATCGAGAATTCTTTGGCTAAACTCAAGGATGTTGACAAGGGACTCGAGCAACTTAAGGCGCGTTATGAGGATGCGCTGAACAATATTCAAAGTGTGACTCCTGACGCTCTTGTCTTTGAGTATGACCTTTCATACGAGGAAAGACTTAATATGACGGTAGACAGCGGAAGCGTAGTTGTTTCAGAGTTTACAAAAAGCCTTAAGGATTCTTTGATTGATATAGATGATATTGATGTTCTTGACCATTCAATAATTGCTTATACTTCATCTCTTGACAAGGTTAAGGAGTACAAGAATAAGGTCATAACTGAAATTATAGACGCATTGCCCGATGATGAATATAAAAAGCTCAAGTCAGAGATTGCACGTAAGTCAGCGCGTTGGCTCAAGATAAATGACCGTGGTCAGTGTGTTAACACAACTGGTCAGTCAGTAGCTGATGCTATTGCAAAGAATTGGATTGTGTCAATATATGAACCATACGAGAATTATCGTTCTCGTCTCCACAACGATAGAGCTTTCCTTCAAGACGTCGAGAGCAAGGACTTCCTCTATGTTGACAAAGAGAGTGCAAAGCAGCGTATGATTTTCTGTCGTATTGATGGTTCTTTGATTCCTTATTGTATAGATGTCTTCAGTGATATGGCGACAGATAGATATGAGAAGGCTGTAAGATCATCTCTTAATGGCGAGGCGGTCTTTAATCCCCATTTTGACAGGTTGCTGTTTGAAAAGATGAAGAGCGAGGATTTTAAACTCAAACCGGAGATGAAGGATGAGGCTATGTTCTATTGGGTTTGTGGTCACTTCTTCGGCGTCACTATTAAAGAAGACGAGAGAGTTATGGATGCTGAGGGTCGCGAGACTGGTAAGGAGAGTGTAGAACATAAGAAGTATGTCTGCTGCCTACGCAAGAAGTATATGTACTGGGATGAAGACTCTATGGCTGGAAAGGATGATCGTTGGCAGTCACTGGGCAATACATCTCGTCGCGATACCGCGTTTAACAACTTCAAGACTATAGTGCTCCCGGAGTGTAAGGAGAAGTTCAAGAAGATGATCAATTCAACCTATTCAATGAATAGATCGTTTTGGGATGCAGAGATTAAACGTGTTGTTGATGGAGGAATTAAGGAGTATATTGATCGTGTTGTTTGTTCGGACAAGAATAGCTCGACATATTTTACTTCCAATAGTGGAGAGACACAGCTAATCCAGAGAGAATGGGATTACATTTGCAAGAATCTGCTGAATGCAATCGGTAATCTGAAGTAAAATAAATATTTGTGAATGGACTGAGTTCTTTGAATATTCTAAGAGTATTCAAGGGACTTGGTCTTGCCTATAACGGGTTGCTTGTTTAATGCCGAGCACAATTTTGTCAGGCATAATTTATGGGAACTTTTAAGAATAACCAGGAATGTTACATAGTGTTCATATTTTTATAGATAAGGGATTTGCCAGACTGCTTGATGCTGTGGGCAGACAATACTTGCTCCATTATAAGGATGCAATAGATTTCAATCATTTTTATAATGTTCAGGCTGAGAAGAATGGCAAGATATCGTTCGAAAAACTTAATGTTAAGGAATATGCGGAGCTGTCAATGCCTGTTCCTGACAGTGTAAACCTGTTTGCTGAAAGGCAGAGTGTCGCAATAGAAGAACTTAGTGAGTTTTGGTCTAATGATATATTTGACAGAATACTCAGAGTTGATGTGGCGGCTCAGGATGTCCTGTATGTTTTCGTACATTTACCGCTGTACAAGCCTGCCTCTTTCGAGACTGCAAAGATGCTCTGTCGTGGAATTAACGAATCGGCTCGTCCTGTAAATATTGACTTTATTGGTTATTGCGATGACATGGCAAGGTTCATAGAGCCTGGTTGCAAGGATGTAATTGAACCGGCCTCCAATGCTGTAGCGGAGATAAAGTCAATGTATGCCGAACTTAATTATTCTTCTCAGCAGAGCAAGTTCGTTGCTATCCAGAACAGGTCTATGAATGGAGTTTCAATACTAAATGATGATGAAGGCTCGTCGCTGCTTTACGATATGGTGGCAAATATGGCCCTGCTCTTTTCAGCGCATTATAATGATGTATTCTCTTTGGCCGAGGCTCAAGCAAACGATGTGATGGGTATTGGTTTTTCCTCGTTATATTTTGACAAGTATGCATTTGCTGACTACCTTCTTAAGAAGACAATGCTTAAGGCCATTGATAACCAGTCGGTGAACAACAACCACGTAGATATAAATAGGGCTAACGACGCAGCGACTTCCATACTCAATGGCAAATATGATGTACTTTCAAGGTTCTTGAAAAAATGGGAAGGCCAGGAGAGGGACTGCAAGGAATATGAGGATATAAAGAATGAGTTGAAGAGTATTGTAGATGATACCATGAAGTACTTTGAGTCTTGCAAGGATATGACAGCAAAGACAGCCGTTCTTGCAGCTCTATTATCGAAGACTGAGTGCGAACTATTTTCAAGTTCAATGCAGAGACCAAACAGTACCAGTTTTGAGGATCTTTACAATGAGGCTATCGATCGTTTTATAGAAGAGGATACAGCAGAGTATTATGAGATTGCCGGTGAGAGACCTGTGAATCCTATTAAGGAACTGCAGACAATAAGTAGTAAGCTTATCCAGTCCGAGGTAACTATCCGTTCTCTTGAGGAGCAACTTAAAACATACAAGGAGCAGCTGGAGAATAATGATAAGGCTAAGGAATGTCTCATTGATGATGGCTTCTTTACTTTCGGTGAAAGTAAATTCCGTATGTTGCCATCTGTTGATGAGGTGCCGTTGGAAGAAACTTATGTGCCCCATGAGGTATCAGCAGATAGCGCAGACTTGAGGAGTAGTTTCAGCCGAATCAAGAACCAGGGACAGCAAGGCTCATGTCTCGCTTTCACTTTGACATCTGTTTTTGAGTACATGATGAAGGTTAACAAAAAAGACGATTGTGACCTTAGTGAGGCTTTCTTGTACTATAACGCAAGGAACTTGGACGAGGAAGGCTCTGTAAACGATGATGGTGGCTCAAAGTTTGTTCCTTCGCTTGAGTCGCTTAGAACCTATGGTATAGCATTGGAGAAAGTATGGCCATATAATGAGGAGGTCTTTGACTCTAAACCAAGTGAAGAGGCTTACAAGGATGCCGAGACACGTAAGCTTATTAAAGCTCTCAATGTTGATAGGAATGCGGATGCTATAAAGTCGGCGTTATCAGACGGTTATCCTGTAGCTGCCTCCTTCACGCTTTTCAACTCATTCAGCCAGTCGGACGGTTATGTGCCAATGCCGAGTGAAGAAGAGATTCAGATGCTGGAGAATAATGCAGAAGAGACGGAATGGCGCCATTCATACCATGCAATGGTGATTGTCGGTTACAGTGACAAATTACAGCGTTTTGTTGTACGCAACTCTTGGGGTGAAGATTGGGGAGACAGAGGATATTGTTATATACCATATTCTTATATCAATGACCAGAGGCTCTTTAATTTCGCTTGTATTATAACAGAAGTAGCCTCTTTGTCATCGCCTCAGAGCGAACTTAAAGTTGTTCCGGCTCTTGAGATAAACAATGCAGATACCAGAATACGTTATTATGTTACTGTAGCAGCTCTGCAGGTGCAACTCGATGCAGTGAAGCAGTATAAGGCCCGCAGGGTTGAACTGTTGCAATATCTGGAAGCACTGAAGACTATATATGCCGATCCGAATACGCGCGATGAGTTTGTTGACAAGAATATCAAACTGCTAGAGGAGAACAATCTTGAACTGAAAGAGAAGATAAAAGAACATGAACGTTTACAGGAGGAGACTTATGAAGCGTTCAGGAAGAAATGTAAGTGGTTGTTGGGAATATTCACTGCTGTTGTTATTATTTGTACACTGCTTTTCTATTGTTGGAATTCGGCTATCGGGTGGATAGGCAATGAGTTTGTGGCAGAAATAGAAAGATATGAATTCCTGTCAGACTGGAGACTGGGCTATATTTGGATACTGCCTTTGTGTGGTATATATGCGCTATATTCATATTTAAGATACAGAAAACTTCGTAATGAGTGGCGTGAAGAGAGGGACTTAATTCAAAGCAATATCGATAATTGTAAGAAGAAAATCTCTGCAAATGAGTTGCGGATTAGAACTATCGGGCATAAGATTTATGCTGCATGGGTCGCTATAACATCACTGCGCGAGATACATCCTAAACTAGAGAACTTGTACTTAAAGATGCTTAACCTTATCAACAATCTTCGTGTATGGTATGACGAGGCCCGGAGCTCAACAAGTGATAGTAAGTTTGTTTCCTCATTTCCTAACATAACGTTGCTGAATAAGGATATACTTGATAAATTCTTCGAAACACAGATAAGTGAGAGTGATGTCTGTGAATTGAATCTATGTGAGAATATTGACAAGTATGAGATTACAAAAGAATATCTTGGCGAATATAAGGTAGATCTTAAGAAAAAACTTACAGAAAAGCTTTTTGTCAAGATGGAAAATATTGTATTCAATATCTCGGATCATGTTGCAACAGACAAGTACTCGGATATTATCAGCATTGTCGATGTAGAGATGCTGAGTAAATGGAATAGGCTGGCTGGTGTGTTCTTACATGTAAAGAGTAACGAGCGTGCGGTAATTGCTACTGACAATCTTGTGTTTGCTCCAAATTTGAATGCAACTAGAAGACTGCTTCAAAACAAAATGAATAATTTGCAGATATCGTCATATATCGGAACAGAGGATAAATATAAGATGACTCTTGTTCGTGTTGCGACCATGAAGTTCAACGAGTGTGTAGCTTTCCAAGCACCAGCTAAGAGTAAGAAATGAAGTAGTAGGACCGTAGTCTTTTAGTTGAACATTTAGAATAGTTGTTTATGAAAAACTTCCGTTTTTTAGTGCTGGTATATTTGGTGGCTGTTTCCATGACTTTTGTGGGTTGCCGCCATGCCAATAAACTCAGCCAATTCGGTGATGATATTGCAAAGTTCGGTGATGATGCTGCCAAATATGGTGATGATGTTATTAGAGCCGGAGAGAAACTGTTTGATGATGATGAAAAGAAAGTGAATGTCAGTAGCAGTTACAATACATATGATTATGATGAACCTGCTGAATATAATGATGGAGATGAGGATTCCGGTAATGTACCTAACATGAGGAAGGACTCCCGGGATTACTATTATGAGCCTCAGCCCGTATTGGTTCCGTGCAACGCATGTGGTGGCCAAGGGGTTATAGTGGATATGTATTCCGGGTGTGCCTATGATTGTGCATTCTGTGACAATGGTATGGTGCAAAGTTATCAGTAAGAAGGTTTTTACGTTACATGATTTTGTTAAATTTTAACATTGATACTATGAGAAAGATTATTTCTATTTTTGCAGTTATGGGATTTGTGGCACTTGTTGCAAGTTGTGGCCCATCAGGTTCAAAGGTGGTACAGAAAATAGGTGGTTCGGCATCTAAAGGTGCAAAGGCAGTGAAGCCCCTTAAGTCTGCAACTAAGGCCGGCGGCGGTACGTCATTAATTAATGAGGCTGCAAAGAACGTCGATAATGCTGCTCGACTCTTTGAGGATGATAAATAACTGTTAAGAGGAGCGCGTAGGCGATTTTCAATAGCCTATCAGTTTTATGTAAAGCCGTTGCGGAAATTTCCGCAACGGCTTTAATATTTTTTGATAAAATGTTATATTTGCAAAATTATATCTTGGGGTAGGAGCGTGTTTTTGCGTGTGGCTATCTCCATTTATTGTTTTGCAAATGCTATGAAAAGAATATTGTCGTTGTTGTTTGTATCGCTTCTGCTGGGTGTTCTGTTCTGGAAACTGAACATGAACTATTCCGAAAGCTTCAGCGAGGTAGAGGCACGCTATGGTGGGGATGAGCCTACTGCGGTGAATCTTGCCAAGGGATGCGATACTTCAAAGGTGGCCGATGTGCTTATGAGACAGAAATATCTGCCGACAAGGGAGGATGCTGTTTTTGCTGCACGTCATATCTCATCGCTTCTTGATAAAGGTGAGTCGCTAAATACATTATACGATCTGAATAAACGTGTGTGGATGCTTCCGGCTGCAATGATAGATTCATTGGGCGGTGAATATTACAAGGCGCGTCTGCTCGATTCACGTTTGGGGCTTGGTCAGGATTCGCTTTTCCATGCAAGAAAGGGTGAGGAGTTGCCGGCCACAATAACTGACAGTGATTCCCATAGCGGTAAGATTACGGTGACTGTAAAGTCCAAGGAGAGCAAGGAACCTGTTCCAGGTGTGGTGGTGCGCCTTTCCCATCAGTATCTTGACTCTCTCAATAACTATGCATCTGAGAGGCGTACGATGCATTTCCTTAAGACAGGTGCTGATGGAAAGGCGGAATTCTGCGGTCTTGATACAGCGTTGTCATACAGCGTGATTCCTATAAGGGAGTTCTATGAATACGGAACATCCAAAGGAACAATAGGAGGCCCGCTCGGGAAATGTTCGGGTGGTGAACTTGATTTGAACTTCACAGAACAGGATCATAAGATAAAACTCTTCAGCAACTCGCTGCTTAAGGTAATCAAGGAGGACCTCTCCTTGACCGTACGTACTCCTGATGAGTTCGGCGATACTCTTGTCAAGTTCCTGGCGCTCTTCTTCATTGCATGGTGGGGTGCATTCCTTCTTTTCTACATTCTGGGCAAGAGGGTTGACGTGGGTATATTCTCGGCTCTGATGCTTTTGTCGGGATTGTGCCTTTTGACAATGTTCTCCATAAACAATCCTTTGACCGACAAACTGCTGGGCAGGGATATGGCTTATGGTGCGCTCTTCGGTGTAGTCATGATTGTACTCTTCTCGCGTGTCGATTTCATAAAGTTCTATCAGGGACGTTATTGGATTGGGTTCGATATCCCTGCCGAGATACTCAAATGGCTTTTCAAACCTTTCCGATCCAAAGTCAGTTATTTGACTGAGACGCTTACCGACCGCAGTGCAGGATGGCTCAAGAAACTCTTTGCACTTGTGCTGATACTGTTGGCACTTGTCGTTTTCATATGGTTGGATCTGTTGCAGATTACCCGTTTGGGCGGTGTCGTTGAAAGAGGAGTTGACAAGTTGCCTAAGGGTTTCGGCTATCTTGCAATGGCGCTCTTGCTTACCATGCTGCTTTTCACCCCTCTCGGAGCCGAGGTGGGCGGAATGAAGGTGAACCTGAATGTGGGTTTCCTCTTCCAGCCGAGCGAGATTGCGAAGTATCTCATAATATTCTTCATGGCAGCATTCTTCTGTGCCAATGCCAACAGGATTGTGCTCTATTCGGCAAAAGGCAATGCCGGCCTTATTATGCAGAAGGTGAAGATGATGCTCGGTATTCTGGGCGGTCTTGTAGCTCTGGTGCTGCTTTATATGTACCTTGGAGATATGGGCCCTGCAATGGTGCTTACATTTACATTCATAATACTTTACTCAATAATAAAGTCCAAGGTTGAACTTGAAGGCGTTTCCGAGGGCAGGCAACTGCTGAGGATACTCTCGTGCGATGTGGCCATGCTCATATATGGTGTGCTTTCGTTCATTGCAGCCCTTTATGTGGGAAACATGTTCAACATGATGGGAATTGCATGTTGTGCCTGGTTCTTCCTTTGGGTAGTGATAGGCTTGCTGAGCAAACAGGTGCATGAGACCGCAATATTCTTCAATCTTGTGATTGCAGCGTTCATCTTTGGTGCTGGAATCATGCGCAGTATCGGTGTCGACAGCGTTGCCGACCGATTGGAGAGCCGCAACGAGATGTGTACCAATACATGGGGTGTGTTGCCGCTTGATGGCGCAGAGGCTGATGCAGGTGAGAATACTCAGGTGGCCGAGGGATTGTGGGGACTTGCAACCGGCGGTATCGATGGACAGGGTCTCGGCAAGGGTGCCCCTCATGTAATTCCTGCTTTTCACACCGATATGGTGCTTGAGAGTATCGGCGAGCAGATGGGTTTCATCGGTATCGCTTCAATAGTGCTGTTGTTGGCATTCCTGATGTACAGGACTGTGCTGGCAGGATACAAGGCTACACATCCGTTTGCATTCTATCTTTGCCTTGGTATTGCAATTGTTACGGGAGTGCAGTTCGTAATTATCGCTCTTGGCAGTACGGGCGTTATTCCGCTGACCGGAGTGACCGTACCTTTCCTCAGTTACGGAAAAGTGAGTATGATTCTCAATATTGCCGCATTCGGAATGATACTTTCGATATCGGGAAAGGATGCCGATTCGGGTGACGATTCCGAGGCGGTACTGCTGCAACAGAGAAACATCGAGACATACGGCTATCCGATATCGATACTGAGCTGGCTCTATTGCATGCTTGTAGCGCTTGTCCTTGCCGTATTCTTCAACTACCAGTATATTGACCGTGACAATATTCTTATAAGGCCTGTGTATGTCGACAATGACAACGGAGTGCCGGTAATCCAATATAATCCGCGAATAGGCAAGGTAACTTCATACATGAAGTCAGGTGATATATATGACCGCAACGGGGTGCTTCTTGCTACAAGTGACAGACATAAACTAGACGACTATTCCGCAGTATATGCTTCCCTTGGATTGTCCGAACTTAATGTCTCGGCCGACCACGAACGTTATTATCCTTTCGGTGACCACCTTTTCTTCATGTTGGGCGACATAAACAGAGGATATACCTACACCGGGCGTGGATACATGGCCGAGGGCAGGCATTTGAGTTACATGAAGGGGCTTGATGAAAAGGAACGCAAGAACAAGAGCGTAGTCCTGAAATCGGACGATTTCCGTCCCGACAGGTTTGCTGCCGGCGGCAGTGTCAAGTATGAGCAGGAGTTTGCCATTCACGATTATACCCAGTGGCTCCCTTATTTGAAGTCCGGAGCGAGCGGTAAAGAACTCAAGGGGCTTGTAGAGGAGAAACATACCCCAAGAGATCTGCATCTTACCATTGATGCGGCTTTGCAGACTCGTCTGCAGCAGGAGCTCGTCAACTACAAGGAGAATACCCCGACACGTAAGTCCAAAGGCAAGACGGTTAAGATTGACTGGAGCAAGATAAGAATGTCGGTGGTAGTGATTGATGCCAACAAGGGTGACCTGCTCGCCTCGGCAAACTATCCGATGCTTGACTTTGACCGTATGCTTGACGGCGGAAACTACTACACTGATAACGGCAAGGACAACAAGTGGCAATCGTATGTGGATATGGACCTTGGACTTGTGTATCCGACAGAACCCGGTTCAACTGCTAAGGTCATGACCTCGCTTGCGGCATTGCGTAAACCGGGGACGAGTCTGGCCGAGGTGACAGATACCGTATACCATGTGAACAAGAGTGAGGCGATATACCCTTCGGAGGTGAGCCAACGTAAACGTTATAACATGAAAGAGGCATTGCGCTACTCTTCGAACTGTTATTTCATAAATCTTGTGAATGACTTTGAACTTTACCCGGAACTGGCATACGTATATGGCCATATGGGAGTGAACATATATGATAAATCACCGTATGGCGGTCTGTTGTATTCGGAACCTTCGGTTAAATGGAATGAGATGGTGCTTGCCGATACAAAGAATTTTGTGAAGAGATACCGTTGGTACGACAAGAAACGCAAGGATGCGAAGAACGGTGATTCGCGCTGGATAAAGATGAATGACGGCACGTTCCCTTCGCAGTGGTCATGGGCATGGGGACAACGTGATATAAAAGCTACACCGCTTGCAATGGCACGTGTAGCATCTGTCGCTGTAAATGACGGATACATGACAAAGACAAGATTCCTGATGGACGAAGAGGTGGAGCGTGTGAAGATTGTGGATAAAGCAAGAGCCGATGTGTTGAATGAGTACATGAAATATACCTCGCAGGGACACGACAAGTTTACAAGAAAGGATGTCGGCGGCAAGACCGGAACTCCGGAACGTTGGGTTGAGAATTCGACAGGAAAGATGGTTACGGCAAATGACGGCTGGTATATATGTTTCTTCGAGGATGCTGCAGTTGGCAGGGTCAATGATGGGGAACGTATAGAAGAGAGGTCAAATATTGCAGTCGCGGTCCGTATGGAAAGAACCTATGACGGAACGTCGTCTATGGCAACAAACCTGCTGAAGGAGGTTGTGGTAAAGACATTGGAGGAATTAGGATACATTGAAAAGAAATAATGGACAGCCCGTACTGTGGCTGACAAATTAGCATTTATATATGATAGAGATAAATCTTGAAGGATATGACAAGGTGCGCAGTTCGGGTATTGGCGGCAATGCCTCGGTGTACAAACTGTGCAATAAGGAAGGCGGTTATGTAAGGGCATTGCGCGAAACCAGTCTCGCCGAAGGAGAAGAGGAGTCGTTCATGGAGCATTGCAGGCTATTGCTCCGTCTTGGCAACGGCTGTCACCCGTACATCACAAGGGTATATGGTTGTGATATAAAGGATGGTAAAGGACGTGTGCTCATGGATTATGTCCATGGCTGTTGCCTTACAGACTATTTCAAGGATAATCAGGAGGTGCTTCCTGCAGATGAGGTGATGAGGCTCTTCAATGAGGTTGGCAGTGCGCTTGCATATTGTCATCATGACATTTATCTCAGCTGTTATGACAAGATTGCCGATGATCTGAAGGATGACCCCAATGACGGAAGAAAGGCATTCATTGACGAAAAGGCAAGAAAAGAACTTGTTGCCAAATACAGGGTAATACACAATGATGTCCACTCGGGTAATATCATGCGCCGTGATGACGGAGGATATGTGCTGTTGGATTTTGACCGCGCCGTAGGTCTTGAGATAAAGAGCGATGTGGGGCAGTTCAATGCAGGAGCACCGGAGTTTGTCGCACCTGAAAAATTGAAGAATGATCCGGGATTTGTTCCTACGCCGCAGGTCGATGTCTATGGCTTCGGTGTTATCATATATCAGGCTCTTACGGGCAGGCCGCCTTTTATACTGCCTAAGAACATGCAACTTGACAGTGCCCTTGCAATGCTACGCAAGGAACAGCAGGAGAGTATGCCATTGCCAATCTCTGTACTGAGGAAGAATGCATTTGAGCAGATGCATCCGGGAGAGAGTTACAAGCAGGATTATCCTGAGTGGTTGGAGGGCATCGTGATGAAGTGTCTTGCAAAAGACCCGAATGACCGATATGCCGACTGCAAGGAGATGTATGACGAGTTCCTTATGCTCCTGCGTAAGGATGGAGGCGGGGCTGCAGTGATGCCTCTTCCTCTGGTAGGTCCGCAACGCGATAGTGGGGTAACGGAAATAACTGAGCTTTCGGATACCCAACCCGGTGGTGAAGAGGATATGGAGCAGACAAGGATGCAGTTGGTCGAGATGCAACAACGACTCGATGACTCCTCATTAAGGATTGAGTCACTGACGGAGGAGAATGATGCACTCAAAAAAGGAAAGAAAAAGAGAGGTGGAATCCTTTGGATAATCCTTGCTGTGTTATTCTTCCTGACAACAGTCGCAGCAGTGGCTTTGTATCTGTTTGGGAAAACTCCTGGCAGTTCCGGATCTGCAACGTCCTCGGACGGGAATAAGGTCAATGAACAGCCGGCGACAGTAGACTCCTTGGCATTCCAACACGAAAGGGACAGTCTGCAGAGTGTCATTGACGGATTAATAGCAAATGCTCCTGCAGATACCCGGAACCTGGTTGACCAATTGGTCCGGAAGGATAAGGAGATTGCTGGTCTTAAGAAGGTGAACGAAGAGCTGCAGGCAGCTGTAGGCTCCGGAGATAATGGTGAGGCTATGGAGGCATTAAAGGCCAATATGGAACAGGAAATAAGTGCCAAAAATGATGAGATAAGAACTCTTGAGGCCAAGGTTGAAGATCTGAAGAGACAGTTTGATAATGCAGGCGGTTCAAACAAGGATCAGAACAAACAGTATGAGGCTACGATAAAGATGTACAAGAAGATGCTTGATGAGAAATCTGCTGCTGTAAAGAAGAAGGATGCCGAGATAGAAAAACTCAAAAATCGGAACAAGAGTCTTGAGGATAAAGTGAATGAACTTGAGCAAGAACAGAAGAGTACTCCAAAATCGCAGACGGGCAAATCAAAAATGAAATTTGTACCCGTGAGCAGTACAAATGGAAAGAGTACCGCCTCTAAGACTCAGAAAACTCTTAGAATAGGTTCAAAATAAGATATACTTTATTGCGGATTTTAAACAGTTTTATATATGGGAAAATCATTTTTTGAGTTTATTGCAGGATTGATAAACGGGAAGAAGGGTGAGAAACCGTCTGCTCCTGCAAGTGAACCGGTTACAGTGCAGTCCGGTGAGGTAGAGCAGCAAGACAATACGATCAAGGAGGTCCGTGAAGTGGAACCGAAGGGAAAACCGATAGGCGCCAATTCAATTGATATACAGGATAAAGTCATTGATGCTGTACTCAAGAATGTAAAGAAGAACTTTAAAGGACAGAAGTTCAATTTCGAAGAGAAGAATCTGACTCTCTGGACCGAGGACAGCATGGTGAATCTGCTGTTGGACAACAGCAAGTTCAAGAATGAACTTGCAAAGAAACTTTACGATGAGCAGGGTGTGAAATTCTCCTCTATCCGTGTGAGAAACTACAGTACCGTGCAAAGGCCCGGTGCTCTTGAAATCCTGACAGGCATATGCATGACAATTGATGAGGAGGTGAGCGAGGATACTGTAATGCGTGCAAGAGTGGAGGTTGTTCCAGGTTCGGGATCCACTGTAGAACAGTATTACATCCTTGAACCGGGGAAGGCGTATAATATCGGTGTAGGCAGGATTGCTTCATTGGACAACGGTTCTGTAAGGCGGAACGATATTGCCATTGATGACAATGTCGAGTCACCGCAATATGACAAGAACAAATATGTGAGCCGCAATCATGCGCATATATCATACAGCGAGAAGCATGGTTTCATGTTGTATGTGGATGAAGGCGGTCTGCGCCGTTCGGGAAAGAGAACCTCCGTAGCAAGAGGTGAAGGAGACCCTGTAAACATTGAGGATACTCTTATACCGCTCCCATTGAAGGACGGTGATGTGATTGTGCTCAGTAAGGCTGTACGTCTTCTTTTTACAAAGCAAGAATAAAATTTTATGGGAATTTTAAAAGGAATGATAGGCCTGTTCAAGCCCAAAGGACATAAAAGTACAGGCAAAGTATATGAGGGTGACGAGATTACCAATCAAAGAGTTGTCGATGAACTTTGCAGCCATTTTGAAAGCGTAGTGAAGAAGTGGTCTATAGATGACCTTGTGATATATCCTACATATTTCAGGGTAATCATGACACCTACTGACTATGAGGTGGAGCTGCCCCATTTCAAGATATTGCTCCCGACGGTAATAAAACGTTTCTATGGTATATTGAAGGCTTATGGCAAGGCCAACAAGAGCAATGTCATGAGCGTCAAGCACTGGTCGTTCAATATCCTGCCATGTGGGGTCGACGAGATTTCACAGAACGGCAAGGATGCATTGCTGGTACGTGAAGGACATATCACCACGGTTGCCGAACTTGAAGAGAAACGTGGCGCAAGGCACAGCAACACTAATATGCAGACCAATGTGCACGTATCCATCAAACTCGATGACTCGAATGTGATGTCTCTCAAGGATTTCAATATCGATTTCGGTTCCATGAAAGGTCAGGTAATCATTGGAGAGAACTATTTCCGTTATGAATTTGACAGGACAATGTGCGAGGATGTCAATGTTATAAAGCAGCATGATGTGACATTGTCAAAACCAGCCATAGCAAAACTTTATTACACAAGCAGCAGTTGTATTTATGACTATTCGATAGTGGAGGACCTTGTCCATGTCTCGGGTCAGAATGAGGCGCGTGAAGGAAACTCCTTCATCAAGGTGAACAGCACGAGTGTCATTGATTCGCATCTGCAGATAAAGCATATCGACGGACGCTTCCAGGTGGCTGCATTTGCCCCGACCATACTTAATGAGAGGGTTATGAAAGAGAGTAAAGGTGGTTCAATACATTGGTACGACCTTGCAAACAACTCGACGCTGTTGTTGTCGGGAACTGTGGGACTGGATTTTAAAGTGGTAAAAAAGTAGTGCTATGAAGGGTATATCTTTTTTCGGAAATACAGATATGGGATGTGTCCGCAAGAATAATGAGGATACATTCGTAGTTCAGAATATCTGGGACGAGGGACATCTGTTGGCGGTTGTGGTAGATGGTGTCGGCGGTTATGAGGGAGGTGAGGTTGCTGCAGCGATAGCCCGTGACACAATCGTGGAGTATCTTGGGAAATACCCCAATGGCGAGCGTCTTGAGCTGCTGAAACAGGCTGTGATAAGTGCCAACGACAAGGTGCTGGAGGGGAAGAGTAAAAGCGAGGAACTGAGTGGCATGAGTTGCGTGCTCACTGCGGTACTTGTAGAGGTTGCCGATCTCAGGGTGAATATGGTGCATGTGGGCGATACACGTCTCTATCAATATGCATACGGCAAACTCAGAAAACTCTCGCATGACCAGTCGGTAGTAGGTTATCTCGAGGACAATGGCCTTATCTCGGAAGAGGAGGCTATGTTGCATCCTCAAAGGAATGTCATAAGCCATTATGTCGGTTCCGAGGAGTTCAAGGAGGAGGGCGGTGAATATGTAGAGACATCTTCGTTTCCTCTTGTTCCCACCTCAACGCTTATGCTCTGTTCCGATGGTTTGAGCGACCTTGTCCCGTCGGATAGGATTTCGTCTGTCCTCTCCATGACGGTATCTCCTGAAGAGAAAGTGAATATTCTGATAGAGGATGCGAAAAGTGCCGGTGGAAAGGACAATGTTACGGTCATTGTAGTGGATGCTGCAATAGCTCCGATAGATGATCCTGTGACGGATGTTAAGGATGAAGATGCAAGTGAAGATGTTGAAGATCAACCCGATGTGGCGGGCACTCCGGTCGAGAATCTCAAGGCGCATTCCATTACTGTGCCGGACGATAAAAAGCCCGCTTTCCCGTATCTGTGGGTAGTAGGGGCCTTCCTGATAGGAATGCTTGCAGGTTTTGCACTTTCATATCTTTTTGTTGCAGGTGACGAAGTTCCGGCAGGTGAAGGACAAAAGAGTGCTGTTTTGCCTAAAGCAGAAGGCGGTGATAAGGTTGAGGATGCCACAGTACCGGTTGAGCCGGTAGCAAATGATTCAATCCGGAATGATTCGATAGCTTCGGATTCGATCTCTTTGCAGATCGTGAATAATGAACCGGACCCATCAGCGAAGAAGAAATGAGTCTGGCGGGGTGTGCTCAGTCGGGTAGCAATGTATATCCCTTTTGCCTTGTATCTTGTCAATCATTATAAACGGGGGTGACTAAAAAGTAAATTTCTGTGTTACGTTTGCCTTCAAAATCCTCATTTACGCTTAGTAAATTAACCCACTAAGTGGCTTTTCCTCCTCGTAGCTCGGCATATAATACAAGCATTCTCTGCTCTCGCATTACAGCGTCGGTTGCGGTTTTGAAGCCTGCACAAGCGCACTGCCTGCGGCGAGCCTTGGCTTCGTTCGCTGTAAAACATTAAAGTAAACTTTATGTTTAGCTCACTTGCACAAGCCTTGAACTTTGCTTTTTATTCACCCTCAACAAAAAGTGGGTGACCCCGTTGGATCACCCACTTGCATGTATGGCAGTTTAAGTATTTACTTTACCAATACCTTTTTACCCTCGGATGTTACATATATACCACGGGTTGGTTTCTCTACATGATTGCCTTTGAGGTCGTAGAATCTGGTCTGTCCATTTTCCACGGCAACGCCCTCGATAGAGGTTGTCTCGCCCTTCTTCAATTCAATTGAAGCAGCCTCGCTGTCGGCTGTGTAGTAAGCTGTGTTTGCCTTGATTGTGCCGGATGCCGATGCACGTTTTACGAATGCTTCGCCACTGAGAGTATAAACATTCGATCCGCTTACGCTCTTGCTCTTCAGTACACCCTGTAGCTGGTTGTCACCCTCGAATGTATCGGCTGCATCTCCTACACCGATTGTATATGTGCCGTTCTCGGCTGCAAGGATTACCGGAATACCCGCAGCAACAACCTCTTTGCCGTACTCTGTCAATGGAGCGACTGTTACACCCTCAACCTCCTGTGCTGTGCCTGCAGTATAAGCAACAACACCCTCGGGGAGAGTCATTGTGAATGGCATGCACACTGCAGCGAAACCGTCAATAGTGAGTTCGAACTCCTCTACAGGTTCAATGTACCACAATGATGCGGGAGCATTGTTTGTCCAAGGCACAAGGCGCACATTGTCACTGGCAAGGTGAAGTCCTGTGTTGCTGCCTGTCTTGTTCTGGCAGATGATAGAGCTCTTGCCATCCGCAGTGCTGCTTATGGTCCATTTGCCGGCAGATGTTGTTTCTGTAAGCACGGCCGGCTGTGTCTCATTTGCACCGAGAGGACCGAGATAGTACTCGAAGTTTCCGTTGTAGAGATAATACTCTTTCTCGTTGCCTGTAGGAACAAATGAGAACAACTGGTTGGCGTTGCTTACATTTGATGTTGCTGTTGATACACGGTTTGCCTCAGGGTTGAGGTAGAGAGTCGCGCTGCTGCGCTCGGTGTTGCGTATGCGGTACCACTTGCCAGCCTCGACCTCAAGTTTAGGGAGGTTGGCAATGGCTGCGTTGATAGCCTCATATGCCTCATATGAAGGAGCAGTCTTGTATGCCTCGATGAGTGCTCCAAGAGCGTCAACAGAGTTCTTGTCTGCTGCGCCCACATAAGCAGGGGCGTCTGAATCGAATGCATCGAGTTTTGAATCAAGGCCTGCTGCAACAATTGCCGTCTTGTCGACATCTGCGTCATATACATATGCGCTGTCGGTGAGGTACTCTACGCTGTAGTTCTTGTAGACGATTGTGTAACCGCCGTTGCCGCCATAAGTATCCTCCTCATAAAGGAAACCGATATTATTGTCATGTTGCAGGGTCATTGTAGAGTATGCACCCGAGAGGTAGCTTGCCTGATGACGACCGTCCCAATCGGCAGCTATTGCCTGCGGAGTAATAAAGTCGGCAAGTGTCTCAAGCTCCTTGTAATATATACCTACATTCGCACGGCCGGAACCCAGGGGAACCGACTGGAATGCAAGATAAACCTTCTTGTCATCAGCAGTTCGCTTTGCAGGAACAAAGAGGATTTCGCCATTGGTAGAGTTGTTCACAGCTATTGTACCGTTATTGTTTGCATTTGAGTACTGTGCTGTACCCCATGAGCCCTCGGCCTTCTTGCTGTCAGTATATGAGAAGATGTTGTAGATACGTCCGCCGCTTGTACGTGAACTGATGATTACTGAACCGTCGGGGAGTTCCTCGGCCTTTGGCTCGTCACCACCGCTCGGGATTGGAGAAATCTCACCGCCGCCAAGTACGGTCCAGCTTTCACCGAAGTTGTCGCTGTAAAGTACAAAGTTTACGTGTGTGCTGTTCACGTTCTTCACAAGCACTGCGCAGTAGATGCGGTAATAATCGCCTACCTTTATATACTGGCTCTGTGAAATCTTGCCCGAACCCACGAACATTGCGCGCACGGGACCATGCGATGTATTGTCGAACTGGGCATATATGTGTTCCGAACGGTCTTCGGGTACGCTCCATGTCTCACCATTGTCATCGCTGTAGAAATGGGCGATACCCTGGTGATTGTTGCGTGTACCGCTGGGGAACGAAACGTTGCCTGAACATGTAATCAAGAGTACGCGGTTGCTCTCGCGGTCGGCAACGATAGCCGGGTCGCCGAAACCTACATACATGTCATTATTCGAGGGGTCGATACCTGCAGCACCCTTACCCTGAATAACATCGAAAATATCGCCCCATGTCTCACCGTTATCCTTGCTTATGCGGGCACGGATATCGATACGGCCGTTTGTTGCCATTCCAATATCGGCGCGGCTGTGACGGTAGTCGGCAACCGCAATGATGTTACCGTTGCTTGCGGTTGTGATTGCCGGAATACGGTAAGGGGTTGTTGCAGGAGTGGTTGTAAATACATCTACCGACGGCTCGGGTGTACGCACATCAAGCTTCATGTAGACAATGAAATTGGAGTATGTAATACCCTTGTTGGCACCGGTCTGTGAGAAAGATACCATACGTGCAGGCTCAGCGACTTCAACATCAAGATGCTGTGATGTGGCTGATGAAGTATAGCTCTTGCCCTCGGCCGTGAGTGTCAGCGCATAACTGCCATCGTTGTTTGTATTGACAAAATCAAAGCTGTAGCCAGTCACTACCAAACCCTCGGGGGCGGTAAGAGTATAGGTACATGTACCCGACAGGCCTGAATATCCGGCAATGTAATCGCCCGATGTAGTCATGTTGTTGGCATTTGCCGAAAGAGAGAACCCTGCAAGCACGCTGCTCTCCCATTTTGAGTGCCACGTACCGTTTGCGTTGCTTGCGGTAAAGCTACCGTTTGACGCAAGAATTTCTGTAGATGCCTCAGCTGCGGTGAAGACGATTGTTGAGCCTGCGTCTGCACCCTCTGCCCAAAAAGCAAGTTTTCCGATGCCGCCGAAGTTGTTCACAGCGTAGTCCGTTCCATGAATCTTCATGAAGTAACCGTCAACATCGGCAATCTTGTCCGATGTAGAGAAATCCCAACGGCCAACGTAACCCTCAGGAAGATCTGATGCGTCCTGCATTGTAGGATAGGTTGAACCACCTGTACCTCCGTAACCGGCAATGGCACTCATGGTCTTCTTTGAAGCAAGCACCTTGCTTGGACCGGCTTGCTTGTTGTATACAGCATAACCGTCGGTTTCATTACCGACAAAGCACCATAGCTCTTCATCGGCACCTGTTACAAGAGCAGAACCCAATGTGATGAATTCGGCTCCTTCATTGTCTTTGATAAGTTTCGCGCCCTCGCCAATGCCCATGGTGTACCAGGTTGTACCCTCGGCAAACTCGCCATTCTCAATGGTGGTTACCTTGAAAGGCACCTGAGCCCACACACTTGCCACAGCAAAGAGTGAGAGAATAAAGGTAAATGTCTTTTTCATAAGTTGAATTAAAGGTTAGTTAATATCTTTTCTTGAACTCCGCAAAAATAGACTATCTGCTGCTATATTGCGATATGATTTTTCTTAATTTTAATTAATGGTTAAATATTTATGGATAAAAACGTTACCAACCTACCTGTACGCCGTCCTCATAGAAGTGACGGCCGAAACTCCAGCCGAATACGCTGTAGTAGCGTGCGAGTTCCTTGGCACGGCCGATGAACTCTTCGGTGTCCTTGGTTGCAGGGTCGGGGTTACTCCAACCGATTTCGGCAATGGCACCCAAACGTGGCAATGTCTTGTATTGGAGCTGCATAGGTGTTGTGACATACTCTGTCCATAGGTTGCCTTGTACACCCATGATGTATTTCTGTTCATCTTTTGCCAACTGCTCATAGGGGTTGAATGAGTAGGCTTTGCGCAAAGGTACATAACTCCCGTTGCTGTCAAGTTCGTCTTTGCGGTCAGTTGTCTGACGGTAGTCAAGGTAGCAATATGCACTTGGTGTCATTATAACATTATTGCCCTTCTTTGCCGCCGCGATGCCTCCCTCTGTGCCACGCCATGACATGATGGTCGCTTCCTTGCTTACACCGCCTTCGAGGATCTCGTCCCAGCCGATCATCTTACGTCCGTGCCGGTTCAGGAATTTCTCGATGCGGGCATTTACGTATGACTGCAGTTCTGCCTCGTTCTTGAGGTTGTTCTCTTTTATGCGTTTCTGACAGTCGGGGCACTCCTTCCACATGTCACGCGGTGCTTCGTCGCCACCGATATGTATGTACTCGCCCGGGAAAAGATCCATCACTTCGGTGAGTACATCCTCCCAGAACTTGAATGTGCTTTCACGTCCTGCGCATGCAATCTGCTTCGATACGCCCCAGTAGGCCCATGTCTTGTAGTTGCCCTTCTCGCCCTCACAACCTAACCATGGGTATGCGCTCAGTGCACCGAGAGAGTGTCCGGGAATCTCGATTTCAGGGATGATTGTTATGAAATGCTCTTGAGCATATTTGACTACTTCCTTGATGTCGTTCTGTGTGTAGTAGCCTCCATAAGGTATGCCGTCGAGTCCCTCGTTGTGTCCTGTGGTAGTCTGTTCACGAAGGCAGCCTATTTCGGTGAGCAACGGATATTTCTTTATCTCTATTCTCCAGCCCTGGTCTTCCGTAAGATGCCAATGGAAGCGGTTCATCTTATGCATGGCAAGGATGTCGATCATCTCCTTTACTGTCTCAACGTCCCAGAAGTGACGTGAACAGTCGAGCATGAAACCTCGGTGCACGAAATGCGGCGCATCCTCGATGCAGAGTGTAGGCAATGCCAGTGACTTCAGGTCGAGCGGTGTCTCGTAAGCCTGTACGGGGACAATCTGCTTCAATGTCTGCACTGCATAGAATACTCCTGCAGCATCCTTTGCCTTGATAATGATGTTCTCCGGTGTAATCGCAAGCTTGTAACCCTCCTCCTTTATTGATGAGTCGTGACGGATGATTACATTCCCTGTGCCTTTGACTTTTGAGCTTCTCTTGAATTTTACGCCGAAAATCTCTGTTGTCAAACGGTCCAACTCATTGAGGGCGAACTTGAGGTTCTTGTCATCGAACTTGCAAACAATCTTCGCTTCAGGAGCCAATGTGAACTTGGCGTTGACATTTCCGGCCTCTATCTTGGTGGGCTTTGGCAGAATGCTCGGTGTGGATCCTGTCTGCGCTGACGAAACGGCTGCTAAAAGGAACAGTGCAGCCAATGTGGGTAAAAATCTTTTAATCATATATAATTAATTTTATTTTTAATCAGACAATATTGCGAAGGTAAGCAAAAAAACACAAATTTATCTCGCTGTAATGCAAAAACTGATTTTTTTTGTCTATATTCGCAAACAGAACAATAACTAACCGAAATAATCATGAGCGAAAAGTATGTAATTGGAATTGACCTTGGCGGAACAAATACCGTTATTGGTCTTGTAGATGCAAAGGGCCATATCTTGGCAAAGGATGATTCAATCAAGACTCAGGCACACCCTGATATCGAGGAGTATACCGATTCTATTGCGGCAGTCATAAAGAAACTTGCCGAAGAGAACGGCTGTGTAGGCAAACTCGAAGGTGTGGGTGTAGGTGCTCCCATGGCAAACTATTATACCGGCGAGATTGTGAATGCCGCAAACCTTCCCTGGAAAGGAATAGTGCCTCTGGGCTGGCTCATCGAAAAGAAGACCGGTCTCCCTACAAAGGTTACCAATGATGCCAATGCTGCTGCAATAGGTGAAATGAAGTACGGTGTGGCGCAGGGTATGAAGGATTTTGTGTACATCACTCTCGGTACAGGTGTGGGTAGCGGTATTGTTGCCAACGGTCAGCTTATCTATGGACATGACGGTTTTGCGGGAGAACTCGGTCATGTTACGGCTCCGGTGTTGGAAGGCCGTGCATGCGGTTGCGGACGTACCGACTGTCTTGAGACATACGCATCTGCTACCGGTATTGTGCGTACAGCAAAGAAATGGCTTGTTGAGCGTGATACCCCAAGTTCTTTGCGTGATATATGCATGAATGAACTCACTTCAAAAATGCTCTTCGATGCAGCCATGCAGGGCGACAAACTTGCACTTGAGATTTTTGAATTTACAGGCAAGGTGCTGGGTGATGCATTCTGTAACTTCATCGCATTCTCTGCTCCCGAGGCTATCATCCTGTTCGGAGGTCTTGCAAATGCAGGCGAACTGTTGCTTGAGCCTATACGCAAGCAGATGAACGAGAATGTAGTGTTCCTGTGGAAAGATAAGGTCAAAGTCCTCAAGTCTTCACTTCCGGGTGCAGATGCAGCCGTGCTCGGCGCTTCGGCTTTAGGCTGGAAGGATTGATTTTAATGGACAAATGGACCGCGCCGCAGCGGTCCTTTTTTTGTTGCTATACGTGGTCTTTTTCTGCTTTTATCTTTGGCAACACCGTCAAAGCGGAAAGTGGAAAGATGAAAGATGAAAGCTTTCGCTCGCTTGGCCAACATTAAAAATACTTAATTGCCTGTTTATTTTAATAAATTATTATATCTTCGCATGATAGTAATGTAAACCTGCCGATGCAGGTTGGAACAACGTGTTATTATGGAAAAACTTATCAACGGAACAAAGAGACTCATTGGGCTTTCAATGGCCGGTTTGGCTGTTATGCCTGCTTTTGCAGCGGAGGACGGCGATGACAAGAAACCGATGAACATCCTCTTTATCATGTGCGATGACCATTCGTACCAGACAATCAGTGCTTATGACTCTACATTCATAAAGACACCGAATATCGACCGGATCGCAGCCGACGGTCTGCGCTTTACAAACAGTTTTGTGGCAAATTCCATCAGTGGTCCTTCGCGTGCCTGCATGCTTACAGGTAAACACAGCTTCACCAACGGATTTACCGACAATAGCTCATCTTTCGACGGAAGCCAGCAGACATTCCCGAAACTTCTGCAGAAGCAGGGTTATGAGACTGCTGTTATTGGCAAATGGCACTTGACTTCAGAACCAACAGGTTTCAACCATTGGGATATTCTCATAGGGCAGGGCGATTATTATAACCCTACATTTATCTGTAACGGCGAGAAGGTGCAGCGCAAAGGTTATGCGACCAATGTGACTACAGACCTTGCCCTCGATTGGCTTGAGAACGGGCGCGATGCAGAGAAACCTTTCTGTCTTCTCCTGCATCACAAGGCACCGCACCGCACATGGATGCCCGATACTTGTGACCTCGACCTGTTCTCGGACAGCAACTTCCCGTTGCCGGCAACATTCTACGATAATTATGATGGTCGTCTTGCTGCCGCAGGGCAGAAGATGTCCATAAGCAAGGATATGGACCTTGTCTATGACCTCAAACTTGCCGATAAGGACAGCACTATACATAGCCGTCCCGACCTTGAGGCATGGGGGCGCCGCATGTACAACAATATGGATGCAGAGCAGAAGAGAGCTTGGGATGCGCACTATGATGTTGTAATCGAGAAGTTCAAGAAGGCCGGTCTCACAGGTAAGGAACTCGATGCCTGGAAGTACCAGCAATATATGCGTGACTATCTGCGTGTAATAACATCGGTAGACCGCAATGTGGGCCGCGTGCTCGATTATCTTGAGGCCGAAGGACTTATGGATAATACTCTTATTGTCTATACCTCGGATCAGGGATTCTACATGGGTGAGCACGGTTGGTTCGACAAGCGCTGGATGTATGAGGAGTCTTTCCGTACTCCGCTAATAGTACGCCTCCCGGGCGGTGTGTCAGGAGAATCGATGGCAATGGTGCAGAATATCGACTATGCTCCTACATTCCTTGAGGCCGCAGGTGCAAAGGTCCCTTCCGATATCCATGGATGCTCATTCCTTCCCGTACTCAAGGGGAAGAAGTGGAAACCCAACCGCGACGGTGTTTACTACCACTATTATGAGTATCCCGACGAGCATGCTGTGAAGCGTCATTTGGGCGTACGTACCGAGACACACAAACTCATCCATTTCTATGAGGATGGCGTTTGGGAACTCTATGACTTGCGTAACGACAAGCATGAACTGAACAATATATATGGTGAACCGGGAACCGAGAAAGTTACCGCGAAACTCAAGAAAAAGCTCAAGAAACTGCAGAAACAGTATGGCGAGCAGCAGTTCATTGCCGAGTAAGAAACTGTTTGAATTTCTAAAAAGAGATTATGAGAAGTAACAAAAGGAACAGTCTGCATCTTGGTGATGTGGCGAAGATGAAAAGGGCACCGGCCTTCGGGACAATGGTGAAACCTATCGGATCGGCATGTAACCTCGACTGCCACTATTGTTACTACCGCGACAAAAGCGAAATATATAGCGGTTCCATGCCACGTATGAGCGATGAACTGCTTGAAACATATATAAAGAAGTATATCGAGGGCGCATCGCAGCAGATGATAAGTTTCTGTTGGCATGGCGGAGAGCCGCTTCTGGCAGGTCTGCCATTCTTCCGCAAGGCAATGGAACTGCAGAAGAAATATGCCGGAGATAAGGTCATCGAGAACACTTTGCAGACTAACGGTATACTTGTAAACGAAGAGTGGTGCACCTTCTTCAGGGAGAATAATTTTCTGGTAGGTCTGTCGCTTGATGGTCCGGAGGATGTACACGATGCCTTCCGTCGAGATTGCGGTGGCGCACCCACTTTCGCCCGTGTGTTGCGTGCCGCTGAGATGATGAAGCAGTGTGGCGTGGATTTCAATATACTCTCTACCGTGAATGCCCGTAGCGAGGGACGTGGGGTAGAGGTGTACCGCTATCTGCGCTCGATATGCAACTATATACAGTTCCTTCCTGTCGTGGAGTATGTGAGAGAGCGCCCGGGCAGGCGTCCGCTCATTGTCTCTCCCGACGAGGAAGATGCAGTTCAAGCACCTTGGTCAGTGTCGGCTGTTGCATACGGCAAGTTCATGTGCGATGTCTTTGACGAGTGGGTGAAGTACGATGTCGGCAACTGCTTTGTCCAGCTTTTCGACGTTACACTTGCCAACTGGTGTGGTGTGCAGCCCCCTTTATGCGCCTTCGGTGAGATATGTGGCGACGGAATGGTGGTAGAACATAATGGCGATGTCTATTCGTGCGACCATTTTGTCTATCCCGAATACCGCTTGGGCAACATTATGACAGGTGACCTTGCCGATATGTACCGTAGTGAGGAGCAGCAGAGTTTCGGACGTGACAAACGTGATGCCCTTCCCATGGAGTGCAAGCGTTGCAACTACTACTTCCTTTGTCACGGCGAGTGCCCCAAGCACCGTTTTGCCTATGCACAGAACGGTGAGCCGTATATGAACGTACTGTGCGAAGGATACAAGATGTTCTTCCGTCATACCGATCCATATATGCGTTATATGAAGACCCTTATAGAAAAAGGCGAACCTGCATCCAAGGTAATGGAATGGAGGAAGTAAAAACGGAAAGCTGAAAACTGAAAGGTAAAAATGGAAAGCTGAAAGCTGAAAACTGAAAACTGAAAGGTAAAAACGGAAAGCTGAAAACTGAAAGGTGAAAACTGAAAATGAGAAATTAAATAAATAACTTTACTAAATAACTAACAATTAAAATTTTAAAGATTATGAATCCTAATTTTGTACTTCCCAAAATCGGTGAGATGCCGATATTGGCTTCAATAGAAAGTATTTGCAAGTTCGAGAAAGTTCCAACACGTATCTGTGCCCAGGAGAGTGAGGGTGTGCAGAGAGCCGCAGACATTGTGGTGAACGCCATCAAGGGACATAAGGGCGACAAGCCTTTTGTACTCGGTCTTTCTACAGGCCGTACTCCACTCGGTCTTTACAATGAGCTTGTAAAGAGATATAATGCAGGTGAGGTTAGCTTTGCCAACGTGGAAGTTTATAGCCTTGATGAGTTTTATCCGATGGCAGCATCGTCTCCTCAGAGCCGTAACCACAGGGTGAATGAGGATTTTCTCAAGTACATTGATATTGACCCAGCAAACGTTCACTTCCCCGACGGAACAGTGCCTGTTGAAAAACTTAATGACTACTGTCGTCAGTATGAGCAGATGGTAAACGGCAATGTAGACCTCATGATAATGGGTGTTGGAGAACTGGGACAGATAGGTTTTAACGAACCGGGTAGCTATGCTCACTCCACAACCCGCGTGGTACAGCTCAGCTACAACACACGCAAGAATCAGGACAAGTTCTTCTCAAATCCTAATGAGGTTCCCAAAATGGCTATAACAATGGGTCTTGAGACTATTATGAGTGCCAAGAAGATTGTTCTTATGATGTGGGGCGAGGAGAAGGCGCGTATTGCACGAGACCTAATCGAAGGCGAAGTGAATGAGGAGTTTCCTGCAACATTCCTTCAGGACCATGACGATATTCAGGTTGTCATTGACGAAGCTGCTGCTCAGGAACTTACACGTGTTAAGGAACCGTGGGTGATAGCTCCTCCACAGGAGTGGAGCGACAAGCTCATACGCAAGGCTGTCATCTGGCTCTGTCAGACAGTGGACAAGCCAATTCTCAAGCTGACCCGTCAGGATTATATCAAGAACTCGCTGTCCGACCTTCTCGACCGTGTGGGTTCATACGACCAGATAAACATCCGTGTATTCAACGAGATTCAGCATATAATCTCAGGTTGGCCGGGCGGCAAGCCCAATGCCGACGACTCTACACGCCCCGTGCCGTCGACTCCTTTCCCCAAGAGGGTGATTATCTTCTCTCCGCACCCCGACGATGATGTAATCTCAATGGGTGGTACATTCAACCGTCTCATAGAGCAGGGGCACGATGTACATGTTGCATACCAGACTTCGGGTAACGTGGCAGTGTACGATGATGTTGTGCTGCAGAATATCGATACAGCCAAGGAGATGGGCTTCGGAGATGCTTTTGATGAGATTCGCGAGATTATTGCCAATAAAAAGGTGGGCGAGCCCGAACCACGCCGCCTGCTCGACCTTAAGGGCGCTATCCGTCGTGCCGAGGCACGTGCAGCATGCCGTTCAATCGGTTTGAACGACCGCACGAATGCTCACTTCCTCAACTTGCCGTTCTATGAGACAGGCGGAATAAAGAAGGGCAAGCTCAGCGATGATGATATTGAGATTGTAAAGGCGTTGATGCGTGAGGTAAAACCCCACCAGATTTATGCAGCAGGTGACCTTACCGACCCTCATGGCACACACCGTGTATGTATCGAGGCTGTGCTGCGTGCATTCGAGGAGGTAAAGGATGAGCCTTGGGCAAAGGAGTGCCACATATGGCTCTACCGCGGTGCATGGCAGGAGTGGGATCTGGCAGTTGCCGACATGGCAGTGCCCCTCAGTCCCGAGGAACTTATCCGCAAGCGTCATGCTATCTTCCGTCACCTCTCGCAGAAGGATATCGTTCCGTTCCCGGGCGAGGATGCACGCGAGTTCTGGCAGCGCGCTGAGGAGCGCACACAGGGTACAGCTGCACTTTTCAACAAGATTGGCTTGCCCGAGTATCAGGCTATCGAGCTTTTTGCAAGATTGCTGTAATAATAACCATAAGACTAATGGTGTTGGCTCTTGCCTTATAAGGCAAGGGTCAACCTTTTATATAACAGCCTACATATATAATCAGATGGAGATTGAACAGGTCAAAAAAGATTTCTCAACATTCTTTAAATGCGTTGCAAAGCCTATAGCTGCGCATCCGGCATTCTTTGTGATGCTTTACCTGATGCTTTACCTGCCAGATATATTATTCTTGATTGTCGAGCGTGAGGAATTCCCGGATATACAGCTTACAAGCGGCATACTTCTATGTTATCTGCTTACTTTGCCTTTGCTTATAAAGAACAGGACGTTTTGCCTGGTGTATGAGTATTCTTTGATGTTGATTGCATTGGTGATACTGATGATGAATCTCTACATGCTCTGGTTGTATGGTGAGGCTGTGAACTATCTACATACCGATACTGTTGCTGCATTGAGGGCTTCCAATCCTAATGAGATAAGAGAATATATCAGCACATACATAACCGGTGGTGTCATTCTATATTTGCATAAAGGAACGAAGATAGCGAGAAATCGCTATCTTCGCAAGCGGACAGAAGCAGTAAAGGATAAAGATTATTAACTGTCATTGGCACTGAAGATACCGTTCAAAATGTTAATCCCCTTTACTCT